>CAJLRE010000151.1 GCA_905208975.1 uncultured Collinsella sp. | reverse complement strand
TGGCAGGTGGCTTATTCCGAATTCTACGTCACCGATACCTATTGGCCCGACTTTGATCGTTGGGGCCTTGTCGACGCCATTTTGGCCTATCAGGGCCGTGACCGTAGGTTTGGTGGACTGAGCAAGACCGAGGAGGCTTAATCGTGTCCGATCGTCCCAAGGCATCTGCTCCCAAGACGCCAGTTTCCGCGGCGCCTGCGCGCAAGGCTGCCGCTGCGGGAGCACCTGCAGCAAAGAGCGGCACCGGTTCGTGGCTGGCGGGCTTTATTACCCGTGCCGCCGCCGGTATCGTCTACGCCGTTGTCTTTATCCTGTGCCTGGTTTTGGGTATCGTGCCCACGGCCATCTTTGTTTCTGTCATGAGCGGTCTGTGCTGCTATGAGTTTTTCCGTATGACAAGGCTCGATGGCAAGATGGCTAACGAGCGCATGGGTATCGCTGCCGCCGTACTCTTTCCGCTGTCGGCGTTGGGCGATTCGATGTTGCTGAATGCCCTGCTTTTTGCCTTGATGCTCGCTGTGGGCATTTGGTATGTCTGGTCGCCGCGTACCCGCATCTCTGATGTGGCCGTGACGCTCATGGGTCCCATCTACACTGGCTTTATGCTGTCGGCTATCGTGCTGCTGCGCGATGCCGTGCCCGGTTTTGCCGGCGCCCTGCTTTCAGTGGGCGTTTGCGCGTCCCTTTGGGTTTCCGATTCGTTTGCCTACATCGTGGGCAGCCGTATCGGCAAGCACAAGATGGTTCCCAAGATCTCTCCCAAAAAGAGCTGGGAGGGGTTTGCCGGCGGCATCTTGGGCTCGGTTTTGATTTGGCTTATCCTGTGGGCGACGCACTTCTACAAGCTCAGCCTGCCCTATGCGCTGCTGTGCGGCGTGGTCGTGTCCATTCTGGGCGTTATCGGCGACCTTATCGAGTCGCGCATCAAGCGCGGTGTGGGCGTCAAAGATTCCGGCAACCTTATCCCGGGCCACGGCGGAATGCTCGATCGTAGCGATTCGCTTATCTTCGGCTGCATCACCGCGCAGCTGTTGCTGATGATCGGAGGCGTGCTGTAATGGCGTTTCAGACGACGTATGGCCCCGATGGACGCCTTCGCGTTGCCATCCTGGGTTGTACGGGCTCTATCGGCACGCAGGCGCTCGATGTGTGCCGCCAGCATGCCGATCGCCTGCAGGTGACGGCGCTGTCCGTTAATTCCAGTACCTCCGAGCTCGTTGCCGCTGCCCGCGAGTTCTCGGTTCCGGCGGTTGCCGTGGCCGATGTCGCTCATGGCGATGACGCCGTGCTGCAGGAGTTGCCCGAGGGAACGAAGCTCGGCGTTGGCGCGCAGGCGGTTTGCGAGCTCGCGCGTCGCGACGATGTCGACTGCGTGCTCGTCGCTATTGTGGGCGCCGCCGGTCTCGAGGCGAGCCATGCGGCCTTGACCTCGAATAAGCGCCTTGCCCTTGCCAACAAGGAGTCCCTCGTCGTCGGTGGCGACTTGCTTATGCCGTTGGC
>CAJLRE010000150.1 GCA_905208975.1 uncultured Collinsella sp. | reverse complement strand
TACATATTTGCCCAAAGCGTCTCACCGGCCTTGAGCGCGCCCGACTTCGTGGAATTGGAGCTGTCCTTATCCTTGGTGTCCCGGATGAAGACCTTGGCCTCGCTCGAAAGCGTTGTGGCGGACGCGGCGCCAACGGCGTTCTTCTGCTCCGAAGCAGCAGACGCCGCAGCAGAGTTCTCGGACTCAGTCGCGTTGTCTGCGGCGGCGTCATCGCCATTCGCGGCACTCGCAGTTGCGCCCTGATCAGCGGTGGCGTCATCAGCAGTATCGCTCGCCGGCGCACTGTTCGCGCCGGTGTCGGCAGCAGTGCCATCGTCTGCCGCCGCACCCTCGCCGGCCGTCGCAGTCTGAGCCACGGCCTGGGCAATGCCCTCGGCGCCCTCGGCCCAAAGTTGCGCCGGCGTGGTGCCAAAAGCCATGGCAAAAGCCAGGAACGCCACCAGACCGCGCTTAGCTACGCCGCGGGCAATCGTTCCATACGGACGCCACGAGGCGCGCTGGCACTCGTCCTCAAACATATCCATTTGTCTCCTACTGTCTGCACTTGGGGCATTGCCCAGCGGCTGCCCCACATCATTGCGCATATTGCGCTCGAGTACCCCCATCGGGGTCCCCCTTCCCTCCAGAGCCCAACGCGTACCGGCGGCATGCGCCGCGGCCGCGTACAAGATGGGAGGCGATCCGACTTAACCTTACCGACCCAGGCGCGCCGTCCGATCTGCGACGCGACCATCCCGGGCCAAGAGGAATTACGGTTACTGGTACAGCCGGGGACTTGCACCCCGATTCTCCCAAATACGCAGGAAAACCGCGCATTCGTGCGTCTCCGCACCACCATCTAGGCCATCGATTATTACTGTCGATATGGTAGCACGCAAAAGGGCCCCGCACACAGGCGAAGCCCAAGGTAAAAGCTATGGTTTGCGATAGGAAGGACTGTCGTCGGACCTTGTAAGAACAGCCCGTTTCAAAACTATGCCGGATTACGGGGCTGATTCAGCTCTTCGCAACCATACCTGCCATTTTCGAAAACCAACGACTCATCTACCTGCGGTTTTAAAAGCACGGATTCCGACATGGTCGAAGTTCGGCAGTCTAGCCCCGTAAACCGGCATAGTTTTGTTCGGACCAGCCCACGCCGGCGCGACGCGAGGCAAAATAACCCGTTTCCTCCGACCCCGGGAAATCGTTAACGCTTGCCGCCGTGGCTGTTGCGCCAGATCTCGCGGCCCAGCATCAGCGCCAGCACCAGCGCACTCACGTAGCCCATAAAGCCAATGACCGGGATACCGAACACAACCGGCTCGATGCGCGCGTAGTACACCACCGACGAGCCGATAAACAGGCCGGCAATCACAATTGCCATCGACATGCGGTCGATAATTCCACCCAGCTGCCGCAGTGCCTTATCGCTGCTCATGATCTGCGTGTTTACCTTAAGCTGGCCGCGCGTGAGCATGCGCGACGCCAAGCCCAGATACTCAGCCGCCTCGAGCGAGCCTTTTGCCGCGCGATAGCTGCTCACGGCAAGGTCGCGTC
>CAJLRE010000149.1 GCA_905208975.1 uncultured Collinsella sp. | reverse complement strand
CTCTCAAGATCCTTGGCGACAGGCACGCAATCGGCCAGATAGGCCGCGCGCCCAAAGAAATACGTTGCAACAACGCGCTCGCCCTGCTCACTGTCGGGAGCAGCAATCTGCACATAGCAGCGCGTGATGCAGGTGCCCGCGGCAAAACACGCTGCCGCAAGCGTGAGCGCCACGCGCGCATCGTGCTCCGCGGCCCAGATCGTGCGCGTGTCCTCGTCCAGCTCGTGCCAGGCGTCATCTTGAGCGTCGTATTCACGTTGCGGCATGGCATCAACGACAGACTGCCCAAACCGAACGAGCATAATCCCCTCGGCAACGTTTGCCCGATAGGTATAGTCGAGCCGCGTGACCACGTTAAGCGCCTCGACAATACGCGCGAAGCGGGTACGCACATCCCACTCACCGCCCGGTTGGCAAGCCACCGTACCCGGTTCGCCCCACGGGTTATCGCTCGAGGCCGTATCGAGCAGTCGGGGAACATCGTTGGTCGTCTTAGCGATATGCCACGCATCGAAGAGCGCGCAGCCCTCAAGGCTCGGCGACGAGGCCGCGGGGACCAATCCAGCCCCGATGCGCTCAAGGATGCCGGAGAGGCGGTTGAGACGGCACTCGATGGCGAGCAGCGTGTCAATTTCGTCCTGCTCCAGCAGACTACGATCAAAATTGAGATAGAAAAGCTTTGAGCGATCGATGCGAGCCAGGCTCATCTCGGACTTAGCGGCGATGGTGCGCAAGCGGGGCAAGTCAATTTCACTCATAAGGGCGGCGGCATAGCGCTCGATACCGCTCGGATTCTCGGCATGGTCAACGCGGTAAAGCAGCGTCTCGATAGCATCAGGGAGCGGTGCCGTGTTAAAGCCCAAAAACACCTCGACCGGCTCGGGCAACTTTACGAGCTTGATCTTGTCGATAACATTTTGCATACCCTCGTCGAGTCCGCCGGCGTCCGCCGTGCTCGCAATGGCATTTTCGGAGTCAGCGAATATCACGTAGCGCAGGAACATCGATGCCATGAACTCGCCGTAAGGAAGGGAGCGGGTCGAATTCTATGTCTCGTGGTCGGACTGCTCGCGCATGGGGCCTTCGGGAGAGCCGACGGTTCGCGCGCACGCGCGCATCGTGCCGTTTGCTCCCCTCACCATAATCTCACCAATACCGGAGTCCGACTCGTCAAGGACCAGTTCCATGTCGGGATCGTTGGGCAGCGGAGCCTCGCTAACGGGGCGGTCCACCTTGTACACCTCACCCGAAACGCTTACGTAGCCCAAAAGCGACACATGGCTTTTGCCAACGAATTCGACGACATAACAAGATTCATGCTGATCCTCGCCAAAGAGTTTCCAGACCACGCCATACGAGCGTCCCGCTGGCTGCTCGGGCATCGCCGGAAAGCGCTTCTTGGGATCGAGAAACCTGAGCTTGTATGTCGGACGCTCTGCCACGAAATATCACCCTGATCGGTCGCTTGAGAAGGAGTGGTCGCGAATAAGTCGCGACATCTACTCGGAATCTTACACGAGTCGACAGGAAATCGTCCCTTTGGACGAAAGCACTCAAGCTGGCGTAAAAGAAAAGCCCCCGTTGCCGGGAGCTTTAATCTCAAATGGTGCGGCGTAT
>CAJLRE010000148.1 GCA_905208975.1 uncultured Collinsella sp. | reverse complement strand
ATGAAAGGAAGTTAGCCATGTTTGACAATGGACCCGTGCCCGGCCGCAACGACGCTTGCTGGTGCGGCAGCGGCAAGAAATACAAGAAATGCCATAGCGCCTTTGATGAGCGCCTCGAGCGCTTGTGGGAAGAGGGCTGGGAGGTTCTGCCCCGCACGCTCTACAAGACACCCGCCGACATCGAGGGCATCAAGCGCTCGGCCGCCATCAACGTGGGCGTGCTCGACTACGTAGGCGAGCACATCGCCGCGGGCATGACCACCAACCAGATCGACCAGATGATCTACGACTACACCATCGAACACGGTGGCACGCCGGCTGACCTCAACTATGAGGGCTACCCCAAGAGCGTGTGCACCTCGATCAACGACGTGGTCTGTCACGGCATCCCCTGCGATACGGACGTGCTGCACGAGGGCGACATCATCAACGTCGATTGTTCCACGATCTTGGACGGCTACTTTAGCGATTCGAGCCGCATGTTCTGCATCGGCAAGGTCTCTGCCGAGCGCCAGCGTCTGGTCGACGTCACTCGCGCCAGCGTGGAAGCGGGTCTAGCCGCCGTCAAGCCATGGCTACCGCTGTCCGTGATGGCCGAGGCCGTGCAAAAGACGGTCGAGGACGCCGGTTTTAGCGTGGTGCGCGAGTACGGCGGACACGGCATTGGCAAGGAGTTCCACGAGGACCCGTTTGTAGGCTTTACCACCGAGGCGCCCGATGTGGACACCATCATGGCTCCGGGCATGGTCTTTACCATCGAGCCCATGGTCAATGCCGGAGCGCCCGACATCAAGATTAGCAAGGGCGACGGTTGGTGCGTGCGCACCAAGGACGGCAGCGATTCGGCCCAGTGCGAGGTACAGCTCGTGGTGACCGAGGACGGCTACGAGCTGCTGAGCTGGTAGCCGCGGATGCGCCGGATGCTGACGGGCACGCTCGTCTTGCACCCGGCGTTTTATTTGAACGTTTTGCCTGATACAACCTGCCAAAATAAACCTGTCCCTTTTTGGCAGGTCGAGCGGAAAGGACTGCTTGTGAACATCCTGGTTTTGCTGCCCGTCAACGACCGCCATCGCGCAATTCTTGAGTCGAGCGCTCCGGGCGAGGACTTTATCTACACGAGCTCCGACGCCGCCACGCGCGAGCAGGTCGCCGATGCCGACGTGATCCTGGGCAACATCGACCCTGACATGCTCACGGCATGCGAGCATCTCCAGCTGTTGCAATTGCAGACCGCCGGCTATGACGACTACCTTGCCGCCGGCACCGTGCCGGCCGACGCCAAGCTGTCTTGCTCGATCGGCGCCTACGGTCAGGCCGTAAGCGAGCACATGTTTGCCATGGTGCTGTCAATGATGAAGCACCTGCCCGGCTACCAGGACCTGCAGCGCGAACATCGCTGGGAGGATTTAGGTCCGGTCACCTCGCTCAAAAATGCCAACGTGCTGGTGCTGGGCGCGGGCGATATCGGCGGCCACTTTGCCACGCTCTGCCGCAGCATGGGCGCACATGTCCGCGGCATCAAGCGCCATCCACTCGTCTACCCCATTGTGTTTGAGGACATGGACGGCATGGATGCCCTGCCCGAGCGCCTGGCCGAGGCTGACATCGTCGCATCCTTTATGCCCAGCACACCCGAGACCCGCGGCCTGGCGAACGCCGAGTTCTTCGC
>CAJLRE010000147.1 GCA_905208975.1 uncultured Collinsella sp. | reverse complement strand
CTGGTGATCTCCGCCTTGAGAGGGCGGCGTCCTAAACCGCTAGACGAACGGGCCACATGACATCTGCACTGCCGTGCTGCGAGGACATATATTACGGGACAAAAAACATCAGCGCAAGAAGAAATTCCAAATTGCCGAAAAAATTGTCGGCAGGTTATGGAACGCGCAGGTAAACTGGGTAGCTAATTCAAGTTGAGATGGACCAAAAGAGCTTCGCGCTCGTTGGGAATGTTGTCTTCGATCACGGCGACGAGGGCGGAGTTGAGAAGCTGACCCAGTTCCGGCCCGGGCTTGACTCCGGCACGGATTAGGTCGCCGCCGTTGATGGCGAGCATCTTGAGCGTATAGGGCTCCCCCGCCTCCAGCAGCTCGTGCGCCAGCGCGCGCATCTCCTCAATCGTCTCGACGTAATAGAAGCATGATGGCGCCTTGCCCAGCGTATCGGCACGCTTAAGGTCCATAAGCTCGTCAATCAGGCGGGCCGTGTCGACGCCCTCACCCGAAAGCGCGCGCATCATATTGAGCAGGCAGGAGCGCTCGGGGCGCAGCGGCTTGTCATGGTATTTGATCAGTAGGCACACATCGCGCACCAAATCGTGCGAGAGCGCCAGGCGATCCATGATGACACGCGCCTTCTTGGCGCCGAGCTCGGGATGACCGTAGAAGTGGCCGCTGCCGTCGTGATCGACCGTAAAGCACTCGGGTTTGGAAACGTCGTGCAAAAACGCCGCCCACATAAGGCTCGACGAGGGCGCGACGCCGTCGCACAGCGCCAGCTCCCCTGCCACCGTCAGCACGCGGGCGATATGCTCGTAGACGTTAAACGCATGATAGACGCTGCGTTGATCAAACCCGCGAGCGGACGCGAGCTCGGGCACGGCGGCGCAAACAAGCTCGGGGTAGCGCAGCATGGCGTCTCCCCCGTGGCCGGTCGAAAGGATGCCCTCAAGCTCAATACCCACGCGCTCGCGCGCCACGGCATCGAGCAGCGGCGCGCACTCGGCAAGGGCACGCTTGGTCTCGGGCTCAATCACAAAGTCTAGGCGGCAGGCAAAGCGCACCGCGCGCAACATGCGCAGGGCATCCTCGTTAAAGCGGCGCTTAGGATCACCGACGGCGCGAATCAGCTCGCGGTCTAGGTCGCCCTGACCATCGTAGCGGTCGACAAGACCACGCTCGGGATGCCAGGCCATAGCGTTAACGGTAAAGTCACGACGCGCCAGATCGTCCTCAAGCGACGCCGCACGCTCCACACTCTGGGGATGGCGGCCGTCGGTGTAAAAGCCGTCTAGGCGGTAGGTGGTGACCTCAATGCGCTCATCATCGCAAATAGCCGTGATGCCGCCAAATTTTATGCCCGACTCAACCACGGCAATACCAGCCGCTTCGAGCGCCTCTTTGGACTCCTGCCACAGGCCGCTGCAGCACATGTCAACATCGTGGCTGGGGCGTCCCATCAGGGCATCACGTACCCAACCGCCCACGTACCAAGCCTCAAGACCTGCTGCCTCAAGCGCACGCAGGACACGGATAGAGGCATCGGTCGGCTGCGTACCGTTGAGCGAAACATTGCACATGCCTATGGCCTCCTGCGACTATCAAATTGGCTATCGATTGCGTCTGCAAGAAGTCTAGCAAGAAACAGCCTCCACTGCACACGCAAGTCCGATAAACAAAAACGCATCCGTCCTGGTCTAAGACGGATGCGAAATAATTGAACTATTCAGGCAAGGTGCCGGAACTAGCAAACCTGACG
>CAJLRE010000146.1 GCA_905208975.1 uncultured Collinsella sp. | reverse complement strand
CCGTCGCCACAACCCCTTCGTCAACAAGGCCAAGGAGATCATCGAGTCCGGCGAGCTGGGCAAGCTCACCGTGTCGAGCTTCCACTATATGATCTATAAGAACGACGAGTACTTCGATGTCGAGTGGCGCCGCAAGAAGGGTGCCGGCCCGATCCTGGTTAACCTGGTTCACGACGTCGACCTGCTCCGCTATCTGCTGGGCGAGCCCGTTGCCGTCCAGGGTATGCAGTCCAGCGCCGCCCGCGGTTTTGAGACCGAGGACTCCGCCGTGGTCAACGTTCGCTTTGCCGATGGCGCGCTCGCGAGCATGACCATCTCCGACGCCACCGCCAGCCCCTGGAACTGGGAGGCGACTGCTCGCGAGGACCCGCAGTACCGCCCCTTCGACGCCGATGCCTACTTTATCGGTGGCACCAAGGGCGCCCTGTCGCTGCCCCGCCTGCACCAGTTCTCCTACGACGGCGCCTCCAACTGGCACAAGCCGCTGCAGATGGAGATTCCGGCCGTCGACCCGGCACTGCCGCACAAGATGCAGCTCAAGCACTTTGTGAAGGTCGTCCGCCGCGAGGTCGAGCCCGTCGTGACCCCCGCCGACAACGTTAAGACGCTCACGCTGCTTAACGCCATCAAGGAGGCCGCCGAGACCGGCCAGCTCGTCGAGCTGTAATGCCTTAAGAGCGGCCGCGGCAGAAACCCCATGCCGAGTCCCTCGGTCCGTCACAAATAAGCCCCTCTTCTTTGCCCCGCGAGCAGCCTCCTGCCCGCGGGGCATTTTGCTACCTTGCCGACGATTTTTCTGGAGCAGGAGCCATTTTGTACCTCAGATTGATTCGTTCGCCACGAAATGGGCCTATCTACTACGTTTAACCGATTGCCCTCAACCATGCCAAATTTCGAGAAATAAAAACCGCAGGTAGACAGGTTGCGCGTTCTCGGAAAACCGGGGATGGTCGACCCATACGGTTCAAACGTAGTAGATAGGCCGTTTTCATGGCGCGGCCCCAAAACAGTCTTTTGGGACGGGTGGTATCCTTGGTAGCCCTGTGCCGCAAACGCACCTCAAACGCAAGGAGTTTCATGGATCTTATCGCCCAGCTCGCCCGCGAGCTCAACCTTAAGGCCGCCAATGTCGAGGCGGCCGTCAAGCTCATCGACGAGGGCAACACCATCCCCTTTATCTCGCGCTACCGCAAGGAAGCCACGGGCGGCATGGACGACGTCGCCCTGCGCGCACTCGACGAGCGCCTGTCCTACCTGCGCAATCTTGAGCAGCGCAAAGAGGACGTTATCCTGCTCATCGATGCCCAGGGCAAACTCACGCCCGAGCTCGAGCAGCAGATTCGCGAGGCCACGCAGCTCCAACGTGTCGAGGACCTCTACAAGCCCTACCGCAAAAAGCGCATGACCCGCGCGCAGAAGGCTCGCGAGGCAGGCCTTGAGCCACTCGCCAACATGATCATCATGCAGGCCTCGGCCAAGGGCAGCGCACTCGACGCCGCCGCGGCATACGTCAACGAGGGGGCTGACTTTGACACGCCCGAGAAGGCGCTCGCCGGCGCCGCCGACATCGTGGCCGAGACGGTGGCCGAGGACCCCGAGAACGTCGCCGACCTACGCGCCTTTACGCAAAACACCGCCGACATCGTCGTCGAGGCCACCGACCCCGCCGAGAAGACCCCCTACGAGCCGTACTACAGCTATGATGAGCCGCTGCGCCGTATTCCTAACCACCGCGTGCTGGCTATCGACCGCGGTGAGCGCGAGGGCAA
>CAJLRE010000145.1 GCA_905208975.1 uncultured Collinsella sp. | reverse complement strand
CCGGGACTAGGGCTACGTTGGCCTCTTTGATGGCTTTGATGCAGAAGTCTTCGCTGGTTAGGCCGAACTTTTTGATGCTCGGGAAAGTGTAGAAGGCTCCTGCGGGCTCTACTACGTCGAGGCCCATGGCGTTTAAGGCTGCGAGTACGCGTTCGCGGCGGGCTCGGTAGACTTTGAGCATGGGGGTTGGATCGACGGTCAGGGCTCGGGCTGCGGCGTCCATTTCGAAGGAGACAGCACTCGATACTAAGTATTGGTGAGCCTTTGCGATCTCGGCGATGACGGGGGCTGCCGCTGCGAGCCAGCCCAAGCGCCAGCCGGTCATGGCCCAGGGCTTGGAGAAGCTCTCGATGACCACCGTCTGGTCGCGCAGCTCCGGATGGCGCTGGGCAAAGCGCTCGTAGCCATCCACATAGACCAGACGGTTGTATACGTCGTCGCAGACTACGTAGATGCCCGCCTGCTCTGCCACGCGCGCCACGACGTCGAGCGATGCCGCGTTGAGAATGCAGCCCGTGGGATTGTTGGGCGAGCAGATAACGACGGCCTTGGTCGCCGGGGTCACACAGGCGCGAAGCGCATCCTCGTCAATCTGGAATTGCGCAGGCTCCGTATCCAAGAAGACCGCCTTGGCGTGGTTGGCCACGACGATGCTCTCGTACAGGCCAAAGGCGGGCGTGGGGATAATGACCTCGTCGCCGGGGTTGAGCATAGCCATAAATGTTGCCGACAGGGCCTCGGTCGCGCCGTTGGTCAGGATGACCTCATCGGCGGAAAACGCCAGACCCGCGTCACCCATATATTCGGACAGTGCCTCGCGCAGGGCGGGGCGGCCGTTGTTGGGCGGATAGTGCGTGTCGCCGCGGTCCAACGAAGCAGTCACCTCGGCGCTAACCACATCGGGCGTGGGAAAATCGGGCTCACCGAGCGCAAGCGCAATGCATCCCGGATGCTGCGCGGCGAGTGCGTTAATCCGACGGATGCCGGAGGGCTTGAGCGTGGCAAGCGAGGTATTCATGGGCAGACGCATGGCATTCCTTTCGTGAGGGTTGCACTAGGATAGCGCGGCGGAGCGCCGTCATACGGTGTAACCTAAACGGAAACCGACCGGAAAGGAGGCGGCATGGAGACGACCGCACGCGGCGATGTACCAAAAACACTGCATAACATCGCGTTTGTCAGTATTTCCGAGAGCGCCGATCTTGAGTTTTTGCTCTGGGACCTGCAGGATGCCATCGCCGCCTATGCACAGCTTTCCGGCACTGTGCTCCCCCACCCGGTCGTTTTGGAGGCGGATGATTCCGGCAGCGTTGCCGGTGCCGCCGATGGCATTGTGTTCGCCATTGAAGATGCACCCAATGATGAAGCGATGGCGCCCATTAAGCAGATGCTCGACCGCTTTGGCGGCGCAGGGACGCGTGCCTATGTTGTTGTCCAGGCCGACGTCGGCGGCCTCGAGCGAGCACACGGGCTCGTCGTGCGTCTGCGAGCGACGTGCGACCTTCGTGGGCTGTCATGGTGCGGCGGCGTTGTCGTCTGTACCGGCAGCGGCTTCGCGGCGCTTCGTCACTCACCGCGCATGGGACTCTTGCGGCGACCGTTTTCGGAAGCGATGGACAAGCTCGTAGGCGCCGTTCGTATGGGCTGTTCGGTTGAGCATGCGCAGCGACTTGGTGGTGGTAATGCCGAGGACGTCGACGCCGACGGCATGATTTGCACCGAGCCAGCCGTGCCCGCGCCGATCTGGCGAGGCGTTCTGAAACGTCTGGGCGC
>CAJLRE010000144.1 GCA_905208975.1 uncultured Collinsella sp. | reverse complement strand
CCACCCTCGAGATCGAACTCAATGACATTAGCCTTCGGCAGGCCGTTCACGCAGGTGTTGTAGTCCACGACGGCCTCAATCTTGGAACCGGCGAGCTCCGCGGGCGGGTTCTCGCGCAGACCAGCCATGATGCCGGCCATCTTTGCCGCACCCTCAGCGCCCGGATAGCTCAGCGAAATCGTCTTGTTGTGATAGTAGCCATACTTCTCGTACAGCTCGTGCATCGCGTCGGCGAGGTTCTTACCCTGCAGCTTGTAATACTGAGCCATCTGGCAAATCAGCAGCGAAGTGCTCACGGCGTCCTTGTCGCGCACGTGATCACCAGCCAGATAACCGTAGCTCTCCTCAAAACCGAAGATAAAGCGATCGACTTCACCGGCATCGGAAAGCGAGGTAATGATGTCACCGATGTACTTGAAGCCCGTCAGGCAGCGACGGAGCTCAAAGCCATATTCCTCGGCCAGAGCATCGACCATGGCGGAAGAAACAATGGTAGTAACCGCGACCTTCTTAGTGAGGTCCTCGCCGCGGGCGGCACGGGTCTTGCAAATATAGTCGAGCAACAGGACGCCCATCTCGTTACCGGTCAGCAGCAGATAGTCATCGCCATTCTTAACGGCAACGCCAACACGGTCGGCGTCGGGATCGGTCGCAAGCAGCAGATCGGGGTGAACCTGCTCGCAGAGATCGATGCCCTTCTGCATGGCCTGTCGGATCTCGGGGTTAGGATACGGGCAGGTCGGGAAATCGCCGTTAGGTTCCTTCTGCTCGGGAACAACCGTGACATCAGTGATGCCAGCGCGCTCGAGCACCGTGGTGACGGGAATGAGGCCGGTACCATTCAGCGGCGTATAGACAAGCTTGAGCGGTGCGCCGGCAATCTCCTCGGCAGAAAGATTCGTAACGCCGCGAGCGAGAACGGCGTCGTAATAACGCTCGAGGCACGAGTCATCGATCCATTTGACCAGGCCCTGCTCAAGAGCCTCATCGAAGTCCATGGACTTCACACCGGTGAACGTATCGGTCTCGGCGATAGCCTTAGAAATTGCATCGGCGGCCTCGCTGGTGATCTGGCAGCCGTCGGGGCCATAGGCCTTATAGCCGTTATACGGTGCCGGGTTATGACTAGCGGTCATGCAAATGCCACCGGAGCACTTAAGATCACGGACGGCCCAGGAGAGCGTCGGCACAGGAGAAATCTTGGGATAAACGAGGGCAGTCACGCCGTTTGCTGCAAGAATGGCAGCCGTCGTCTTAACGAACAGCTCACCTTTATTGCGGCTATCGCGAGCGATGGCAACCGTTGGATGCTCGAAGGTCGCATTGAGGTAGTCAGCGAATCCCTGGGTCGCACGACCGACCGTATAGATATTCATACGGTTAGTGCCCGCACCGATAGTGCCGCGAAGGCCGGCAGTACCGAAGGCGAGATCTTGGAAGAAAGCATCGGTGATGGCGTCCTCATCACCCTGCTCCTTCATCGTGTTAAGCTCAGCGAGGAGCTCCTCGTCCTTGACATTGGCAATCCAAGTATCAAGCAGCTCATGAACATCTGCCATGTGAGTCCTTCCTTCACAATCAATAAAACGACCCGTGTAAAACAGGACAAGCGCAGCAGTGCGCTAAAGCAAATATTAGTCCATTGAGAACAGAGAACCGACCAAAGAACGGTGAACGTCTATATTCAGCGGTGGATGATTAAATTGATTTAATTGCATAAGGAATGTTGCCCGTAAACGCAAAAAAGGGGGAGGCCGCGAGGCCTCCCCCTTCT
>CAJLRE010000143.1 GCA_905208975.1 uncultured Collinsella sp. | reverse complement strand
TGGAGCTTGCCGCCGGCCGCCGCCAGGACCAGATTGCCAGCAACCGCCTGCTCGCAGACCTGGCCGAGAAGCCCGCGATCCATAGGGACAACTTGATAGTGTTTGCATAAAGAGAGGCAGCGCTGCGGCTCGTTTTGCCAGCAGTGCTGCCTCTCCTTTTCCGGCACTTGGGGACGTTCCTTATGTGCCGGCACTTTGGGACACTCCTTTGCTAGAAGATCTGGCGCAGGTCTCCGCGGTTGAGGGCTTCGTCGAAGAGGTGCTTGAACACCACGCTGCCGTGCAAGCCGTCGTGCTCGAACTCGTTGGTCACCCAGGCATGCGAGTTGCCCACGCGGCTGAGCGTATCGAGCTGCATGCCCGAGTCCACGTACATGTCATCGAAGTACACCGCGGCCTGCAGGGGCACCTCGTTGCACGCCAGGCGCTGCGGGTCATAGATCTTGTCCCAGCTGGTGTCTTCCATAAGCAGATCCATCGCCGGCTTGAAGGGCTTAAGTTCGGGCATCTGCTCAAACATCCACGGGAACATGGCCTCGCCGGTAAACATGAGCGGTCGCGTGAGCGTGTCGAACTCGGCACGATGGGCCTTCTCTTCTGCCGCGGCCCAGCGAATGGGCATGGTGTCGCCGTCGGCGTAGATGAACTCCTGAAGCGTCCAGTACAGCGGATTCGTGCGCGTGTTGGTGCGCTCGAAGGCGCGCATCAAAAAGCTGTCAGATACCGAGGCGCCGCAGGCCAGCGTGCCGTCGCCGTCAACAAAAGCATGATCGATAATCCAATGCATGCGCTCAAAGCTCGGCTTCATGCCAAAGTCGCTGCCCATGAGCTGCAGGCGTTCGACCGTCATCGGCGAGCCGTCGGGTAGCACGGGCTTTTGCTCCTCGAGGGCATCTGCCAGGGCCGCCACGCGCTCGACGTCGGCGGGGTAGCGGTTGTAATACTGCTGCGTCTTGGCAGCCATGCGCGGGAAGGTGTGCGCGTAGACCTCGCTTGCGCTCGCCGGTACGTGGGGGATGCCGCCGCAGGTAAAGCTTGCCGCCACGCCCTCGGGGAAGAGCGACAGGTAGCTCAGCGTCAAAAAGCCGCCGTAGCTCTGCCCGAGCGTGACCCAGGGCCTGCCGCCAAAGCCCACCAGGCGCAGGTACTCAAAATCGCGCACGATGGAGCTGGCGAGGTGGCGCTTGAGGAAGTCCGCCTGCGAGCGGGCAGCATCGGAGCCGGCCGCCTCGGCGCGCTCGCCCAGTGCGGCAATCGTGCGCCCGTCTACACAGCTGCTGCGCCCGGTACCGCGCTGGTCGGGCAGCACGACGCGGAAATGCTTGACGGCCTCTTCGATCCAGCCATCGCTTGTGGGCGACAGCGGACGCGGGCTCTCGCCACCGGGGCCACCCTGCAAAAAGAGAAGGAGCGGCAGGTCGTCGTTGATGCGGTCGGGTGCGCAAACCACGCGGTAGAAGAGCTTGATGCTCTCGGGCGCACCGGCGATGGGTGTCGGTATAGCGCCGCGGCGCATGGTGCTGCCGACGGCCAGGAGCATCGGCTCCAGGCCGCGCCAGTCGAGGGGGACGTCGATGCTGTGGTCCTCGACATACAGGCCGGGGACGTGGTACGAAGTGATGAGGGCCATGTGAGTCTTCCGTTCGTTGCGGTGTTTCGGGTTGACCAATTCTACCGCCGCGGGCGAGGCCATGCGCAAATCGGCTACCATGGTTGCAAACTTCTAGGAGAAAGGGCCGCCCATGTCGGTCGATATAGCCACGTATGTCCACGATCTTGCCGTTGCCGC
>CAJLRE010000142.1 GCA_905208975.1 uncultured Collinsella sp. | reverse complement strand
GGCCGCGGCGGCCCGCGCTGCATGAGCATGCCCTTCTGGCGCGAGGACCTCTAAGGTTTTCAAAGACCCGTACAGGTCTTACTACAAACATCTAGCTGACATTAGATGTCTCCCAATGGGACGGTGCGGTTCTTTCGCACCGTCCCATTCATGTTTATTGACGCTAAATTAAGATCAGATAAGGTGGCCATGGATATCAAGACAATTGGCGTTGAGGATTGGCTCAACGTTTGGGAGAAGAGTGCTACCTGGGATATCGCTCAGTCGACGATCTCGTCGCTGACCATGGGTGAGCTTCGCGCACTTGACGAGCAGGACGGTGCTACGTTCTACGAGCGCCTGGATCGCGAGAAGATGAATTACGGCTGGATCGAGGGTTCGCCGGAGTTTAAGGCCGAAGTCGCCAAGCTGTATCGTCGCGAGGTCAATCCCGATCACATTTTGCAGACCAATGGCTGTACGGGTGCTAACCTCAATGCCATCATGGCTGTTGTCGAGCCCGGCGATCACGTGATTGCCGAGTGGCCTACCTATGCGCCGCTCTATGAGATTCCGCGTACGCTTGGTGCCGAGGTCGAGTATTGGGAGCTTCGCGAGGAGCTCGGCTGGAAGCCCGATATCGAGGAGCTCAAGCGCTCGGTGCGCCCCAACACCAAGCTCATCTGCATCAATAACGCATCGAATCCCATCGGTACGGTGCTCGATGCCGATACGCTCGGCCAGATTGCCGAGATCGCCCGTTCGGCTGGCGCCTATGTGCTGTGCGACGAGGTGTACCTGCCGCTCGAAAACACTGACTCCTTTATGTCGATGGCCGACGTGTACGAGAAGGCCATTGTCACCAACTCGGTGTCCAAGACCTATTCGACGCCTGCGGGCCGCGTGGGCTGGGTCGTGGCCAACGAAGGGGTGTCCAACCGCATCCGCACATATCGCGACTACACCATGATCTGCGGCGGCGTGTTCAACGACGCCCTGGCGACCTACGTGCTCGAGCACAAGGACAAGATTCTCGAGCGCAACCGTAAGATCGTTTTTGGCAACCGCGATATCGCACAGGCTTGGATTGATACGCAGGACCGCGTCTCCTGGACGGCCCCGCGGGGCGTGTCCACCTCGTTTATCCAGCTGGATATTCCCGAGGACGACGAGGAGTTCTGCAAGCGCCTGTTGGCCGAGAGGGGAGTGCTGCTGGTTCCCGGTAGCCGCTTTGAGCTTCCCTGCGGCGCACGCCTGGGCTACTGCGCGAGCGAAGACGTTCTTCGCGAGGGCCTGAGGCTTTTGGGCGAGGCACTGGCGGAGTTCGATCGCTAGGATTCCGACGATTTTCGAGGGCCTTATCCAAATTGGCCGAAGATAATCGAAAACGGACCCGTTTCCCCAGGGGAAGCGGGTTCGTTTTTCTATACCGAGAAGTCAAGTTGTTACAAATGGGGCCGTAAAGCGAGCCGGTATCCGCTGGGCCTTATACTGAGCTTCCGGTGAACGGTATCAAGCGTCTGGTAAACGGTAATTTGTTTACCAGAAATGAATAGGACAAACTTTTTTCTGAATAAAAATGAAAATGGTTGAGACGTAGCATGAATCGCTGATTCTATTCATAGCTTTATTAGAAATATGCAATTTGAGGGTGGTTTAATAAAGTTAAGTTCCATTTGCTATTTGGACTGAAAACGCGTTTTAGCACGTAAATACACTTTATTATATCAAAGTGTGCCATGCGTGAAGTATATGTGTATGCCGTTCACCCCTCATATAAAACCGTTCGGGGGCGAGGTGGAAGTATGGACTGATTTTGGATATAAATATGTCGTCAGCAATAACGCCTCACACGGAGGGGCGCTAACGAATCGGCCCTGACAGGGGCCCGAAAGAAAGGTAGGAGGCC
>CAJLRE010000141.1 GCA_905208975.1 uncultured Collinsella sp. | reverse complement strand
ACTTGTAGCGCATGACTACGTCGAGGTTCTTAACCAACGCGAGCGTTCCCACCATGAGCGCCACCGAGACAAACAGGATGATGAGCTGTGAGATGGCGAGAGCGGGGGCGAGGCGTGTTACGAACGTGATGCCGATGCCCGAAAGTATAAATACGATGGGTAGGATGGCGGGGTCGGCGCCGGGCGCCAAGATGCGCACGGCGATATGTGCCGCGGCGAAGGCGGCAAAGAGGCCGATCGGCACCGCGAGCGTCTCAAAGGAGATGGCGGCGCCCGCGGTGAGCACGTACATCGCATACAGCAGGATGACGGGGAACGCCGAGGCGATGAGCAAGAGCAGCTCGGTGTTGCGGCGACTCATAAGCGGCACTCCCTTTCTAGTTCTTTTCGGAGGCTTCGGCCTCGGCGGACTGTTCGGCGGTTTTCTCGGAATCTGATTCGGAGGTCGATCCCTGGTCGGTGTTGTCGCGAATCGTTTGCGCGTCGATCACCTGGCGGGTCTGCTCCTCGTCGATCTGGTGGCGGTACTTGGATATCGTGTCCTGCGCATCGTCGACACTTGTTTGCGGAATGCCCGCCTTGAGGCGGTTTTGCGTGTCTTCGGGCAGGTCGGACAGCTTGATACTGGTTTCGCTTTCGAGCCAGTGGAGCTTGAGTCCGAGCGGCTTGCCGGGCAGGCCGCGCCAGACGGCGACATTGCCCTGGTAGGTACCCAGGTAGTACGAGCCGGTGACACCCGTGTAGGCCCAGATGGCAGCCGCCAGCACCAAGACGAGACCTAAGACGACGCCGATGGTGACGTTGCGGCGACGCACGCGTTGCGCCTCGCGCATAACGCCATCGTCAACCAGGTCAACGACTACTACGGTCACGTTGTCGTGGCCGCCGGCGGCAAGCGCCGCGTCCACTAGGTTGTCGACGCAGATTTGCGCGGTTGAGGACTGCGTGGCGATGTTCTCGATATCGCTATCGGGAATCATGCTCGAAAGGCCGTCGGAGCACAGGATCAGGCGGTCGCCTTCCTCGATATGCAGAGTGAAGTGGTCGGCATACATGGCGGGGTCCGAGCCCAGCGCACGGGTGATGACCGAGCGGTTTGGGTGGACGCGAGCCTCGTCTGCCGTAATCTCACCGGCGTCCACGAGCTCCTCCACGTAGGAGTGGTCGCGGGTCACGCGGATGAGCGTGCCCTCGTGGAGCAGGTAGGCGCGAGAGTCACCCACGTGGGCGATGGCGAGCGTGTCGTTTTCGATATAGGCGCAAGTGGCTGTGCAGCCCATGCCGGGCTTGCCCAGGCCGTTCAGGGCCGCCTCGATTACGGCGGCGTTGGCTGCCTCGACGGCTGCGGCCAGGCGTGCTGCGTCGGCGGACTGCGGGGCCGTCTTGGCAATAGTCTCGACGGCAATGGAAGAGGCTACCTCGCCGGCGGCGTGACCGCCCATGCCGTCGCATACGCAAAAGAGCGGCGACTGCACCAGGTAGGAATCCTCATTGTGCGGGCGTACGCAGCCAACGTCAGAGCGGGCGCCCCACATGAGTTGCGTGGTGGTGCCGGCATCATAGGTCGAGTCGGTCTCGATGCGCTCCTCGGTCAGGGGCTCAAAGCTCATGGTCGAGCCGGGGTCTTTGAGCTTGGCCTCAACGGCGGCAACGTCGATCTCGGCTGTGTCACCGGGAGAGACGGTGTCGGTCTCGGCGTTTGATTCGGAATCGCCGGTGTCCGGGGAGCCGGGCTCTTCGGACGCGCAGGCGGTCGACTCGTCGTCTTGCGGGCTGGCGTCTATAGGCTCGGGCGTCGCAAAGTGCGACGGCGCGGGTGTGCTTTGCGACTGGGCGGCGGGCTCGGCCACGGCATCGGACTCGCTTGCGGGCGCAGGCTGCGGGGCCTTGGGTGCAGGGCCGTCCTCGGGGGATGGCCCCGCCTCGGGCGCCGGCGTAGACGCGGGCGCAACCTCGGATGCCGGGGCTATGGGAAAC
>CAJLRE010000140.1 GCA_905208975.1 uncultured Collinsella sp. | reverse complement strand
CACGAGAACGAGTGCGCCCAGGCCACCTGCGCCTGGCACCAGGGCTTCTCCAACACCTGGATGCACACGGGCATGCTGCTGGTTGACGGCGAGAAGATGTCCAAGTCGCTCGGAAACTTCTTTACGCTGGCCGAGGTCCTCGAGCAGCACTCTGCCGCGGCTCTGCGCTTGCTGATGCTGCAGACGAGTTATCGCTCGCCGCTTGACTTTTCTTGGGAGCGCCTGGAGGGTGCCGAGAACTCGCTCACGCGTATCGCCGGCACGGTCGAGAACCTGCGCTGGGCTGCAAGCCACGCGACGGCCGACGCCGATGAGGCTGCCGCCGAGGCGTTTGCCGCCAAGGCCGCCGAGACCCGTGCCGCCTTTAAGGAGTGCATGGACGACGACTTTAACACCGCCGGCGCCATGGGTGCCGTCTTTGGCTTTGTCACCGAGTGCAATCAGTATCTGGAACAGGCGGGCGATGCTGCCGACAAGGCCGCAGTC
The DNA here is from genome assembly GCA_905208975.1 of uncultured Collinsella sp. Lineage (GTDB taxonomy): Bacteria > Actinomycetota > Coriobacteriia > Coriobacteriales > Coriobacteriaceae > Collinsella. The sequence goes on along the minus strand of CAJLRE010000140.1, from coordinate 1,528 downwards.
CTGGCTGCCGCCGATACGCTGACCGAACTGCTCGACACGTTTGGCGTCGAGCTTCCCGAGCCCAAGGTCGAGCTGCCGCTGGGACTGCTGGGCGTTGCCGCCGGTCTGGTTGCCTACACTGGTGACGATGTGGACGAGGCTGCTGCCAAGATTCTCGAGGCCCGCGCCGAGGCCCGCGCCGCCAAGAACTGGGATCTGGCAGATGCCATTCGCGACCAGCTCAAGGACCTGGGCCTCACCATTGAGGATACGGCCGCGGGCACTCGTATTAAGAGTCTCTAGTATTTGTCGACCGTTCGAGGTGCGGCAGATTGCCTTGAAAGAGGAGGGCATAGACCTGGTGGTCATGCCCGACGATTGAAAGGCAAGGTGCCGCGGCTCGGACGGTCGATTCTTGTTCGTTATCTATTTAAGGAGGCCGTTTTATGGCCGACAATCGCAAGCGTGCGCCTCGTGGCGGCAAGCAGGCTGCTTCTGGCTCGCGTCCGATTCGCCGCAATGACCGCGCTGCCGCTTCCAAGGGCCAGCGCGATCGCACCCAGGCCGCACGTCCGCAGCGCGATCGTAGCCGCGACGCTGCCCAGGCTCCCAAGGGCGAGTTTATCGAAGGCCGTCGTGCTGCCGCCGAGGCGCTACGCACTGGTTTTCCCATCAAATGCGCGCTTGTTGCCGAGGGCGGGGAGCGCGATGCCGCCTTGTCGCGCCTGGTCGATGACCTCAACGCCGCAGGCGTCCGCATTAAGTATGTGCCGCGTGCGCAGCTCGATGCGCTGTCGAGCCATGGCGCTCACCAGGGCATTGCGCTCGAGGTGGGCAACTTCCCTTACGCCGATGTCGCCGACATCCTCGACCGCGCAGGCGAGGGCCCGGCGCTTGTCGTGGTGCTCGACCATGTGACCGACGACGGTAACTTTGGCGCCATCGTGCGCTCTGCCGAGGTTGTGGGCGCAGCGGGCGTCATCATCGCCAACAAGCGTGCCGCCGGCGTGACCGTGGGCAGCTACAAGACCTCCGCCGGCGCCGTCATGCATCTGCCTATCGCGCAGGTGCCCAATATCGCCCGTGCGCTCGATGACCTCAAGGCCGCCGGCTTTTGGGTGGGTGGCGCTTCCGAGCATGCCGAGGGCAGCTGCTGGGATGCTCCCTTCGAGGGCCGCGTGGCGCTCGTCATGGGCTCCGAGGGCGACGGCATCTCGCGTCTGGTGCTCGAGAAATGTGACTTTTTGACCAAGCTTCCCCAGCGCGGCATGACCGAGAGCCTCAACGTGGCACAGGCGACTACCGCGCTGTGCTTTGAGTGGCTGCGCCGCAATGCCGGCGAGCTCATGGGGGAGGAGTAGCGCATGTCCAAGAAGAACCGCGCCAAGTCCAAGGCCAAGCGCTTTGGCGAAGGCTCGGCCAAGCCGATTGTTTCGGCCGCGACCTATGGCGTGGGCGGCAATGCGTTTGCGCAGGCCATCGCCGACCCGGTCTCGACGGTGCACTCCAATAAGCCCGAGCTGCTGGTGGTCGACGGCTACAACGTGAT
>CAJLRE010000139.1 GCA_905208975.1 uncultured Collinsella sp. | reverse complement strand
ATTATCGTCAACGCTAAGACGCAGCGCGTGGGCGTGTGCAATGCCGCCGAGTCGCTGCTGGTCGACCGTGCCGTGGCCGATGCGTTTTTGCCTGCGGTCGTGGCCGTGCTGCATGACCACGGCGTGCTCATTCACGGCGACGAGGCCACGTGCGCCGCATGCGCCGACACCGGGCTTGCCGAGGGCGATGACTACGTTGCCGCGACTGAGGAGGACTGGGGTCGCGAGTATCTGGCGCTCGAGATGAGCGTGAAGGTCGTGGCGAACGAGGACGAGGCCATCGCGCACATCAACCGCTACGGCACGATGCACTCCGAGGCCATCGTTGCAGAGGACACGGATGCTTGCGAGCGCTTCCTGGACGAGGTCGATGCCTCGGCCGTGTATGCCAACGCCAGCACGCGCTTTACCGACGGCGGCGAGTTTGGCCTGGGCGCCGAGATTGGCATCTCGACCCAAAAGCTCCACGCCCGCGGCCCCTTTGCCGCCGAGGCCCTCACCACCTACAAATACAAGCTCCGCGGCACCGGCCAGGTCCGCCCCTAAACCTGTTGCAAACGAAAAACCACCACAAAGGCGCCTGTCTCCTTTGTGGTGGTTTTAGGTGGCGTGGGCGGTTAGGCCTGGAAGGTATCGCGATCGGGCGCGAAGGATTGCATGGCCGCGATGGTACGGTCGAAGAGCTCGGGAAGCTCCCAGCCCAGCATCTCGGCGCCCTGCGAAATCACGTCGCGTGAGCAGCCGGCGGCAAAGCGCTTATCCTTGAACTTTTTCTTGAGCGACTTGGTCGTAAAGTCCATGACGCTTTTGCTCGGACGCATGATCACGGCAGCACCGATTAGACCGGTGAGTTCGTCGCAGGCAAACAGGATCTTCTCCATCTGCAGCTCGGGCTTGGGTAGCGAAGAGTTGAAGTCGGACGTATGCGTCTGAATTGCGCGGATGAGCTCGGGCGATGCGCCCTCGTCCTCGAGGATCTCGGCCGCATAGATGGTGTGGTTCATGGGGTCATCCTCATGCTCCTCCCAATCCAGGTCGTGCAGCAGGCCGACGATGCCCCAAAACTCCTCGTTCTCGGGGTCGAACTCGCGCGCAAAGTAGCGCATGGTGCCCTCGACCGTCTCGCCATGGGTGATGTGGAACGGGTCCTTGTTGTGCTCGTTGAGCAGTTCGAACGCGCGGTCGCGGGTGATTCCGGCGGTAAGCGGCTCTGCCATAAGAGACTCCTTGTGCTCGTGGGTATCGCTAAGAATGAATACTACTGGAACAAGAAAACCACCACAAAGGTGCCTGTCCCCTTTGTGGTGGTTTTTGGCGCGGATGGGTTAGTTGAGGGCGGCTTGGGCTAGGCGAGCTTCGGCGTCCTCCTCGGTGACGCCCAAGGCCACGGCGAACTCCTCGATGGAACGACGCTTGGCCTCCTTGAGTACGCGCATGTAGTAGGAGCTGGGCTTTTTATCAGCTTCCTCGGCCTGGCGAATGCGGTGCATCATGGTTTTTGCCACACGGACTGTCTCGGGTGCACCTAGCTTAAGCTGCTGCTTAAAGTGCGTTTCCTCAAGCGAGCTGTTGCGCTCGGTAAAGGTGTCGCATTCCAGCTCGTCGTAGTGGCTCAGCAGGTGCTCGGCATCCTGTTGAGAGATGGCGGCATGTAGACGGTCGGCCTGCGCCACGGGGTACATGAGAATCGTCTGCGCATGCCCCTGCTTGGTCTCGAGCAGCAGCATGGGCTGCGGCGTGTCGTCCCTAAAACCGACGACGGTGCAGACTCCCTGACCCGGATGAATGACGTGTTGACCGATTGAGAACATGCTACCTCCAACTTATACGAATTTGCGTATGTCTAGAATACCACGCTGACGTGCGGAAACCCTTACTTTATGCAGGAAAAGCACACAATTCTGATAGGTAAGAGTATTCGATAACAGACGCAGCTCATTCACACCTTTATGCATTTTCAACGCCTGCATAATCTGCAGGCAGACCGGCATCTTTGAGTGACTCCATGCAAGCTGTAGTCATTTTTGTGCATATGCAATATCTATTAGCTTTACCCTGCGACAGTGCCCGTCGCTTGTGATAGAGTGCTACAAACTCTGGCTTTTGCCCTACGAGTGACCAAGAG
>CAJLRE010000138.1 GCA_905208975.1 uncultured Collinsella sp. | reverse complement strand
GCATCATCAATCTGGGGCATGGTCATACCTTTCGTGTTAGTCATTCCGTCCTCTTATACCAAAAAGACGGCCCTCCAAACGGAGCGGCCGTCTTTTGCAGAGATTATTTTAGAAGCGAGGCGGTCCAAGGGACGAGATAACATCCCATCCTCCCCAGTCAACCTAACAGGTCGGCGAGGGTTGCCCAGGTGCCGCAGATTGCCGTGAAAGAGGAGCGACGCGTACTTGGGTACGCGGGCGACGAATGAGCGGCAAGGTGCAGTGGTTGGGCAAGCCGCAGCGCCACCTCCCTACTTAATGGCGGAAGTGGCGCGCACCCGTGAAAACCATCGCAATATTGTGCTCGTTGCAGGCCTGGATGCTCTCGTCATCGCGCTTGGAGCCGCCGGGCTGGATGATGCAGGTCACGCCGTGTGCGGCAAGCACGTCGACGTTGTCGCGGAACGGGAAGAACGCGTCGCTTGCGCAGGCAAAGCCGCCCTTCTCCACGCCCTCGCGCTCGCAGAAGTCCTCGGCGCGCTCGCAGGCAAGCAGCGCAGAGTCAACGCGGTTGGGCTGACCGGGGCCCATGCCAATGCCGGCCTTGCCCTTGGAGACCAGGATGGCGTTGGACTTGACGCCCTTGCAGACCTTCCAGGCAAACTCGAGCTCGGCCATCTCAGCGTCGGTGGGCTTGCGATCGGTGGGGAACGTAAAGGTCGCGGGATCCTCGGTCACGTGGTCGACCTCCTGCACCAGCATGCCGCCGTCGATGGAGCGCAGCTCCACCTGGGCACCGTGGTCCACGCCGCCGGTAGCCAGCACGCGCAGGTTGGGGCGCTTGACCATGCGCTCGAGCGCCTCATCGGTGTAGCTCGGGGCGATGATGACCTCGACGAACTGCTTGTTCTGGTCGGCGAAGTGCTCAACCAGCTCAAAGGGAACCTCGCGGTTGCAGGCGATGATGCCGCCGAAGGCGCTCTTGGGATCGCAGGCGAAAGCGCGGTCGTAGGCGGCCGTGATATCCTCGGCAACGGCGGAACCGCAGGGGTTCTGATGCTTGAGGATCACGCAGGCCGGCTCGTCGAACTCGCGGACCAGGTTCCAGGCGGCATCGGCGTCCAGATAGTTGTTGTAGCTGAGCGGCTTGCCCTGGATCTGCTCGGAGCCAACGAGCGGGAACTGCGAGCTCGCGGTGTTCTCGCAGCCCTCGGCAAAGCGGTAGACCGTAGCCTTTTGCTGAGGATTCTCACCATAGCGCAGGTCGTCGACCTTCTCCAGCGAAATCTCGAGCTTGGCAGAGGTGTCCGCCACGTCGCTTGCCTGGGCGGCAAGCCAACGGGAGATAGCCGTGTCGTAGGCGGCGGTGGTCTGGTAGACCTTCACCTGCAGGCGACGACGGGTGGAAAGCGTGGTGCAGCCACCGGTCTCGCGCATCTCGGCCAGGACGGCATCATAGTCGGCCGGGTCGGAGATGACGGTAACGCTCGCGGCGTTCTTGGCGGCAGAGCGCAACATGGAGGGGCCACCGATGTCGATGTGCTCGATGGCATCCGCAAAGGTGACCTCGGGGTTGGCGACGGTCTTCTCGAACTCGTACAGGTTGACGACGACCAGGTCGATCAGCTTAATGCCGTGCTGGGCGGCCTCCTGCATGTGCTGCTCGGAATCGCGGCGGGCCAGCAGCGCGCCGTGAACCTTGGGGTGCAGGGTCTTAACGCGGCCGTCCATCATCTCGGGATAGCCCGTGAACTCCTCGATGGGGGTTACGGGAACGCCCGCGTCCTCGATGGCACGAGCCGTGCCGCCCGTAGAGATGATCTCGACGCCAAAGTCATCAACCAGCGTCCGTGCGAAATCGACGACACCCGTCTTATCGGTAACCGAGATCAACGCGCGTGCGATCTTCACATCAGATCCCATGCAGTCCTCCTGTCTGGTACGCCGCCGTGCTCTGTGAGTCGGTGATACGTCGATCTGCAGCGCTCGCGCAGCGGCATTGAAAATACTGATTCAATGTAGCGCATCGAGCGCGACGTTGCACCCCGCAACGCACGGCTGTGCAGAAAAAGTTTGCGAGCGGGGGGTTGCAAGAGCGCCGCTGGGCACGGTGAGTTGATGGAACACAGGGGCACCATAATTAGATGCCAATGGCGTGGTAGAACTGTGCTCGATATGCATCCGCAAAAGAAAGAGGCACCATGGTCTCGCGGGTTCTCTACCGACCGTTTGATACCGAAGA
>CAJLRE010000137.1 GCA_905208975.1 uncultured Collinsella sp. | reverse complement strand
AGCTGTAGCCCTCGACGGGCACCTCGGCCACGGCGTAGTCGATCACGGAGCCGGAGGCATCACACTTCGGCAAGTTAGAGAAAACACCCTCCCAGCCGTCAGACTCGCTCAGGGTGATCGAATCGATGACGGTATCGCCGTTCTTGAGATTTATTTTGACCTTATTAGGATGGGGGATCTTAGGGTTCTCCCAGACCTTTTTGACTGGAATGTTGATGTTCTCGGACCTGCCGATGACAACACCGCCGTTGGCGCCGATGCCGCCTCCCAACGGCGCCGTATTGCCAGAGATCGTCAGCGACGCCTGGCCGCCGCCGAGGTTATACACATCCTCGCTCATCACAGATTTAAGCGCGACGTTCGGCGTGGCGTCGGTAAAGGACAGGGGATCGCCGTTGTCGCCATCGGGCGAGAATCGCGGGATTTTGGGGTTTGTTGCCGCAATAGTGCCGTAGGGCTTAAACAGCCCACCGTCTCTGTACCAGCTGACCTTTCCGCCGCCCGGAGCGCGGTTGGCCAAGGTCAGTTTGTATTTGGCGTCTTTGGCGCCGGTGAAGACGAAGTCGTCTCCCGCCTCATCAGCCGTGTTCTTGGCGATCAGGCCGCCGTCCTGGACGTAGACCTTGGCATCTCCGGTCGGGCAGAACCACATGCCGCCGCCCTGCTTATCCGCATGGTTATCAACAACGAGGGCGTTTTCGATGCGGAGCGTGCTATAGCCATGAGCCTCGTTGCCTTCGCTATACACGCCGCCGCCCATGCTCCGAGCAGTATTACCCTCGATCTTGCCCGCGCTGAGCGTGACGCCATTCGAATAGGCATAGACGCCTCCGCCGGCGGAAGCGGAGTTGCCAGATATGGACCCGCCTTGCATGGTGAAAGCAGTATTCCCTGTTTCGCCGCCCTGACAGCCCGGGTCGACCACACACACTCCGCCGCCTTTGCCGTTGCCAGACGCAACGTTGTTCTCAATCTCTCCACCCTTCATGGTGAACTCGGCGTTGCCCTCAATGTGAACTGCTCCAGAGGGATCTAAGGGCCCCGCCTCCAGTTTACTGCTCCTGTTGCCGGAAATCTGACCACCAGTCATCGTGAACTTGGCTCTTTGGCTATCGCCCTCCCCCTCACTATACGCAAGGACCGCGCTGCCTCGATAGCCGCTGTTGCCCTCGATGCTGCCTCCGCTCATGTCGAAGCGGGCATTGCCCACCAACATGACGCCAGAAGATGTGGGGTGATAGCCGTTAGTGTCTCCGGTAACGACGATTCCGTTCTTACGGATAACGCCGCCCTTCATGACAACATGAGCGCCGTCCTTCGCGTGGACAGCGCCGCAATACGCGTCCTTAAGTTCGCACTGCTCGATAACGCCGCCCGTCATGGTAAGCGAAGCCTTGTCTCCCGACACGTCGACAACACCAGTATTGACGGTGCTCGCAGCGCCGTCGCACACAACGGCCTCGTCAGAGAGCACAACTGCTCCCTTGCTAGAAATAATGGCGCCCTTGTTGTAGCGACCACTCAGGGACACTTTCCCCGACAGCTCGAGGGATGCTCCCTCGGCAACATTGACCAGTACGGAGACGCCGCTATTCTTTGTTGCCAAGATGGTATAGGGCTCATCCGACGTGATCTTAATCATCTTCTCGGCAGGAATCGTGAGCGTGGAGCCGAGCTTCACGTCCTTTTTCAGAGTGATGACGGTTTCCTTGCCATAGGGGGCCTCGCGGACCAGCTCCTGAAGGGTCTTGGTGCTGTCATCGCTCACGGTATCGCCGACGCTGTCTTTGATGGACTCGCGCGTGTAGACGATATCGACACCAGAGCTCGGAAGGTTATTCGAGCCGGTGATGTCGTCCATGCTGTTTTCGATTGTGATCTTTTGAACCGTGCTGTCGTCAAACATACGCGAGGGTATTTCGGTGAGGCCACGCCCGATCGCCACATCCTTCACGCCATCTACGCCCGAGAAGGCTGCCGTGCCAACGGAAGTCACGGAATCTGGAATGGAAAGCTGCTCCGGCAACGTGCCGCGAAAGAAGGCGTAGTTGCCAATTTTCTCAAGTGTCTCGGGAAGCTGGACGGCGACGTTGCTCCAAATAAAGGCCCAGTCACCGATACTCTGCAGGCTGTCGCAAAGCCCCACGATCTTAACCGGCGCGTAGCAGAACGCATAGCCCGGAACGCTCTGAAGCGAGGACAGGTCCACGGACGCCCGCAGCTTTTCGCACTTGTAGAAAGCCCCCCAGCCCATGTTTGTCACCTTGCTTAGATTGGGCACGCTCACCAGGCTGGCGCACCCCTGGAAAG
>CAJLRE010000136.1 GCA_905208975.1 uncultured Collinsella sp. | reverse complement strand
CGTACATGTACGGATGAATATGGGAGGTGTTCGGATGAAGTTGCCAATCAAGGGTAATCCCATTTATACAAATCCATGGCAAGTAACTAAATGTTATTCGCCAGATAGTGCTATACTTTGATATTGTTTTTACTGACGCACTTTCAGTCGGTAAAAGGTATGATTCTTGCCACAAGCGAGAAAAGGGCACCGAAAAACTCCGGTGCCCTGTATCGTCTTCTGGTTATCCCTAGTCCTTAAACAGATAGCCCACGCCGCGGACGGTGGTGATGTGCGCCGCGATCTGCGGGCCCACCTTGGAGCGGATGCGTCGGATGTGCACGTCGACGGTACGCGTGCCGCCGCAGTACTCAAAGCCCCACACGCGGTGCAGCAGCACCTCGCGGCTGTAGGCACGGTTGGGGTGCGTCGCCAAAAAGCTCAGCAGCGAGTACTCCATCAGCGTCAGGTCGATAGGCTCGTTATCGAGTGTCACCTGGTAGGTAGCCAGGTTGATCTCGAGGTTATCGATGTTGAGCACATCGTCGGCGGTGACGGTCTCCTCCTCGCCCATCAGGCGCTGCGCGCGAGCCTTGAGCTCGTTAGGCGTCGCCGTGGGGCACACAAAGTCGGCATGCGCGTGATTGGGCAGACGCAAGGTGCCAAGCGCCTCGTCGTCAACGATCACCAGCATGGGGACGCCGCCGCGGTCGTCAAGCCACTTGGCAATCTGATCGATGCGGTCGCTGCGGATGCCATCGGAATCGAGGATCAGCAGGTCAAAGTCGTGCGCCGCGGTCGGCGAATCGGGGGTAGCCAGGCTCACCTCGACACCCAGGGTGGTCGTCAGGCTGCGGGCAAACTCGTGGAAGCGCGTCGTGCGCGCCATGAACAGGGCACTCTTTTCGGACATATCGGCCTCCAAAGAAATGAGCTCAATCGTACTGGAACAAACCAGCGCGATTAGGAGTTCGCCAGGTAGTGCTTGATCTCCCACTCGGTGATCGTAGACTCAAACTTATGCCACTCGTCGCGCTTCTTTTTGAGGAAGAAGCTGTGGATGTGCTCGCCGAGGGCATCCTTCATAAACTGCGAGTCCTCAAACACGTCGAGCGCCTCTTTGAGCGAGCGCGGCAGCGGCGCGTAGCCGGCCTCGACCATCTGACGGTCGGTGAGCTTGAGCGTCTCGGCCGTGGCCTCGGGCGGGAGTTCCAGTTTGCGCTCGATGCCGTCGAGACCGGCCGCCAGCGTGACGGCGTTGACCAGGTACGGGTTGGCCATGGGGTCGGGACTGCGCAGCTCGATGCGCGTGGACAGCTGCTTGCCGGGCTTGTAGACCGGAATGCGGATCATGCTCGCGCGGTTGCGCAGGCCCCACGTGGCGTACTGCGGCACGGAGTCGCCGCCGGTAGTAATGCGCTTGTAGGAGTTGACCGTAGGGTTGGTGATGGCGCTGATCTCGCGCGCGTGTGCCAGGATGCCGGCCATGTAGTGCTTGGCGACGTCGGAGAGATGGTACCTCTCGTCGCCCTCGCCCCAAAAGACGTTGTTGCCGTCATGGTCGAACAGCGACTGATGCAAAAACATGGCGCTGCCGTCCTCGCCCGCCAACGGCTTGGGCATAAAGGAGGCGTGGCAACCGCTCTCGTAGGCCTGCTGCTTAATGATGAGCTTGGCCGTGGTGATGGCGTCGGACATGCTCAGGGCCTCGGCGTGACGCAGGCTCATACCGTGCTGCGAGCGGCCGGCGGCATGGAAGGTGTACTCCACGGGCACGGACATCTTCTCGAGCGTGAGGACCGTGTTGCGACGCAGGTCGCGGGCGGCATCGCTTACCGAAAGATCGAAGTAGCCCACGTTGTCGAGCGGCTCGGGGGTGTGCTCGTCGGGGAAGTAGTAATACTCCAGCTCGGCACCCACGTTAAGCAGATAGCCAGCCTTCTCGGCCTTGCGGAACATGCGGCGCAGGGCATCGCGCGGGTCGCCGGCAAACGGCTTGCGATCGGGAGTGCACACGTCGCAGAACACGCGGGCTACGCCGTTGTGGCTCGGGCGCCACGGCAGAATCTGGAAGGTCGAAGCATCGGGGAACGCCAGCATGTCGGCTTCCTCGGGCGTGGCAAAGCCCTCGATGGCGGAGCCGTCAAAGCCAATACCCTCCTCAAAAGCGACCTCGAGGTCCTCGGGGCTAATGGCAAAGTTCTTGAGGCGGCCGAGAATGTCGACAAACCACAGACGCACAAAGCGGATGTCACGCTGCTCTACAGAGCGGAGTACGTAATCGATGTTCTGCTGGTTCATGTCGCTCCCCTTTCTTTCGGGCGGGTTTCGACTGGTCTATATCGCAGATACTATCGCAGAAAAATGTTTCCGCAGGGTTAAAGCGTATCAAGCGCTCAAAAAACGTG
>CAJLRE010000135.1 GCA_905208975.1 uncultured Collinsella sp. | reverse complement strand
CCGTACATGTACGGATGAATATGGGAGGTGTTCGGATGAAGTTGCCAATCAAGGGGGCCGAATCGATCGGGCCACCTCGCATCCCGCTATCCTCGCCATCTGCCCGAGCGTGCTACACTAGCAGCATCTATGCCACCGCGAACGGCTCGGCCCCGCGCCCGCCGCTCGCAAACGAACTTTAAACGCACGAGGGTTGGCCATGCCGCTTTTCTCGCAACATACCGCCCGGTTCTCGCCGGACGTTCCTTTGGAGGGCACCAGCTCTCGCGAGCTGCTCAAGCGGTACCAGCCGCTCGAGACACTTGCGACCGGCGGTTTTGGCTCCATCGAGATTTGCCGCGACACGCACCTGCGCCGCCGCGTCGCCATTAAGCGCATCCCCCTTATCAACGGTGCCGGCATGCCCGCCAGCGACATCATGGATGTCCTGCGCGAGGCGCACACTGCCGCCATGCTTCAACATCCCAATATCGTGCAGGTCATCGACTTTACGCATGACACAGCCTATGCCTACCTGGTTATGGAATATGTCGATGGCATGTCGCTGGCCGAGTTTTTGCATCGCGTGGACGGCCACTCACTTACCTTTGACGAGGCCGCGGCCATTGCCGATGCCCTGGGCCAGGCGCTCACCTTCGCCCACAGTAATGGCGTACTCCACCTGGACATTAAGCCCGCCAACGTGCTCATCGACCACTCGGGCAATGTAAAGCTCACCGACTTTGGCATGGCGCGACTGTCGTCCGCCGGTGGCTTTGGCGGCTCGCGCGGCGGCACCATCGGCTACATGCCGCCCGAGCAGCTCGATATCGAGACCGGCACGGTCGACGAACGCGCCGATGTCTTTGCCCTTGCCTGCGTTATCTATGAGGGCTTGTGCGGCAGCGCTCCCTTTATGGCGGCCACGCCCGCCGACTCGCTCGACCGCATCATCGGCGGCGCCACCTATCCCAGCGAGCTGATACCACACTTTCCCCCGGGAGCCGAGGCCGCGCTCATGAGCGCGCTCTCCCCCATGCCGCAGGACCGTCCCAACAGCATCGAGGCATTTTGCGACCAACTCCTTGCCGGTCTGGGCAGCGTGCGCGAGGGCCGTCGCAGTCTGGAGCAAATGGTTGGCGAGCTTTCGGATGACGAGCAAGAGCTCGACGATATCGAGCCGTCGTACTACGAGGACGACGCCATCGAGGTCGACCCCGCGCTCGGCTGGGCGGGCACGCGCTGGAGCCATGCGCGCGACTACACCATGCACGCTATCTCGGCGCTAACGTGCGGCACCTTTAGCTTTTTGCTGATGCAAACGGCCGGGGTCGCGGCGCTTCCCGGCCTGGTCATTGCGGCAATCGCGATCGGAGCGGCGGCTGGCCTGGCCCCCCAGATTGGCTCGGCCATCTCGGCTGTGGGCTTTTTGGTGCTCATGGCCAACGCCACCATGCAGGCGCAGGGCATCCTGTCGATGTTGCCCGTCGCGGTGATCTTTGCCGCTGCCATGTCCGGTTGGTGGATCGCCTGGGGTCGCACCGAGGCTGCCGCGAGCGCCGCACTCACCTGCGCGCTTGCGCTTGGCTGTCTGACCGGCAATACCTTCCTGGCAGCTGGGGTCGCCGCCGGCGTCGCGTCATTTTGGCTCGGCCCGGCAAGCGCTGCCGCGGCAACGGGCATGGGCGCGCTTTTTGGCCGCCTGGCTACGGTTGCGCTTTCCGCCGGAGGCGTACTGGGGCTCGGCAATGTTGCCGCGGCGCTGGGAGACGTGTTCTTCTGGGCTGCCGTTGTGCTCGTCGCGGCGACAGCTGCACTGACATCTCTGCTGCTCAACGCCCATGCCAAGCGTGCCAAGCAGGGCTCGAACCTGACCGCAATCGTTGCCATCGCCGGCTGCGGAATAGGCTCCGCGGCGTCGCTTTGTCTTGCACACCATATGGAAATTGCCGGCCTTACTGCCGCGGTCATCGCCAAGGCGGCGGTTGCGGGAATCCTATCCTCTATAATCGTTGGGATATGCCTATATTTGCTCGGATACCAAAGAACCTATACGGAGAGTGATCTTTCGTGAACTTCCTGAACATCTTCGAGGACCACGTGGCCGGCATCTTCGGTGCCACCCGTGCCCCGTTCTCCTTTAAGAAGCTTGCCAAGCAGGCCGCTCGCGACATGGAGGATCAGACTCTAGTGATCAACGGCGTCAACACCGCGCCGGCGCTCTATACCATTCTGATCGCCGCCGATGACGATCCCATGCTCGCCCCGTTCTACCCCGAGCTTTCGCGCGAGGTCCGCGAGTTTGTGAAAGCGCAGGCCGAAAAGCGCCGCTACGTCTTTGTCGGTGAGCCCCTCGTTCGTTTTATGATCGACCCGCAGCTGCGCGCCGGCAAGTTCTCGGTCTTTGCCGAGAACGTCGATGCCCCCACGCTCGGCCG
>CAJLRE010000134.1 GCA_905208975.1 uncultured Collinsella sp. | reverse complement strand
GTCGTGGGCATGTTCGGCTTTCTGGTGTTCTCGGTGCAGCTGGGCTGGAAGTACTCCATCATCTCCGGCGCCGTCGCGCTCACCATGTTCAACATCCCCATCCTGGTGCGCGTGATTCAGCAGGCGCTCGAGGACGTGCCGCAGGCCCAGCGCGATGCGTGCCTGGCTATGGGCCTCACCTGCTGGGAGGCCACGCTGCACATCCTGATTCCCGAGGCCATGCCCGCCATCGTGACCGGCATCGTGCTTTCGGCCGGCCGTGTGTTTGGCGAGGCCGCGGCGTTGCTCTTTACCTCGGGCATGAGCTCGCCGGTTCGCCTGAACTTCTTGAGCTTTAACCTGTCGAGCCCCACCTGCGCCTGGAACGTGTTCCGTCCCGGTGAGTCGCTTGCCGTGCACATCTACAAGATTTACGGCGAGGGCAGCCCCGAGGCCCAGCAGATCGTTTGGGGAACCGCCGCCCTGCTGATGATTTGCGTGCTGCTGTTTAACGTGGTCGCCCGTATCGTGGGCAAGCAACTGGCAAGGAAGATGACGGCCGAATGAGCGAGATGAATGCAACGCCCGCAACCGAGGCGGCCACGTCCGAGACCCAGGACTTTCTGTCGAGCGTGGGGGAGAGCGAGAAGCACGTGCGCGTGAGCGGCAAGGCCGTGAGCGACGAGGTCGTGCTCTCCACCAAGGACGTCAACGTGTACTATGGCGACCACCATGCGCTGCACAATACGTCGCTCGACTTCCACAAGGGTGAGATCACGGCGCTCGTCGGGCCTTCGGGCTGCGGTAAGTCGACCTTTTTGCGCAGCCTCAACCTGATGAATCGCGAGATTCGCGACTGCCGCGTGGAGGGCGAGATTAACTACCGTGGGCGCAACGTGAACACCAAGGCCGAGAACACCTACGAGCTGCGTCGGTCCATTGGCATGGTGTTTCAGCAGCCCAACCCGTTCCGTAAGTCCATTCGCGACAACATCACGTTTGCGCCCAAGCGCCACGGTATCACCGACCGCGATGAGCTCGACCGCATGGTCGAGGAGAGCCTACGCGGTGCTGCGCTGTGGGACGAGGTCAAGGATAAGCTCGACAAGAGCGCCTATGCGCTTTCGGGCGGTCAGCAGCAGCGCCTGTGCATCGCGCGCACGCTGGCGCTTAACCCCGACGTGATTCTGTTTGACGAGCCCTGCTCGGCGCTCGACCCCATCTCGACGCTGGCGATCGAGGACCTGATGTCGTCGATCGTGGCCGACCGCGCCATCGTTATCGTGACGCACAACATGGAGCAGGCGTCGCGCGTGTCCAATCGCACGGCGTTCTTCTGCATGGGCGATATGGTCGAGTACGACGAGACCGACGAGATTTTCCAACGGCCCAAGGATAAGCGGCTGAATGATTACCTCACCGGCATGTTCTCCTAGTCCGGGACATGCTTGAGGCCCGCGGCGGCCACGGTTGTCGCGGGACTGATTGGAGAGGCGGGTCATCTCTTGCGGGAGATGGCCCGCCTTTTTGTGTCGTGTGCGGCCTGCCTTTTCGCTGCTATCATGGACAACGTTGAATTTCTACGAAGGAGCAGGGCATATGGCGATTCTTTTGGGATGCGATTCCGTCAGCCTAGAGTTTCCCACCAAGCATATTTTCGATAGCGTGACGCTCGGCGTGGGCGAGGGCGACCGCATTGGTATTGTCGGTAAAAACGGCGACGGCAAGTCGACGCTGCTGAGCGTGCTCGCCGGCACGCTGGAGCCCGATGACGGACGCGTGACGCACCGCCGCGGCACCACGATCGGTCTACTCGGCCAAAAGGATCAGCTTGTCGACACCGATACCGTGCATCATGCCGTTGTGGGCGACACGCCCGAGTATGAGTGGGCGTCGAGTCCGCGTACGCGCCAGATCCTCGCCGGCCTCATTAGCGATGTGCCCTGGGAGGGCATGGTAGGCGAGCTCTCGGGCGGTCAGCGCCGCCGCGTGGACCTCGCGCGCCTGCTGATCGGCGACTATGACGTGCTCATGCTCGATGAGCCCACCAACCACCTGGACATGCGCACCATCAACTGGCTTGCGCGTCACTTAAAGGCCCGCTGGCAGCGCGGTCAGGGCGCGATGCTCGTGGTTACACACGATCGCTGGTTCTTGGACGAGGTCTGCACCAGCATGTGGGAGGTTCACGACGGCCAGGTCGATCCCTTCGAGGGCGGCTATTCGGCATATATCCTGCAGCGCGTGGAACGCGACCGTATGGCCGCGGTTACCGAGGAGCGCCGTCGCAACATGGCACGTAAGGAGCTCGCGTGGCTGAGCCGCGGTGCCCAGGCGCGCTCCACCAAGCCTAAGTTTCGCGTGGATGCCGCCCGCGAGCTGATTGCCGACGTACCGCCCGTGCGCGACGAGCTGGAGCTCAAGCGCCTGGCCGTGAGCCGCCTGGGCAAGCAGGTTATCGACGTGGTCGA
>CAJLRE010000133.1 GCA_905208975.1 uncultured Collinsella sp. | reverse complement strand
CCCTTGCCAACAAGGAGTCCCTCGTCGTCGGTGGCGACTTGCTTATGCCGTTGGCGCAGCCGGGTCAGCTCATTCCGGTCGACTCCGAGCACTCCGCCATCTACCAGTGCTATCTGGGGGAGAATCCGCGCGAGGTTCACTGCATCTGGCTCACTTGCTCGGGTGGTCCGTTCTTTGGCCGTACG
This sequence comes from uncultured Collinsella sp., assembly GCA_905208975.1. Taxonomy (GTDB): domain Bacteria; phylum Actinomycetota; class Coriobacteriia; order Coriobacteriales; family Coriobacteriaceae; genus Collinsella. The sequence continues at coordinate 2,299 of CAJLRE010000133.1, read as the reverse complement.
CGCGACGAGCTCAATCGCGTGACACGCGCCGATGCGCTGGCACATCCCACGTGGGCCATGGGCGCTAAGATCACCATCGACTCCGCTACCCTCATGAACAAAGGCCTGGAGCGTATCGAGGCGATGCACCTGTTCGGTTGCGACCTCGACTTTATCAACGTGGTCGTTCAGCGCCAGTCAAAGATCCACTCTATGGTCGAGTTTGCCGACGGCTCCGTGATGGCACACCTTGGCGCCTCCGATATGCGTATTCCCATTCAGTTTGCCTTCTCGTATCCTGAGCGTTGGGATACTCCGGCGCCTCGTCTTGATTTTCGTGAGTTGGGGCAGCTCACCTTTGATGCCGCCGATATGGACACGTTCCGCTGCCTGGCGCTAGCCGAGCGTGCCGGCAAGACGGGCGGCACCATGCCATGCGTGCTGAATGCCGCCAACGAAGTTGCCGTCGATGCCTTCCTGCACGATGCCTGTACCTTTACCGATATCGACCGTATCGTGGAGTCGTGCATGGATGCACACGATACACAGGCGGTCGCATCGTTTGAGCAGCTTCGCGATATCGATACGTGGGCTCGTGCCAAGGCCGCCGAGGTGCTTGCTGCAACCCGCTCTTAATCGTAAGGATTGCTTTTCGTTTTATGGATACTGTTCTGAGTGTTCTTTCCTCGGTCTTTTGGGGCCTTTTGATGTTATCCGTCCTCGTGTTTCTGCATGAGGGCGGCCACTTTTTGGCGGCCCGTGCGTGCGGCGTGCGCGTCACCGAGTTTTTCTTGGGCCTGCCGTGCCGCTTTGACATTCATCATACGTCGCGTCGCATCGGTACCAAGTTTGGCATGACGCCGCTGCTGCTTGGTGGCTATGCCGCTATCTGCGGTATGGACCCGACCGATGTCTCGTGCGCCGACCGTGTGCTTGCGGCGATTTATCGCCATGGTCGCGTTTCGGTTGCAGACCTTTCCGTTGAGCTGGAGCTGCCCGAGGAGGATGTTCTCGAGGCTTGTGCCTTGCTTTTGGGCTGGGGTTCCATTGCGCCTTGGTGCGAGGAGGGGGAGAAGCCTTCGCCTGGCTACTATCCGGTTAGGTACCAGACGCTGCCGCGCGACGCTGCGGGATATACCACCTTTGACGGCCGCCGGTTCGATCGAGAGCATGCAACTACTGAGGGCGATGTGTGGGAGCTGCCGGTCACTGCTTCGGAGTTCTTTGAGCAGGAGCGTTCGCATACCTATCTTGGCCAGGGTTTTCTCAAACGTGCCTTTATGTTGCTCGCGGGCATTCTCGTCAATATTCTGACGGGCTTTTTGCTGCTTATGAGCATTTACTCTATCGCCGGCGTATCGGTGCCGGTCGATAGCAATGTCATCGGTCAGGTCGAAGAAGGCTCGATAGCCGACAAGGCGGGCATCGAGGCCGGTGACACGATTCTTAGTGTCGATGGCGTGTCCTGCTCCAGCTGGATGGATGTGTATGATGCCATCGGCAAGGCTGCCGGCAAGGACGATATCGCTATTGAATATCAGCGCGATGGCAAGAATCTTTCGACCTCGGTCGCGCTCAATGAGGACGAACGTTTGGGCGTTTATGCCTCTACGCAGGTAGTCCATTTGGACCCTATCACCTCGGCGCGTCTGTCGTTCTCCTATGTTCAGCAGACTGCTGAGGGCGTTATGCGTCTGCTGCAGCCGCAGCATACGATGGAGATACTCGATCAGTCCACCTCGATTGTGGGTATCAGCGTCATGTCTTCTCAGGCGGCGGCAGCCGGTCCCGCGACGTTCTTGACGTTTGCCGCGCTCATCTCGTTCTCACTGGGCTTTATGAACCTGCTGCCCATTCCTCCGCTCGACGGGGGAAAGCTGGTTATCGAGATCATCCAAAAGGTTGCCGGTCGCGAGCTGCCGCTGAAGGTGCAGACAATCGTCAGCTATGTCGGCATCGCGCTCTTTGCGCTGCTGTTTGTCTATATGCTTCGTTCCGACGTCCTTCGATTTATTTTGTAGGGGAGTGTTTGGATTGTCTTTGTCCCATCCTTTGCCGCGCGACCTGACGCGCCCCGTGTTTGTGGGCGACGTGCAGATAGGCGGCGGCGCTCCGGTGGTGGTTCAGTCCATGACCTGCACCGATACCGCCGACGCCCAGGCAACGCTTGCGCAAGTGCGTGCACTTGCCCAGGCGGGTTGCGATGTTGTGCGCGTGAGCGTGCCCACCGAGGCTGCGCTCGAGGGCTTTCGCACGATTTGTGCGGAGTCTCCGGTGCCGATTGTCGCCGATATCCACTTTAACCATAAGCTCGCCATTG
>CAJLRE010000132.1 GCA_905208975.1 uncultured Collinsella sp. | reverse complement strand
ATGAACGAGAGCGGCATCTACCCCAACCGCCCACACAAGAAGTCGGCCTGGACGGTCGGCGAAGTTATCGGCAAGTACCATCCGCATGGTGACTTCGCGGTCTACGAGGCAATGGTTCGCCTGGCGCAGTGGTTCTCCATGCGCACGCCGCTCATCGACGGCCACGGCAACTTCGGCAACATCGACGGCGACGGCGCCGCTGCCATGCGTTACACCGAGAGCCGCCTGGCAAAGCCCGCCATGGAGCTGCTGCGTGACCTGCAGAAGGATACCGTCGACTGGCAGCCCAACTACGACGAATCGCTCGCCGAGCCTCAGGCGCTGCCTGCGCGCTTCCCCAACCTGCTGGTCAACGGCAGCCAGGGCATCGCCGTCGGCATGGCCACCAATATCGCCCCGCATAACCTCACCGAGGCGATCGAGGCAACCTGCTACCTGATCGATAATCCCGACGCCACTGTCGACGAGCTCATGCAGATCATGCCCGGTCCGGACTTCCCCACCGGCGCCATCATCATGGGCAGCGCCGGCATTAAGCAGAGCTACGAGACCGGCCGCGGCTCCATTACCGTGCGCGCCAAGGCCCACGTGGAGTCCACCAAGACCGGCCGCAGCCGCTTGGTCTTTACCGAGATTCCCTACATGGTCAACAAGGGCACCCTGCAGGAGAAGATCGCCCAGCTCGTCAACGACAAGCGCATCGAGGGCATCTCGGATATGCGCGATGAGTCCAACCAGAAGGGCATCCGTCTGGTCATCGAGCTCAAGAAGGGCGTCATTCCGCAGGTCGTGCTCAACAACCTGTATAAGTACACCTCGCTGCAGACGACCTTTGGCGCCAACAACCTGGCGCTCGTCAACGGCGTTCCCAAATGCCTGAGCCTGCGCGAGATGCTGCAGCACTACATCGACCACCAGGTCGACGTCGTCACCCGCCGCACCCGCTTCGACCTTAAGAAGGCCCAGGCCCGCGCGCATATCCTCGAGGGCTACCTGATGGCTCTCGATCATATTGACGAGGTCATCAGCATTATCCGCTCCTCGCAGACCGACTCCGAGGCCAGCAGCCGCCTGATCGAGCGCTTTGGCTTTACGCCCGAGCAGACCACGGCCATCCTCGAGATGAAGCTGCGCCGCCTGACCGGCCTGGAGCGCGACAAGATTCAGGAAGAGCTGGACGGCCTGCGCCGCGCCATCGCCTACTACGAGGACCTGCTGGCGCACGAGGAGAAGATCCTGGGCGTCATTAAGGAAGAGATGCGCGAGATCTCCAAGAAGTTCGGCGATAAGCGCCGCACCGAGATCAGCCATGTCGAGAAGGACCTGGACGTCGAGGACCTCATTGCCGACGAGGACATGGTCGTGACCATCACCCACACCGGCTATGTCAAGCGCATCCCGGTGGCCGCCTACCGCGCCCAGAAGCGCGGCGGCAAGGGCGTCTCGGGCGTCAACCTCAAAGAGGACGATGTCATCGACGAGATGTTCATCGCGTCCACGCACGAGTACGTGCTGTTCTTCTCGAGCAAGGGCAAGGTCTATCGCCTGAAGGTGCACGAGCTGCCGGTGGGTACGCGCCAGGCGCGCGGTACCGCAATCGTCAACCTGCTGCCCTTCGAGGAGGGCGAGAAGATCGCGAGCGTCATCAGCTGCCGCGAGTTCCCTGCCGACGAGTACCTGATGTTTGCCACCAAGAGCGGCATGGTCAAGAAGACCGTAATGAGCGCATATGACCGCAGCCGCCGCGACGGCCTGATCGCTATCAACCTGCGTGACGACGACGCGCTGCTGAACGTGCGCCGCGTGCGCGAGGGCGACAAGATTATCCTGGCCACCACCGCGGGCAAGGCGATCATGTTCTCCGAGGAGCAGGTGCGCGCCACCGGCCGCGATACTAGCGGCGTTCGCGGTATCGGTATGAAGGACGGCGTGAGCGTTCTGGGCATGGAAGTCACTAACGGCAACGGCGATCTATTCGTCATCACCGAGCGCGGCTACGGCAAGCGCACGCCGGTCGCGGACTACCCGGAGCAGAATCGCGGCGGCCAGGGCGTCTACACCATCCAAATGACCGAGCGTAAGGGCAACCTCGCGGCCATGAAGACGGTGGGCCCGCAGCACGAGTTGTTCATCGTGACGGAGGGCGCGACGGTCATTCGCGTCAAGACCGATGAGATTAGCCAGACTGGCCGCGCTACCCAGGGCGTCAAGATGATGACCGTCGACGACAACGACCGCATCTGCGCCGTAGCCCGCATGACGGCCGCCAAGGAGAAGCCCGAAGGCGAAGGCGCCGAGGCCGCAACCGACGCCGAAGAGGCCCCAGTCGACCTAGGCGACGGCAACGACATGCCAGAGGATCTCCTAGACGAGTAAGAGGCCCTAGCTGGTAGAAAATATCAGACCCCATATATCGGCGGTCGGCGCACCTGCGCGCCGACCGCTTTTTTGAAAACCTTGGGACCCCATGGTCGCCGGGCTGACGAGATGGTTTTGGTTTGTCGCGAGTTCCGCACGCAAAGAAGGCCACTTAATGTGGCCTTCGTCTTGCGCAGGACTGT
>CAJLRE010000131.1 GCA_905208975.1 uncultured Collinsella sp. | reverse complement strand
ACAGGTAGGTCGATACCGGTTCCCGGAACGGTGATCCAGCCAATTACACCAGGGCTCTAGTCATGCAGGTAAACCCAATCCATGACGGGCAATAGGTCCTTTTCTCTAGCTCGACGTCTTTCGGAGCTTGACGATTTGGACTGATGGAGGTGAGAAGTCCCTCACTGCGCCAGTACCAGAAGATTGCGCTATAGACATCTCTCCGACCCTTTGAATCACCCCTTTTCACGCCACCCGCTACGAACCCCGGCGGAAACTAGGGAGTGATTAAAAAGGCGACCTGCGGTTTTGCGAATCAATTGAGTCATTCACATAATCGCGAATTAAGGGCCTGATTCGCCCAAATTGCGCACGAATTGGCCCTTAGGCGGTACGACGCGACACGCATCGACAACACTCGGACTGGATTAGTCACTGAGCGGGAATAGCGGGAACTGGCTTTTGAACTCGCGTTTTGATACCGTCGAGTACCGCCTGATGCTGTTTCGGCGCCGCCATAGAGCAAAGCCACCAGCGAAATAACGGGAATAAAAGCCTCCGGACCCTCTGGTTCGGAGGCTATCTTTTTGCATATCTGCCTAAAACGACTCCTTGCCAAAGCCCCTTGAGCATCGGGCGGCATTATTGAGTGTGGGCGTTATCGTAGGTATCTTTGATTTCTTCTGGCAAATTGTCGGGAATCAGCGCCTTCACTCTATCCTCGTTGCCATCTTGGATTGCCTGCTCGTAGTACCAGCATTTGAACTTCAGCATGTCGAGCGCGCGGTTCATGTTCACGATCTCCGACTCCATGTGGGCCTTGCGCTCCTCGAACATGGCCTTGCGTTTGGGGTATGTTGAGGGACCCTCTGCACACCATTCCATGAACAGCCGGATGTCCTTGATCTCCATTCCAGCCTTCTTTAGGCATTCGATGACCCGAAGCGCTTCGAGTTCCGTATCGCTGAATCGGCGAATGCCGGATGCCCGCTCCAGCCCCGGGAACAATCCCTGCTTGTCGTAATATCGCAGCGTTGAAGCGGGCAAACCGAACATTTCCGCCACCTGTCCGATTGTGTACATGGCTCCTCCGAAACAATGTCGAATTCATTCCTTGACCTAAAGTCAGGTTTAGGTATTACCTTCATTCTCGTCAATGTAAATCGGGAGCGCAAGGGGTATTCCGTAATGGGCAAAACGGTTTTGATAGTTTCTTCAAGTCCACGAAAGAATGGCAATTCCGAGACGCTGGCGGAGGCTTTCGCCAACGGCGCGCGGGAGGCAGGTCACAGCGTTGAGACCGTGCGTCTGCGCGAGAAGCAAATGGGCTTCTGCAGGGGCTGCCTTGCCTGCTTAAAGTTGGGGCGTTGCGTCATCCAAGACGATGCCGTGGAAATTGCCGCCAAGATGCACGACGCTGATGTCCTGGTGTTCGCAACTCCCGTTTACTACTACAGCGTCTGTGGCCAGCTCAAAACCATGCTGGACCGCGCTAACCCGCTTTTTGGCTCCGATTATGCATTCACCGAGGCATATCTGTTGGCGACGGCGGCGGAGAACGGGCGCTCGACCTTCGACGGGGCGAAAAAGGCGATGCAGGGATGGGTTGACTGTTTCTCCCGCTGCACGCTCGCTGGAACGGTTTTCGCCGGCGGCGTGAACGGCGTGGGCGAAATCGCCGGGCATCCCGCTCTGGAGCAGGCGCGGCGAATGGGCATGGGAATCTAGCCGGGCTGTTTGGCCGCGCGGAAACAGATTTGTGCCAAAACTATCGACAGGAGGAAATCGATCATGGCAGTTAAACAGACGGCAGGCAGAGACGCCCTGGGGGAGTTCGCTCCCAAATTCGCACAGCTCAACGACGACGTGCTGTTCGGCGAGGTGTGGAGCCGAGAGAGTGAGCTCTCCCTGCGCAACCGCAGCGTGGTGACGGTGGTTGCCCTGATGTCGCAGGGGCTGACGGACTCTTCGTTCAAATATCACCTGATGTCCGCAAAGAACAATGGAGTGACCAGGACGGAGATAGCGGAAATCCTTACGCACGCGGCGTTTTATGCGGTTTGGCCCAAGGCGTGGGCTGCCTTCCGCATGGCGAAGGAGGTCTGGGCGGCCGACGATGCCGCCGACGCAAGGGCTCAGCACCAAAACGAGATGGTTTTCCCCATCGGTGCCCCCAACGACGCCTTCGCGAAGTACTTTATCGGCCAAAGCTACCTCGCGCCCCTTTCCACCGAGCAGGTCGGCGTCTACAACGTGACGTTTGAGCCTGGCTGCCGCAACAACTGGCATATCCATCACGCCAAAAGCGGTGGCGGACAGATTCTCGTCTGCGTGGCTGGTCGAGGGTTTTACCAGGAGTGGGGCAAGCCGGCACAGGAGCTGCGCCCCGGCGACGTGGTCAACATCGCCCCGGGAGTGAAGCACTGGCACGGCGCCGCGCCCGACAGCTGGTTCTCGCATCTCGCGTTGGAGGTTCCGGGCGAGGAGACCTCCAACGAGTGGTTGGAGCCTGTGGGTGATGAGGAATATCTCAAAGCGACTAACAAAGAGGCTTAAGCCTCGCCGCGCTACCCGTCGCGTTGCTGTGCCGCCGAGAGCAGGGCGCCCAAATCGGCCTGGATCGCCCCTGCCTTGCTTCCAA
>CAJLRE010000130.1 GCA_905208975.1 uncultured Collinsella sp. | reverse complement strand
AGCGGTATCTCGAACATCTGTTTGATGCTGTGCTATGATATGAGGTCACCGTAGCTGCGTTCGAGAGGAGGAGCGGTGGCCGACCAGGACATCAAGATGCTCATCGAGCGCATTATGGCCGAGGCCCGGACCCATCAGTCCGCCCGCTTCTCAAACGAAACCTACGCAGACGAGCCGATTCTCAAAACCGGGCGACAGATGCAGAATTTCCTCCCCGACCAGTACCGTAAAATGCGCGAGATATCGCGCTGGCAGGATGACCCCAAGGGCGGTGCGGGCCGCTGGCTTTCGGAAGCCGAGCTTTTTTACCGCCAGGGCCTGCTGATGGCCGGCTTTGAGGACGACTGTCCCTACAACGGCACCTTTAAGTCGTACTTTCCCACCTACAACGCCATGAGCGACCGGCAACTGCGCGGCTACTTTACCTGGCGTGCCCAAGTGCGCCGCGGAACCGTCGAGGAAACGTCTACGTCCTTTGCCTTTCTGTATCTCTATGAGCTGATCTGCGGCATTGGCGTAGATAATCCACTCGATGGTTTTAACAAGATCAAGGCTTTTTGGGATGTCTATCGCGCCTTCGAGCCCGGCATCGACCGGTTTGCGCGCGTGTGGCTGCAAGATTACGCCGTGTTCCACGGGCTCGACCCCAAGCTGCTTCGCGACTCTAAAACCGTCATGTTCGATAACGCCCTTATCGAACTGCGGCGCGCGGCACGAGACCTTGTACCGGCACCGTCCGGCCAGACCCCTAAGCGTCGCAAAACCTCCGAGCCCGCGCTCCCCCTTCCGCCCGATGAGGTGCGCGAGGAGCGACTCATGGCCGCCATCAACGCCCTCTCCACGTACAACCTAAGTAGCTCGCGGCTCGACCGCAGCCACCACCGCGATCTGCGCCACGTGGCGTGCGCCGTGTATGTCCGCATGGCGCGCTACTATGACACGCACCGAAAGACCGGCATCGTGGCAAGTTTATTTGGGGAGGAGACGGCAATGCCCTACACCATGTTTGCCTCGGCCGTATTCTTTGCGCCCGAGCGCCACGAGGACTGCGAATACCGTCTGGACCCCATCCATATCTACCGTTGCCAAAACGGTTTTTGGGAATGCATGCGGATTCACGGCAGCAGACAAAAGAGCAGCAAACTTGGCGAGATGATGCGCGCCTGCGACCAACGCCTGCGCCTGGCCCTGGACCCCGCCCATCCCCTGAAGGAAGAAAAGGTCCCCAAATATCTGGCCAAGATTATCGATGACGAGATTGTGGCATGGCTTTCGTGGGACGCCACACACCAGCCCGTCAAGATCGATATCGATTTGAGCCAGCTGGGGCACATTCGGAGTGCTGCCGCACAAACGCGCGAAGCGCTTTTGATCGACGAGGAACGCGAGGACGGCGCGTCCGCAGAAGCCGAGGCAGCGGACTCAGGGCAACCGGAAGCCGAGCCCGTAGCCGACGCGATGGTCGAGGCGGTCGCGGCGGCCGCAGGGCAGGACGAGTCCGACGAGCCAACCATATCCACCGAACAGTTTGGTGTCGTGGCACCGCTTCTCGCGCCGACGCCCGCGTTCGCAGCTGCTACGCCCGCTGACGCCACAAACGAACTCGCGCCCGCCGCAAACGCCTATCTCCGCGCTCTGCTCGAGCACAACGCAGTACAGGCGGAATCGGCGGTAGTGCAATCGGAGCAGAGCGAGGACATGCTCGTCGATACCATCAACGAGGCGCTCTTTGACCTGGTGGGCGACACCGTAATTGAATTTAGCGCAGCAGGGCCGCAGATTATCGAGGACTACGAAGCAGACGTGAGAGGATACCTAGACCATGAGTGATACCGCATCCGCAGCACCTCGCGTGCCCAAGCGCGTCGCTGCCGTCATTCTCAACTCGCTCAAGGGCGGCGTGGTCCCGCGCATCGGCCTTCCTTACATCACCGTAGGGCGCGAGGTCGAGATCCGCGCCCTGCTCACCGATCTGAGTCTCATCGCCGACGGTGGCGCGAGCTTCCGCTTTCTGGTCGGTCGTTACGGCGCCGGCAAGAGCTTTTTGCTCCAGACTATCCGCACGCACGCCATGGGCGAGGGGTTCGTCGTCGCTGATGCCGACCTGTCGCCCGAGCGCCGCCTGCAGGGCGGTCAGGGACAGGGCCTTGCCACCTACCGCGAGCTCATCCGCAATATATCGACCAAGACGCGCCCCGAGGGCGGTGCGCTCAACCTTATTCTGGATCGCTGGGTCGCCTCGTGTGCCGACGTCGACGAGTCGGTCGTCAATGCCCAACTGGCCCCGCTCGAGGAGATGGTCCACGGCTTCGACTTCACCCGCATGCTCCGCCGCTATCGCATGGCCGCATCCGGGGGCGACGAAGAGACCATGAGCCGCGTGACCAAATGGATTCGCGGCGAATACCGCACCAAGAGCGAGGCACGCGCCGAGCTGGGCTCCTCGACCATCATCAGCGATGACGACTGGTACAACTACGTTAAGCTCATTGCGCGCTTTTTGGTTTGCAGTGGCTACAAGGGCATGCTGGTGCTCATCGACGAGCTCGTGAATCTGTATAAGATTCCCAACGCCATCACGCGCCAGTACAACTACGAGAAGATCCTGACCATGTACAACGACAC
>CAJLRE010000129.1 GCA_905208975.1 uncultured Collinsella sp. | reverse complement strand
GTCGCGGTCTCTACTCCTTCGCCGAACCCGTACTTCCCGATTCGACGGTCCAGGGCATCTCATCCTCGAACAGCCATGTACGGGCAGACCCACTATCGCGTGCAGTCTGCGGGTCAGGCAAGCAGGTCTGTTTATAGGCATCTTGGATACACTGACCCATAAAATCGTTGAGCTCGGTCTGGTCGCCCTCCATGACATAGGCGACATCGCCGTCCATGATGTAGATGCCCGGACCCTCATTGCCCTCGTAGCCCGGATCGTACGAGACATCACATAACTTTGCGCCGTTTGCAGTGTCCAGCTCGATGGAAGAGTGGCATCCGCCAACCATGTCGTTCGCTTTTGCCCGATAGGACGCATATCCGTACCAACGCTTAAATGTTTTGCCCTTGAGTAGCTCGGACGCCTTATCGATCAGGCTTGTATCCGTGGTATAGCGCATGGCCCCAAGCTGAATACGCGGATAATTGCTAATACCCAGCACAGCCGGCTGCTCATCAAAATCAACGGCAATGGTCTCGGGCTTGTCGTCGCCGGTCAGAAGTTCGACAGATTGAGTCACAGGCTTGACCACCGGCTCCGTCACCGCAGCAGGTAGAAATGCCATGCCGACAACGCCCGCGCCAACCACGGTAATCGCAAGCGCCAAAACAATCAATCCAATACGGGCAGGACTTCTCACAGCAAAGCACCTCGCAACGCAAACCTTCGCTACCTGCACTAATGATATCGCCAGCCAGCACTATTACCAAAAGAAGCCGCGCGCTCCTCACCACCACAAAGGGGACAGGCACCTTTGTGGTGGTTTTCGACGCTAACGGTCGACCATCTCGCGCCATGAGATTAAACTTGAATTGTTCTCTGAACATATCCATTTCTGCCTATCCTCAACAGATCTTTGTCTCGAGGAGCGCATATGAAGCCGTCTCATTCCACCGGTCGCAACGTCATCGCCATTCTCGCCATACCCATCGTGATGCTCTTCCTTATCGTCGCCACGCCCTTTTCCCTTGGTATCACCTCGCCCTTCGATTTATGCGGAATGGTCGACGCCGGCTCGCGTGCCACCTCGCTCTCCTTTATCTGTCGCGGCGTGTTCTACGAAGATGGAATTCCCACCGGAATTTGGCGGTCAAAGTTACCGCTGCTCGGAACGATTGATGGATGCTTCCCCTATTTCAGCCTTGAACCTCAGACGATGGATTATTTGATCGACGACCAGCCACTCGACTCCATCACCCTCGCCTACGACTACGCACCAAACACCGGTGAGCGCCACATGAACCAAGTCCTCGACAAGATGCTTGGACAGTGCGGGCTCACCGAGGAGGCCGGTCGAACCATCTATAGCAACCAGAAATTAAAGCGAACAGAACTCCGCCGTGTCGGAAAAATCAAAGGGCGAAACGGGGCCGCCTACTGGGATGCCTGGGCAACACGCGACAAGGGCGAATTCGGACACAACACCTATATAGTCACTGTCTACACCAAAGACGGAATTAAGGACAATGTTGACGATTTCGCGTCATCCAAACTCGGCATCCCCAAAACAACCAAGACTCCCGGCTTGGATGAAATCCTGTAGGGACGCCCATTAACATGCCGCTCAACGATCACAACAACATCGAGCTCGTCCCCACCACCACAAAGGTGCCTGTCCCCTTTGTGGTGGTTTTCGACAAAAAGAAGCCGCCCCGATAGCAGAGGAGGCATCAAGCAAGTCTATTTTTGGCGTCCCTCAAGACCCAACGAGAACGTCGCGGTAGCCCCGGCCACACCTTTCCCTCGGGCGACCCTCGCGAAGCGCGTGAGCGCGAGGGAAAGGTGCGGCCGGGGCGTACAGCAGAGTTACTCGGCAGCGGCCTTGAACTTGTTGTAGTTGATCAGGCAGCCGGCCTTGACGATGGCACGCTCCTCGGCCGTCATATCGGCAATGTAGAGCTCAATCTGCTCGACCGCACCGTCGGCGTGCACCACGTAGGCGGCGATGTCCTTCAGGTCGCCATCGAGCGCGGCACGGATACCCGGCACAAAGACGTAGTCGCCCACCTCAAAGTTGGGCTCGGCCTCCATCTGGAAGGGCACCATGCCCCAGTTCATCACGTTGGAGCGATAGCGCTTGGTGGCGTACTCGTGAACGATGTTGGCTAGGCCGCCGATCACGCGCTGGCAGCTCGCGGCCTGCTCGCGAGCGGAACCGTCACCGGGCTTCTTGGCATAGAGCATGGAGCCGTATTCTGTCGCCTTGGCATCGGCCGCGACGCCCGCGCCCGCCAGTGCCTCAAACACGCCGGCAAGCTCGGCATCGAGCGCCGCCAGGTCGCCCGCGGACTCGCCAGCAACGCGGCGCTTCTCCACGGCGTCGACCTCCTTGGAACGGCCCACGTAGGCCGGGTCGCGGCGGCTGAGCGTAAACTCGGCCAGGCCCAGCGGATTGGAGCGGAAGGAGCTCGTCTCGCCCGAAGGAATGAGCTCGTCGGTCGTAGTGACCGGGTCCATGATCTTGGAGCACACCTTGAGCAGAATGTCGTCGCCGAGAGGCTCCATCGCGGGCCACGGCTTGATGTTGGGGCCTTCGACCAGCTCGTCGGCAGGCTCCGCCTTGCCAAAGCCCCAGTACACGCGCTTCTTGTACGGCGCGTCGTC
>CAJLRE010000128.1 GCA_905208975.1 uncultured Collinsella sp. | reverse complement strand
TCAGGTTGCAACGATCACCTGGACGGTCGAGCCCGGTGCGCACACGGCATAAGGCTATCGCCCTGGCCGCCACCGTCAGCATCCTAGCGTTTGGGCCAGCCATGGCCTTTGCCCAGCAAGAACAGGCACAGGCCGCCACGCAAGTGACGGTCGATCTCTCGGAACTCGACCGCGGCGACCGCGAGGAACCGTTGGCGCAGACAGGCGACAGACGATGGCTCTTGGCAGTAGGTGCCACAGCAGCAGGCGCGGGGACCGCCGGCCTCGGTCTGCACATCAAACACAGCCAGAAACAAAACACGGATAGGCCGCACTAAATTAGCTAAGGAGACCCCATGGCATCGAAGAACCTTTTGCCCGTCGTCGCACTCTGCGGCGCGCTCGCAACCGGAACGCCTGTCGCCGCTTGGGCGACTCCCGTCATGGCAGACTCCTTACCAGCAGCCCTAAGCTCCGCACCAAATCCATCGAGCGCCATTGCGTGTAAGCGTTTTTCGATTGCACAGGCCGCAATCTCAACCTCGGGATGCCTTCGTCGTAATACGGACGGCTCGATAGTCGTGGATATCAATCGTTCGAACAAGGTAAACGGCTCCCAGGCGGGGTGCGCCGTCTGCACGTGGCGCTCGGTTGTGCTCGATGCAGATGGCGATCCATGCAATTTAGAGCTGCGCATCGACATCGCTTCGGTCGATGACTCGGCGAACGGAGCGAAGGTCGCCTTTGACGGTGCGTTTTTCGAGAAAGGAGGCGGTATATGTCTGGGCTGCGCCGCCGCGAATGCAGACGACACGCAGCCCACCCTCTCATTCACGGCATCGTTGCGGCTGGCCAAAGCCGGCACCGATGCCATCGCGGCGGGAGAAACGTCCCTGCTGTTCTACGCCGCCAGCACCAAAGATACAGACGCTCATTTCGAGAAGCCAGCCGGATCACTCAGCCTTACACGAGGGATAGAGGCAGGCCCTATTGAAATCGATGCCCACGCGCAAAGCAGGCAACGCATTCTTGCCGACCCGGCGCTTCTCGAAATGGAGTGGAACGGATCCGGAGCCATCGGAATTCTCCCCTCCGCGCTTGACGCCAAGACGCTCCCCTCAAACGACGAACCCATCAACGCAACCATACAAGAAGAGAGTGCGGACAAGGAAGCGGGTGCGGGCGACACGTCATCGCCGACAAACAGCGTCCCAGCTTCTTTCGAAGCACCGAATGAGCCCGCTACCGATCAAAACGATCCCGAGCTCGCGGACAGTCTGGGGCTTGCTGATCCTCAAGAAATCGATGAAGGTAACTGCTGCGTGTTTGCCGCGCTCGACCACACGGAGGTCATCGACGCTGCAAGCATCGAAGTTGCCGCCGCCAATCAGCCCGTCCGCAAGTCGGCCATCATCGCATTTCCTGAATCCATCGAAGTCGTCTTTTTGCCATCGGGCGAGGTCGTGGCCCCAACACTGCTCACCTTGTTGGGCGCCAAGAATACTCGAAACGAAATTAAAAAGGTCACGGTTGTCGACCCTGCAACCACCGCTAAATTGCGCCTATACGCCGTTGCCCCAGACGGAGGCAAGACCTTGGAATTCGATGGCGACACACTCCTAGCCTGGCGACGTCTGGACATTATGCAAGACATCTCGTATCAGATCGAACTCGAAGGGTTTGATCGTACCCGCGATGCCAATATCATCGCCGCGGCTATTGAATCCCCACAGCGGCTTATGACACTGCGCTTTGACCACTATCCCTATGTCCCGACAACCACCTGAGGCTTAAATACTGCGCGTCGTTGCTAATACCACTTATATAACGTATTAGATGAGTCGCGATGTGTCTCGCATTCCATTCTGCTACGATTGCCACGTTGGCATCAATACAGGAGGGCTCATGCCGGGCTTGGGAACAATCATCAACGTTGTCCTTTTAGTTGCGGGCGGTCTTTTGGGATTAGCGGGCGGTCGCTTTATCACACCGCGTATCCAAGACACGCTCATGAAAGCGTCGGGGCTGTGCGTCCTGTTTATCGGCCTTGGCGGCACCATGCAAAAGATGCTCCTTATCGATGGAAAGGCGCTGTCGACCACCGGTACCACCATGCTCATCGTCTCATTTGCGCTCGGTTCGCTCATCGGCGAGGCCGTCGACTTGGAAGCCGCCATTGAGAACCTTGGCGAATGGCTCAAGCGCAAAACCGGCAGCGAGGGCGATAACGAGTTCACCAACGCTTTTGTCTCGACTTCGCTCACCGTGTGTATCGGCGCCATGGCCATTGTGGGATCGATTCAGGACGGCCTGCTCGGCGACTGGTCAACGCTTGCCCTCAAGGGCGCACTGGACTGCATCATCGTCTGCACCATGACGGCCTCACTTGGCCGCGGCTGCATCTTTTCCGCCCTGCCCGTCGCCGTGTTCCAGGGGACGATCACGCTGTTTGCCGGTGCACTCTCCCCCATCATGACCACGGCAGCCCTCGACAGCCTTTCGCTCGTAGGCTCCATGCTCATCTTCTGCGTCGGCGTCAACCTTATCCGTCCTCAGACCTTCCGCACTGCCAATATGCTTCCCTCCGTCATCATCGCCGTCATCTACGCCCTCCTGTTCTAAATCTATCTACGTAGCGGTATCTCGAACATCTGTTTGATGCTGTGCTATGATATGAGGTCACCGTAGC
>CAJLRE010000127.1 GCA_905208975.1 uncultured Collinsella sp. | reverse complement strand
CGTTTATGGAGCGTATACGATGGGAGCGATGCCTTGGATAAGAACGAGCTGCAAAAGCGTATGGAACAGGCCATCCGCCTGACGGCACCTGGCCAGCCGATCCGCACCGCCCTCGACATGATCATCGCTGGTCACCTGGGCGCTCTTATTTGCGTCGGCGACACCGAAAACGTGCTCGCTGCTGGTAACGACGGCTTCCCGCTCAACATTTCGTTTACCTCGAACCGCCTGTTCGAGCTTTCCAAGATGGACGGCGCCATCGTCATCGACGGCGACCTCACCCAGATCCTGCGCGCCAACTTCCACCTCAATCCCGATCCCTCACTCGCCACGAGTGAGACGGGCATGCGTCACCGCACCGCCGCCCGCATGTCGGTGCTCACGGATGCCATCGTGATCTCGGTCTCGGCCCGTCGTGCCGTCGTCAACGTGTACGTTCACGGCAAGAGCTACGAGATCCAGCCCGTCACCACCATCATGAGCTCGGTCAACCAGCTCGTCGCCACGCTCCAGACTACCCGTCAGTCGCTCGACCGCTCCCTGCTGCGTCTGACGGCCCTCGAGCTCGACGACTACGTTACGCTCGCCGACATCACCGGCATTTTCTCGAGTTTCGAGATCATGCAGCAGGCAAAGACTGAGCTTAAGGATTGCATTGTCAAGTTGGGCAACCAGGGCAAGCTCGTGCAGATGCAGCTCGAGCAGCTCGCCGGCTCCAGCATGGATACCGAGTACGACCTGATGATTCGCGACTACGCGAGCGATTCTTCCGAGGCCAATGCCGAGAAGATTCGCGCCGAGCTTAGCCGCATGACGCCCAAGGACTTGTCCGACCCGCAGCATGTGGCGGCGGTTCTGGGCTACGACGACCTGGACGAGGACTCCGTCATGACACCGCTGGGCCTGCGCACGCTTTCGCGCGTGTCCGTCGTGCGCGACGGCGTGGCCGAGAAAATCGTCGACGAGTATGGATCGCTGCAGGAGCTCATGGACGACATCAGCGAGGATCCTGAGCGCCTGGGCGACTTTGGCGTTAACAACCCTGCCATTCTTGCGGACTCCCTGTACCGCATGAAGGGCACCAAACAGGGGAACGCATAATGGCGCCCGTATGCGCCGTGGTCGTTGCCGGTGGCAGCGGCCAGCGCTTTGGTAACCCCGGTGGCAAGCAGCTCGTCAATGTAGCGGGCCGTCCGCTTATGAGCTGGTCCATCCGCGCGTTTGACCGTAGCGATAAGGTCGGCCACATCGTCGTGGTTTGCCCTGCCGAGCGTCGTGCCGAGATGCGCCGCCTGGCCATCGACCCGTTTGACTATGACACGCCCATCAGCTTTGCCGATGCCGGCGATACTCGTCAGGATTCCACCCGCGCCGGCGTGCACGCGGTGCCGGCGGGCTTTGAGTACGTCGCCATTCACGACGGCGCTCGTCCGCTCATCACGACCGAGGCCATCGATCATGCGATCGATGTGCTCGTGAGCGACCGCGCTCTCGACGGTGTCGTGTGCGGTCAGCCCGCAATCGACACGCTCAAGATCGTCGACGGCGACAACATCGTCGAGACGCCGCCGCGCGAACTCTATTGGGCCGCGCAGACGCCGCAGATCTTTAGCGTCGACGCCATGAAGCGCGCTCACGCCGCAGCCATTGCCGAGGGCTTTATCGGTACCGACGATTCTTCGCTGGTCGAGCGCATGGGCGGGCGTGTCCGCTGCGTCCAGAGCCCGCGCGACAACCTTAAGGTGACGGTGCCCGAGGACCTGCGTCCCGTAACCGCGATTCTGCTCGGTCGCATGGCCGAGGGAGAGGACCTTCCCCATGTTCAGTAACCTGCGCATTGGCCACGGCTACGATGTCCACCGCTTGGTGGAGGGGCGTCGATGTATTATCGGCGGGGTCGACATTCCCTATGAGCGCGGCCTGCTGGGCCACTCGGATGCCGATGTGCTTGCGCACGCGTTGGCCGACGCCATTCTGGGTGCCTGCCGTGGGGGAGACATTGGCAAGCTGTTCCCTGACACCGATCCCGCCTATGAGGGCGCCGACTCGATGGTGCTGCTCGCTCGCGTGATGGACTATGCGCGCGAGCTGGGCTTTGAGTTTGTCGATGCCGACTGCACCATTGCCTGCCAGCAGCCCAAGATCACCCCGCATCGCGATGCCATGCGCGCCAACCTCGCCCATGCTCTGGGCGTTGACGTCGAAAACGTGGGCGTCGCTGCCACTACGACCGAAAAGCTCGGTTGGGAAGGCCAGGGCGAAGGAATTGGCGCCTGGGCCGTCTGCCTGCTACAGAAAACCGTTAAGGAGTAACGAATGCGTATCTACAACAGCGCTACCCATAAAAAGGAAGAGTTCCAGCCCATCGAGTCCGGCAAGGTTCGCATGTATGTGTGCGGCCCCACGGTCTACGACAACATCCACATCGGCAACGCCCGTACGTTCATCAGCTTTGACGTGATTCGTCGCTGGCTCATCGCGAGCGGCTACGAGGTCACGTTCGCCCAGAACCTCACCGATGTCGATGACAAGATCATCAAGCGCGCCAACGAGCAGGGCCGTACGGCTGCCGAGGTCGCGACGGAGTTCTCCGACAAGTTCATTGGCGTCATGCGTGCCGCCAACGTGCTCGATCCCGATGTGCGCCCCCGCGCCACCAAGGAGATCGGCCCCATGATCGCCATGATCAAGACGCTTATCG
>CAJLRE010000126.1 GCA_905208975.1 uncultured Collinsella sp. | reverse complement strand
CGACCGCAACATGTTGGTCAAGCATAATCTTTTGGATTCTTTTGGCGTGAGCGGCTTGGTTTTGGTAGGATTTGTCAGCGGCGCGGTTGAGGGGGTTTCAAAACTGCCGTGCAGGTAGTCGAGCTGATAACGTTTTAGCACTCTGCCAAGAGCCCTTCATTTTTAATGCGTTTGCAAAATGACTAATTGCTTTGACCTGCTGAAACACTATATGTTGTGTTTGAACTAAAAAAAGAATACAGGATATAGGTGCCTCTTTGTCGTATGATAGATGGCGGACAGAGAACGAGGACCTTATTTGCCCCATTTGGATAGATCTTTGGGCCGCTTGATCGGCCGCGAGGATTGTCCGCATGAGGACCTATGGTTTATCGAGAACACAGATTGCGCGACGGCGCCGCAAGACAGGGGTAAGCCCTGCCGGGCATCGTTTGGCTCTGAAGCGCAATGAGACTACGACGCGAAAGAGGCAAGAGGATGAAGATCATCAAGCGCAGCGGCACCGAGGTTGTCTTTGACATCGATAAGATCGTCAATGCGATTCGCGCCGCAAACTTGGAGGTCGAGGAGAGCTCTCGTCTAACCGACCGCCAGGTGGTTTACGCGGCACAAAACGTCGCCGAGGCATGCGAGAACGCGGGCCACACCGTTTCGGTCGAGGAGATCCAGGATTTGGTCGAGGACGAGATCATGCGTCTCGACTGCTACGAGGTCGCCCGCCACTACATCATCTATCGCTATGTCCAGAGCCTGAAGCGCCAGAAGAACACGACCGACGACAAGATTCTGTCGCTGATCGAGTGCAATAACGAAGAGGTCAAGCAGGAGAACTCTAACAAGAACCCGACCGTCAACTCCGTTCAGCGCGACTACATGGCCGGCGAGATTTCCAAGGACCTGACTCAGCGCGTGCTGCTGCCCCAGGAGATCGTGGATGCCCACAACGAGGGCCTGATCCACTTCCACGATTCCGACTACTTTGCCCAGCACATGCATAACTGCGACCTGGTGAACCTGGAGGATATGCTTCAGAACGGCACCGTTATCTCGGGCACGCTGATCGAGAAGCCGCACAGCTTCTCGACTGCCTGCAACATCGCGACGCAGATTATCGCCCAGGTTGCTTCCTCCCAGTACGGCGGCCAGTCTATTTCGCTGACCCATCTTGCCCCGTTTGTTGAGGTGAGCCGTCAAAAGATTCGCGGCGAGGTCGCTCGCGAGCTTGAGGAGCTCGGTGTTTCGGCATCTGCCGAAAAGGTCCGTGAGGTCGTTGAGGACCGTCTGCGCGATGAGATCCGTCGCGGCGTCCAGACGATTCAGTATCAGGTCGTGACCCTTATGACCACCAATGGCCAGGCGCCGTTCGTGACGGTCTTTATGTATCTCAATGAGGCCCGTACGCCCCAGGAGAAGCACGACCTTGCCATGATCGTGGAGGAGACGCTTCGTCAACGCTATGAGGGCGTTAAGAACGAAGCCGGTGTGTGGATTACCCCGGCATTCCCCAAGCTTATCTATGTACTCGAGGACGATAACGTTCACGAGAATTCCCCGTACTTCTACCTGACCCAGCTGGCTGCCAAGTGCACCGCCAAGCGCATGGTGCCCGACTACATCTCCGAGAAGAAGATGCGCGAGCTCAAGCTGTCTAAGGGCGAGACCGCCGGCAACGGCGATTGCTACACCTGCATGGGTTGCCGCAGCTTCTTGACGCCCGACCGCTCGGGCAACGGCTTTAACAATGTCGCCAACGCGCTGAACTATGACCCGACCAAACCTAAGTACTATGGCCGCTTTAACCAGGGTGTTGTGACCATCAACCTGCCCGATGTCGCGCTGAGCTCGCATCAGGACATGGACAAGTTCTGGAAGATCTTCGACGAGCGCCTTGAGCTGTGCCACCGCGCCCTGCTGTGCCGTCATGAGCGCCTGATGGGTACGCTTTCTGACGCTGCACCGATTTTGTGGCAGTACGGCGCCCTCGCTCGTCTGAAGAAGGGCGAGACGATCGATAAGCTGCTCGTGGGCGGATACTCCACCATCAGCCTGGGATATGCCGGCCTGTATGAGTGCGTCAAGTACATGACGGGTCACAGCCACACCGAGAAGGAGGGCACGCCGTTTGCCATGGCCGTCATGCAGCGCATGAACGACAAGTGCGCCGAGTGGAAGGCCGAAAGCGATATCGACTTCTCGCTGTATGGCACCCCGCTTGAGTCGACGACCTACAAGTTCGCCAAGTGCCTGCAGCGTCGTTTTGGCATTATTCCGGGTGTGACGGACAAGGGCTACATTACCAACAGCTATCACGTCCACGTGTCCGAGGAGATTGATGCTTTCGACAAGCTTAAGTTTGAGGGCATGTTTCAGCAGCTTTCGCCGGGCGGTGCTATCTCCTACGTTGAGGTTCCCAACATGCAGGACAACCTCAAGGCTGTCATTCGCGTGATGCAGTACATCTACGACAACATCATGTACGCCGAGCTCAACACCAAGAGCGACTACTGCCAGGTGTGCGGCTACGATGGCGAGATCAAGATTGTTGAGGACGATGGCAAGCTGGTGTGGGAGTGCCCCAACTGCGGCAACCGAGACCAGGAGAAGATGAACGTCGCTCGTCGTACGTGCGGCTACATCGGTACCCAGTTCTGGAACCAGGGTCGAACCGAGGAGATCCGCGACCGCGTGCTGCATCTCTAATA
>CAJLRE010000125.1 GCA_905208975.1 uncultured Collinsella sp. | reverse complement strand
TCGGCGAACAGGGCGGGCTTGACCATCCAGGTGCCACCGCAGGCGATGATGGCGGAGGAGCTCAGGTACTCCTCGACGTTGGCGGTGCTCACGCCGCCGGTGGGCATAAAGCGATGGCCGACAAACGGAGCAGCGAGGGCCTTGATGGTGTTCAGGCCACCATACTGAGCCGCGGGGAAGAACTTGGTGACCTTGAGCCCCAGGTTCTCGGCGGCGGTAACCTCGGAGGGGGTCACGGTGCCGGGAAGGACGGGCAAGTCGATGTCGATGCAGTGCTTCACGACGTCCTCGTTGTAACCCGGGGAGACGATGAACTTGGCACCGGCGGCGCGGGCCTGCTCAACCTGCTCGACGTTCAGGACGGTGCCAGCGCCGACGCACATCTCGGGCTCGGCCTCGGCCATAGCGGCGATGCACTCGGCGGCGCAGGCGGTGCGGAAGGTGACCTCGGCGGACTTCATGCCGGCAGACATCAGGGCGTGGGCGAGCGGTGCGGCGTCCTCGACCTTATCGAGCACGACGACCGGCACGATGCCCAGGGACTCAAGCGTGGTGTAGAACTGATCGAACATGATGTTCCTTTCGATGTGAGGCGCGCACGGGCGCGTGATTGCCAAATGTGCTGGTCGGGAGCCGATTTTGGATTGGTTATCGGAGGCACTGCTTGGGGTCCAAGCAATTCCAAAACCGGCTTCGCAACCAGTCGTGTAGGGAATGCCAGACAAAACCGGAATGGGACTGGTGGCTTTGCCCGACCGGAGAAATCGGGGAGCGGGTCGCAGGGGTATGGGTATGGAAAGCTGCGGCCCGCGGAATGGGGACGGCTTAGCGCGCGACGCGGGTGCCACCGTCGGCGGCGGATGCCACGGCTGCGATCTCGTCTGCGGTCACCAGGTTGGAATCGCCCTTGATGGTGAGCTTGAGGATCGAGGCCGCAATCGCGTAGTTGACGGCGTCCTGCGGATCGAAGTCGTTGATGAGGGCATGGACCAGGCCGGCGTTGAAAGCGTCGCCGGCGGCAACGCCCTCGAGCACGTGCACGTCGTGAGCAGGGGAGAACCAGTGCTCGCCGCTCTCGGCGTCAAAGAGCATGCCCATCCAAATGGAGCGCTCGACGCAGGAGATGTTGCGGACGACCGAGGCGACCTTCTTGCAACCGTACTCGTCGCAGATCTGACGGGCCATCTCGACGTAGGTGTCGCGCTCCTCAATGCCGTGGGCAAGGGAGCCGGAGACGCAGGTCATACCGAGACCGGCAGGAGCGTCCTCGTCGTTGGCAATGCAGATGTCAACGAGCGGCAGGAGTTCCTTCATGGTGGCCTGCGACTTCTCGGGCGACCACATCTTGCCGCGATAGTTCACGTCGCACACGGTGGTGATGCCTTTGGCGCGGCAGGCGGTGAGGGCATCCTTGCAGGCGGCGGCCATCTCGTCGGAGACGGCGGGCGTCACGCCGGAGAAGTAGAAGACATCGACACCCTTGAGGATCTCGTCCCAGTCAAAGACGTCGCGCTTGGCCATGTTGATGGCAGAGTACTTGCGGTCGTAGACGCAGCCGTTGCCGCGCTGCGAGGCGCCGACCTCAAACACATAGGAGCCAAGACGGTCGCCCTGGCGCACGACGCGCGAGGTATCGACGTCGTAGACCTTCAGCGAACGCAGGGCGCACTCGCCCAGACGGTTGGCCGGGACAACGGAGACGTAAGCTGCCTTGTCACCCTGGTAGGCCAGGGAAAGCGCGGTGTTGGCTTCGGCGCCGCCGTAGCGGACATCAAACTCGGTCGCCTGCTCAATGCGCAGATGATCTTTGGGCGAGAGCCTCATCATGATCTCGCCGAAGGTAAGAACCGTTTTACCCATGGTCGCGCAGCTCCTTCTTACTCGTG
The DNA here is from genome assembly GCA_905208975.1 of uncultured Collinsella sp. Classification (GTDB taxonomy): domain Bacteria; phylum Actinomycetota; class Coriobacteriia; order Coriobacteriales; family Coriobacteriaceae; genus Collinsella. Next base: position 853 of record CAJLRE010000125.1, on the reverse strand, counting down.
CGTACACCTTTGATATGGCGTTGGCACGGAGGTGCCAAGACGGTAGGGTGCATCTTTGCACCTCCGTGCCAACGCTTGCCGAAATCGATTTACGAAATCGGTTTCGTTTCGAGTTGTAGTATACTCACCTACAGCGTTTTGCAAGCGAGATTTTTAAAAAAATGCCTAAAATGGCTCAGACTGCTGACAATTGGGAAACGGGGTGCGCTATGGCGCAGATGAGAATCAAGGACATTGCCGCCGAGGCGGGCGTGAGCCCGGCCACGGTCTCGCGCTATCTCAACAACCGCCCCGGGCAGATGACCGAGGAAACCCGTGCTCGCATCGCGGCAGTTATCGAGCGCACCGGCTATCGTCCACGTGCCGCCGCGCGCAATCTGCGCAGCTCGCGTACCAACCTCATCGGCGTGATCTTGGCCGACATTGCTAACCCGTTCTCCAGCGCCATGCTCGAAGGGCTTTCCGCTAGTGCCGCCGCGCGCGGCTGCTCGCTTATGACTGCCATTAGCGGCAATGATTCCGCCAAGGAAGCAGAGTCGCTCACCAGACTTATCGATGCCGGTGTGGACGGCCTGGTCGTCAACACCTGCGGAGGCAATGACGAGGCGATCGCCGCGGCAGCGGGGCGTCTGCCCGTCGTGCTGCTCGACCGCGATATTGCCGACGGCGGTGTCGATCTGGTGACCTCCAACAACCGTGAGCTGGTCGCCGGCCTGGTAGACGCCTTGGCTGTCGCGGGCAGCGAGCGCCTGTGCCTGCTCACCGAGGCAAGCGATGACAGCCCCGTGCGTCGCGAGCGTGCCGAGGCCTTTGCCGACGAGCTTTCGCGACGCGGCCTTGCGGGTGAGGTCGT
>CAJLRE010000124.1 GCA_905208975.1 uncultured Collinsella sp. | reverse complement strand
AGCGAAGACTTCTGCATCAAAGCCATCAAAGAGGCCAACGTAGCCCTAGTCCCGGGCGACTGCTTCGGAACCGAAGGTCACATCCGCCTAAGCTACTGCGTCTCCGACCAAGATCTGGACGAAGGCCTAAATCGCCTGTCCACCTTCATTTCAACCTTATAGCCCAACGGGACGCAACACATCAGCCCACCGACCCAAGCATTATGAGTGGGGGCGTCAGCCAACGAAAACCCGGGCTGCCCAAAGTCAACGCAGGCACGCGCCGCCGAAGGCCAGGCGCAAGGTTTTCGTAGATTCCGCACGAGCCGAAGAGCACTTAATGTGCTCTTCGTGCGAGCCAGGACTTGACCGAGCGAAAACCTTGCGCCTGGCCTTCGGCGGCGCGGCCGGAATGGTGGAATTGTGTGCAGCCCGGATTTCCGTTGACCGACGCCGGGGTCCCCGCCATAATACTTTCGGTTCACGCACGAATCCGCTGCCAGAGACAGCCGGCGCAAACGGGCATCGCCCGCGAGCTTAATGGGACTTCCCGCCAGCCGAGGTGGTCGAGTAGATATGTCTTCTCGCCCCCGTCGCTCATGCAGCGCGGGGGCTTTCTTTTTGGACATGCCCCCGTCACGTCCTTGTGGCGGACCGTGCCCGGAAAGAATTCGAGGAGGTGTAATTCATGCCCCAGCAGTACAAAATCGACAAGGTTGCAGAGATCGAGTCCCGTATCGCCGAGAACGCCGGTCTGTTCGTCGTCAACTACAACGGTCTGACGGTTAAGCAGGCTCAGGAGCTGCGTCATCAGCTTCGCGAGTGCGGCGCCGAGATGAAGGTCTACAAGAACAACCTGGTCAAGATCGCTCTCAAGAACCAGGAGCAGCCTGAGATCGACGATATCCTCGCCGGCCCCGTCGCTTATGTGTTCTACGAGACCGAGCCGGTCGAGGCCGCTAAGGCCCTTAAGGACTTCTCCGCTAAGTCCAAGGGCGTCCTTGAGATCAAGGGCGGTATCTCCGACGGCAAGGCCGTTTCCGCCGATGATGTTAAGGCTATCGCCGAGCTGCCCACCAAGGATCAGCTTCTCGGCCAGATCGCCGGTCTCATCTCCGGTTTCGCTCGCGACATCGCTGTCTGCGTCAACGGCGTTTCCTCTGGTCTCGCTCGTTCGATCCAGCAGGTCTCCGAGCAGAAGGCAGCCTAGTTGCTGTTTTCACCCGCGGCGGCAACGCCGCACCCCTGGCGCATTCGCGCCGTGTTTTAACTGATCTCCGTGCATCCGCACGGAAACCGAAAGGACTTAGAAATGGCTAAGCTTACCACCGATGAGATCATCGATGCTCTTAAGGAAATGACCCTTCTCGAGGCTTCCGAGCTCGTTAAGGCTATCGAGGACACCTTCGGCGTTTCCGCCGCTGCTCCTGCTGCTGTTGTCGCCGCTCCCGCTGCTGGCGCTGCTGAGGCCGAGGAGAAGACCGAGTTTGACGTCGTGCTCGAGGGCTTCGGCGACAACAAGATCCAGGTCATCAAGGCCGTCCGTGAGCTCACCAACCTTGGCCTGAAGGAGGCCAAGGAGGTCGTCGAGGGCGCTCCCAAGGCTGTTCTCGAGGGTGCCAAGAAGGAGGACGCCGAGGCTGCCAAGGAGAAGCTCGAGGCTGCTGGCGCTGCTGTCACCCTCAAGTAATCAGGCTTTCTCGCCAGATTCCTTTGCAGACGGGGTTCGCATTGCGAGCCCCGTCTTTTTTGTTTTTCGGTCCCTCGGCATCGGTTGCTCAATCTGCCATGTTCTGTGATTTGCGTCGTATCGGGTGCCCTGCCGTTGGGCAATAAAATTGCACCATTCGAGCAATAATTTGCGTTGACCTGCTGAAGAATTGTCTCTGCCTTGTAGCGACATATAGTTCCAGCGGTAAGATGCTTGGGTATCGCAATTTGGTCTGCGGCTGTGTGCCGCACGCATGGGGCGCTTTTGCGCCTGCGAAAGGATCTTTGAATAACATGAAGGCAATCATCCCCGCCGCCGGTCTTGGCACGCGTTTTCTGCCTGGTACCAAGTGCACGCCCAAAGAGATGCTGCCGGTGCTCGACAAGCCGGTCATCCAGTATGTCGTCGAGGAGGCCCTCGACCCCGAGGAGGTCGATGATGCCATCATCGTTACTTCTCCCGGTAAGCCCGAGCTACTGAACTACTTCCAGCCTGATCGCTCGCTCGAGAACCTGCTGCGCGAGCGCGGCAAGAACGCCTATGCCGATGCTGTCGCCCACGCTGGCGGTATGCCGGTCGACTTCCGTTATCAGTACGAGCCCAAGGGCCTCGGCCATGCTATTCGCTCTGCTGCCGACGCCGTGGCAGGGGAGAACTTCCTGGTTCTTCTGGGCGACTACGTTGTACCTAACCGCGACATCTGCGACAAGATGCTCGCCGTTTCCAAGGAGCACGGTGGCGCTTCGGTTATCGCCGTCGCTGCTTGCTCGCCCGAGGAAGTCAGCCGCTACGGTGTTATCGCCGGCGAGCGCGTCGGTTCGCTCGAGGGCGCCGAGGACGTTGCCGATGCCGAGCCGGGCGCTGTCTGGCGTATCGGCGGTCTGGTTGAGAAGCCCGCTCCCGAGGCTGCTCCGTCCAACCTGTACATCGTCGGTCGCTACCTGCTGAGCCCGCTGGTCATGGACTTGCTGGCAGATCAGCAGGCCGGCAAGGGCGGCGAGATCCAGCTCACCGACGCCATGGCCCGTTCGCTCGACCGCGAGGCCATGTACGCCGTCGTCATCGACCCGCTGTCGGGCTACGACACTGGCACTCCCTCTGGTTGGATGGCCACTAACGCCCTCATGGCTGCAAACGACCCCCGCTTTGCCGATGCCTTCTGGGACGCCATCGACGAGCGCGGCGGATTGATGCGCAAGTAAGCCTTCGGGCA
>CAJLRE010000123.1 GCA_905208975.1 uncultured Collinsella sp. | reverse complement strand
GCCACGGGCTCGTCCATCGCGCAGATCTTTGGCCTGCCGATCGGCCGCGCCATCGGGCTGGCCGTGGGCTGGCGCATGACATTCGCCGTGGTCGGGGCCCTCTCAGCTGCCGCGGTCGTCTACCAGGCCGCGGTGTTCCCGGCCATGCCGGTGGGCGAGCGCTTTACCGTTAAGCAGCTGCCCGAGCTGCTCAAGAACCCGTTCCTCATCGCGCTTTATGCGGTCACGGTGTTCATGGCAACTGGCTATTATGCGGGTTACAGCTATATCGAGCCGTTCCTGGCACAGGTCGCGCACGTCGACGCAAGCGCTATTACCATGACGCTGACGGCGTTTGGCTGCTCCGGTCTGCTCGGAAGCTGGCTGTTTGGCCGCCTGTTCGATGGGCATCGCTTCCCGTTCTTGGCTATCACGCTCTCCGGCGTGCCGGTGGCTCTGCTGCTCATGGGTCCGGTCGCATCGTCGCTCGTAGCAGTGCTTGCCATCTGCGCGCTATGGGGCTGCTGCTCCACGGCCTTTAACGTGGCGTTTCAGGCCGAGCTCATCAAGTACACGCCGGCAGACTCGTCGGCCGTCGCCATGTCGATCTTCTCGGGCCTGTTCAACCTCGGTATCGGCACGGGCACCGCAATCGGTGGCGCCGTGGTTTCGGGTCCCGGTATCGCTTGGATTGGCTTCGCGGGCGGGGTGATTACCGTCGTGGGCGTCATCCTTGCCATCACCGTACTGTTCCCAGCCATTCGCCGCGCCAAGCTCGTTGCCTAATCACGTTCCCTCATCAGTTGCGGTGAAATAGTTCCTGTTTAAGGCCCCTGAAGGCCCAAGCAGGAACTATTCCACCGCAACTTATTTTGGGGGAGAGGATACAAGCTGGGCATACAATGGATGTCGTTGTGTTGAGCTTACTGGGAGGTTGCTATGTGGGCATACGAGACGACGTTCTATCAGATCTATCCGCTGGGCTTTTGCGGGGCTCTGCGCGAAAACGCCGCGCCCGTTGCCGAGGATGAGCTCGCTCAGGCTGCCAACGCCGCGCCCAACCCCGATGCACCCATCATGAAGATCGCCCAATGGGCTGACTACCCGCAAGAACTCGGCGTTGGCGCTGTGCTCATCAACCCGCCGCTCGAATCCGACAGCCACGGCTACGATACGCGCAGCCTGCGCCATGTCGACCGCCGCCTGGGCGGGGATGCCGATTTTGCCGCCGTATGCGAGACGCTGCACGCCCATGGCATCCGTGTGGTGCTCGATGCGGTCTTCAACCACGTCGGCCGCGGCTTCTGGGCCTTCCGTGATGTGCAGGAGCGTAAGTGGGACTCGCCGTACAAGGACTGGTTCCACATTAGCTTTGACGGCGACTCCTGCTATGGCGACGGCTTTTGGTACGAGGGTTGGGAAGGCCATTTTGAACTTGTGAAGCTCAACCTGCAAAATCCCGCTGTGGTCGATTACCTGCTCGAGTCCGTGCGCCGTTGGGCTGACGTGTTTGGCGTCGACGGCCTGCGCCTGGACGTTGCCTATATGCTCGACCGCGACTTCATGCGTCGTCTGCATACCTTTACCCGCGAGCTCAAGCCCGATTTTGTGCTGATCGGCGAGACGCTCCACGGCGACTACAACCAGATCGTCAACGACGAGATGCTTGACTCCTGCACCAACTACGAGTGCTACAAGGGCCTGTACTCCAGCTTTAACTCGGTCAACATGTTCGAGATTGCCCATTCGCTGCATCGCCAGTTTGGCGGCGATCCGTGGTGCATCTACCGCGGCAAACACCTGCTGTCGTTTGTCGACAACCACGACGTGCCGCGCCTGGCGAGCATCCTCACCGACAAGTCGTGCCTGCGTCCCGCTTATGGCATGCTCTTTGGCATGCCGGGCATTCCGTGCGTCTACTATGGCAGCGAGTGGGGGATTCCTGGCGAAAAGGGCGGCCCCGATGGTGACTGGGCGCTGCGACCTGCGCTCGATGAGCCTGCGCCCAACGAGCTGACGGCCTTCATCAAGCAGCTCGCGCACCTGCGCTCGGCAGACGACGCGGCGGCCCGTGCCCTCAACTATGGTGCCTATCGCAACGTGGTGATCCAGAACAAGCAGCTACTGTTCGAGCGCGCCTGCGACGACGCGACGGTGCTCGTGGCGGTCAATGCCGTGAACGAGCCCTATACCTTTGGAGCCGGCGAGCTCAACGGCTCCTTTGCCGACCTACTTGCCGACGGCGCGCCCACAGTCGAGCTAACGGGTGCCCTTGAGCTTGCACCCTACGAGGTGCGCTATCTGTTGAGGGCCTAGGCCATGGCTGCGTCCGATGAGGGCTATCAACATATTGAGCATGGGTTTGAGCCCGTGTTCGACCAGCACTCGCGCGTTTTGGTGCTCGGATCGTTTCCCTCGGTGCTTTCGCGCGCCAACGCCTTTTATTACGGCAACCCTCAGAATCGCTTTTGGCGTGTGATGGCCGCGTGCCTCGGTGTGCCCGTGCCGCCCAACGAGGGAGACTCTTTGGCGAGCGGCGAGCCCGCGACGCTCGACGCCTCGGTTGCTGCCAAGCGGGCTATGCTGCTCAACGGCGGCGTGGCCCTGTGGGACGTGATCGAGAGCTGTGACATCAAGGGCTCAAGCGACGCGAGCATCAAAAACGTCGTTCCGGCGCATGTCGAGCGCATTACCGATGTCACGCCGATTGAGGTCGTTATCTGCAACGGCGGCGCGGCCGGGCGGCTCTACAAACGCTATCTACAAGAGCGGACGGGGCTACCCGCCATCGTGCTGCCGTCGACGAGTCCTGCCAACGCGGCGTGGCGTTTGGAGCGGCTTGTCGAGCGTTGGAGTGAAGCCGTTGACTGGGCTGTTATTTAATTTAGATTTTTGTTTGAGCGTGGGCGCCCAGACGTTTCAGAACGCCTCGCCAGATCGGCGCGGGCACGGCTGGCTCGG
>CAJLRE010000122.1 GCA_905208975.1 uncultured Collinsella sp. | reverse complement strand
CGCTCGTTCCAAGTCCGTCGAGCCCAAGCCGAGCCGTGACGAGATGACCTTTGCCCAGCGCATGGTTACCTCCAAGGAGCCTACGGGCGAGAACGAGATCCCTGGCATGGCGCCGGCTCAAAAAATCATCATTGTCCTTGCCCTCATCGCGTTTGTCATCTTTATGGGCTACACGATCCTGACCAGCATGGGCCTGCTCTAACCGATTTACATCGGGCGTCATGTCCGAACACTCTGCCCTTGTCCAACCCTCAACCTCTGCACAACGCATCCGAAAGGTCGCCCCATGGCTTTGACCGATATCTCTCATCCCACCGACATCGCAATGCTTACCGATCTGTACGAGCTCACTATGGCCCAGGGCCTGTGGGAGAGCGGCAAGGCCAATGAGCAGGGTTGTTTTACCGCGTTTTACCGCGACCATCCCTTTGGTAGCGCCTATGCCGTCATGTGCGGTACCGCCGAGCTGCCCGAGCTGGTCGAGAACCTGCGCTTTACGCCCGAGGACATCGACTACCTCGCCTCGCTCCAGGCCCCGGCCGGCGGCGCGATGTTCAAGCCTGAATTCCTCGACTACCTGCGCGATTTTCGTGCGCATGTAAACATCGACGCCGTCCCCGAGGGCGAGCTCGTCTTTCCGCGTGAGCCCATGGTGCGCGTTACCGGCCCCGCGCTGGAGTGCCAGCTGCTCGAGACGGCGCTGCTCAACATCGTCGGCTTCCAGACGCTTGTCGCCACCAAGACGGCGCGCGTGGTGCTGGCGGCGGACGGCCGTCCCGTGGCCGAGTTTGGCCTGCGCCGCGCCCAGGGTCCCGATGGCGGCCTGGCCGTCGCGCGCGCGAGCTACGTTGCCGGCTGTTCCTCTACGTCCAATGTGCTCGCCGGCCGCCGCTACGGTATTCCCGTCTTTGGCACGCATGCGCACAGCTGGGTGATGAGCTTCGATTCCGAGCTCGAGGCCTTCCGTGCCTTTGCCAAGTCGAGCCCCAAGAACTGTACGCTGCTCATCGACACCTACGATGTGCGCGAGGGCTGCGAGCATGCCATTACGGTTGCCAAGGAGATGGAGGCGGTGGGCGAGCGCCTGTCGGCTATTCGCATCGACTCGGGCGACCTCGCCAAGCTCTCCAAATATGTGCGTGGCCGTTTTGATGCCGAGGGCCTGCCCTATGTAGGGATCTCGGTTTCCAACGATCTGGACGAGTACACGATTCAGTCGCTGCTCGATCAGGGTGCGCCCATCGATAGCTTTGGTGTGGGTACCAAGCTCGCGACCTGCTACGACCAGCCGGCGCTTGGCGGTGTGTATAAGCTTTCCGCCCGCCGTGCGAGCGAGACGGATCCGTGGACGCCGGTGGTTAAGCTCTCCGAGCAGCCCTACAAGCGCACGATCCCGGGTGTGCAGCGCGTGCGCCGTTATTACGACGGCTTTGGCGGCCCGATCTGCGACATGATCTATGACGAGGATCATCTGTCTGGGGAGGGCGCCGCGCGCGGTAATACCCTCGTGGCCGTGAACGATGCTGCGCTGGTGACCGATGTGTCCGAGCTCGAGTATCGCGAGCTGCTGGCGCCGATCGTGCGCGATGGCAGCGCCGTTGCCCCGCGCGAGAGCATTGAGGACGCACGCGAGCGTTGCACCTGGGCACTGGACCATCTGGATCCGGTCTACAAGCGCTTCCTGTACCCGCAGACTTATGTGGTGGGCATGGAGCAGGGCTTGGCACAGGTGCGCGACGAGCTTGTGCGCAAGAACATGGCCGCGGCTTCTGCCTTTCCCTGGGCTCACTAATTCCTTGGGCGGTAGGGGCGAGTCACGCTTCCTTGGCCGCCAGCTCGGCCGTTCGCTGAACAGTTGATTGGTTTGACGTATGACGACTTCTTATAAAACGATGGTGGTAAAGATCGGTTCGTCCACGGTGGTGGGCGCCGACGGCAAGGTCAACCGCGCCTTTATCGGCGGGCTTGCCGACCAGGCCGCAGCGCTGCGCGAGCTTGGCTGGCGCCTGATCGTGGTGAGCTCGGGCGCCATTGCCTGCGGCTATCCCGTGCTGGGCTTCGACCGTAAGCCGGTCGGCGACCTGCCGAGCCTGCAGGCCTGCGCCTCGGCCGGTCAGTGCATCATCTCGTCGGCCTACGACGAGGAGTTCCATGCGCGCGACCTGCTCACCTCGCTCGTGTTGCTCACGCGTCACGACACGGCGCGCCGCACGTCCTACCTGCACGCGCGCGACGCCCTGCTTCGCCTGGTGGAGCTCGGCGTGGTGCCGGTCGTCAACGAGAACGATACCGTCACCGTCGATGAGATCAAGTTTGGCGACAACGACACACTGGCGGCGCTTGTGAGCTGCCTGGTTTCTGCCGATCTGTGCGTGACGCTCTCGGACATCGATGGCCTCTACACCGCCAATCCGCATGAGGATCCGACGGCCGAGTTTATCCCGGTCGTGCATAAGATCGATGCCAAGATTATCGCCTCGGCGGGCGATTCTTCCACATCGGTGGGTACGGGCGGCATGATCACCAAGATTCGCGCGAGCCGCATTCTCATGACGGCGGGCATTCAAAGCGTGATTTGCTCGGGCGAGGAGCCCGATGCGCTCGTGCGTCTGGCCCGCGGCGAGAGCGTGGGTACGCTGTTCGATCCGCCGGCGGAGCGCCTGGACATTGCGCCGCGCAAGTTGTGGATTGCACTGGGCGACAAGGCGCACGGCTCGGTGACGGTCGATGACGGCGCCGCGAAGGCGCTGGTCAGCCGCGGATCGTCGCTGCTCGCGGTGGGTATTCGCGAGGTCGATGGCCAGTTTGCCGAGGGCGATGTGCTCGACGTGTGCGACCCGAGCGGCATGGTTGTCGCCCGTGGTATCGCCGAGGCCGATTCGGACGTGCTGGAGCTTGCCGCCGGCCGCCGCCAGGACCAGATTGCCAGCAACCGCCTGCTCGC
>CAJLRE010000121.1 GCA_905208975.1 uncultured Collinsella sp. | reverse complement strand
ATTGGACCGGAGGCCGGCCTGACCGGCGTTATCGCGGGCCTGTGCAGCTGGGTCGGCGACCGCATGCGTCGCTTTGGCGTCGAGTTTAGGCAGCTCACGCTGCTGGGCACCCAGGCCGCCCTGACGGCGCTCTTCACCGCGCCCGTCTTTGGCTTTGTGGCGCCGCTCGCCGGTAGCGCTGACGGCCAGGGCGCCGACGACGATGGAGACTCCGAATCCGACGAGATCACCATCAAACTGCCCAAGGCGCAAAAGACCGTGGTCTACGGCATCGCGATTGCCGGCGGCCTGGGCACCTATCTACTGCTCGGCCAACTCATGGGCGGCGGTATGGGTATGCCGAGGTTCGAGGCTGCCCGGGTGGGCAACCTTGAGCTTGCCTGGCTTATTCCCCTGGCACTCATCGGTACGGCCTGCGGCTGGCTGTACTTTGTCTCGGAGCACGCGAGCGAGGCGTTGGCCCACGCCATAGGGGAGCGCCCTGTCGTCAAGGCCATGCTGGCCGGTCTGGCGCTCGCCATCTGTGGCACGGTCCTGCCCTACACCATGTTTGCCGGCGAGACCCAAGCCGACGTGCTCATGGAGACCTATCTGACCATTCCCGCCGGCGTGCTTATCGCGACCGGTCTTGTTAAGGCCATGCTGACGCCCGCCCTCATCAACCTTGGTTGGCGTGGCGGCCACTTCTTCCCGGTTATCTTCTCGGGTGTGAGCCTGGGCTATGGCCTTGCCATCCTCACCGGCGCCGATCCGGTCTTTTGCGTCGCCGTCTGCACGGCCTCGACGATGGGCGCCGTTATGCGTCAGCCGGTCATGGTTGTGGGCTTGCTGCTCATGTGCTTCCCACTCAAGGGCATCGTCTGCATGATCATCGCCGCCGTCATCGCGGCGGGCATTCCGCTGCCCAAGCCGCTGCGCAAGTAGCACGGTAGCGCGCGGGCAATACAAACATCTCAAGCCCGGTGTGGGCGCTGTGTCACGGATTTGCGGGTGGACTGAATCTCGCCTGGCACCGACGCTACTTCCAAATCGCGAGCGCGGCGGTGCCCAGCACGATGAGGAAAAGGCCGATGGCGCTTCGATGCGACAGCTTTTCGTTGAAGGCCAGTCGTGCGAACAGCACCGATACGACAATCGATAGTTTGTCGATTTGCACGACGACGCTCACCTGGCCTGCAGCGATGGCGTAGTAGTACAGCAGCCACGACGCGCCGGTCGCAATGCCCGATGCCGCAAGAAATGCGAGTTCGCGCGGGTCAATGCGCGCGACCTGCTCCAGCTTTCCCTTGACAGCCACGATTGCCCATGCCATAACAAGTACCACACAGGTGCGGATTGCCGTGGCCAGGTTTGACTCGACACCTTCGATGCCGATCTTGGCGAGGACGGAGGTGAGTGCCGCGAACACGGCGGCGCCGAGGGCGTAAGCGAGCCAGGCTCGGTCTTGCTTTTGCCCTGCGCCGACGGACTGCTTTTTCTCGATCATCAAAAACGTGCCGAGCGTGATAACTGCGGTTCCCACGAGCTTGACCGCCAGGTTGCCTGTCTCACCAAAAAGCACTATGGCGATCAGCACGGCGAGCACGGTGCTCATCTTGTCGACGGGTACAACCTTGTTGACGTCTCCGATGCTGAGCGCCTTAAAGTAACAGATCCACGAGGCGCCGGTGGCGAGTCCCGAGAGGGTGAGGAATAGCCAGGCTTTGGCGGGAATGGTGCCGATTGCTCCGATGGATCCAGAAATGCCCGCCATTGCCCAGGCAAATACGAGCACCACGCAAGTACGGATGGCGGTTGCAACGTCGGAGTCGGTGTGTCTGATGCCGCATTTGGCCAAAATGGATGTGATGCCGGCAAAGAAAGCTGATGCAAATGCTGCTGTAACCCACGACACGGGTTGAGCGCCTCCTCATAAAAGACCGCGCCAGATCTGCGGCGCATGCCCGATGATACCGCACTTGCCTACAGGTCGCGTGCTCGATAGACCTTGGTGCTGATGGCACAGCTCAGTGCAAAGAGCACGAGGGCGAGTGCGGCAATTCCCGCACACAGGCAGCCGAGGACGGCGGGATCGGGATTTGCCCCAGCAATCGACATGAGCCAGTTGCTGATGGGGTTGGAGGAGCTCAGCGTGGCCATGGCAAGGCATCCGAGCAGGGCAAACAAGCCAACAGCTAGGCGCAGCGCCTCCATGTGTCCAAATCGAAAGAACAACGGCTGCGCCAAAAACACCATCATGAGGGAGATGAGCATCGAGGCTGTCGAGGCAATTGCGATCTCAAAGACGGCCTGTCCCGTCGAGGGAATACCTGCGTTATTGAAGAGTGGGATGGTGACGATGTTCAACAATGCAGCCGCGCATGCCATGATGGCCGAGAAGACAACGATGCAGAGGTAGCGTGCGCAGATGATGTCTTTGCGCGAGATGGGCAGCGTTGCCCGATAGCGCTCCCATCCGTTTTGATTGTCGAAGCCGGCCAGCGAGCTCATGACCATGATGGGCGACATGGCGCTGACCGCGCAGGCACCGGCGCTCATGCCGGAATCGCCATCCGATGCGTTGGCGAGGGTCAGCACGACAAATATGAACAGGCCGACGCCCGCGATGCTCGGGACGAGCGTGCGAACGATGGCGAGCTCGGACATAAAGGCGCGTTTCATTTCGAAGCCCCTTTCAACATGAGGCGCAGATAGTCATCAATGGTTGCCCGATCGCAGGGAATCTCGGGGAAGGCCTCGAGCGTTTCGCGACGGTTGGGCACGAGCACGTCCACGCTATAGGCGTGGTGGGCGGCACGGGCGCCTTCGACGCAAGCCATAAGCTCGGCGGCTTGTGCTTGGGCGCAGTGGGCGATGCCGGCTCGGTCGGTAATGTCCTCGCGCGGCAGGTCAAACGCAATCGAGCCGTTATCGATGCAGATGACGCGGTCGGCAGCGCGATCGAGGTCGGACGTAATATGGCTCGAGAGCACTACGCTGCGCTGGCCGTCGGAAACAAAGGCGAGCAGCTCATCGAGCAGCTCCTCGCGTGCCATGGGATCGAGGCCCGCGGTGGCTTCGTCCAAAACGAGCAGCTTGGCATTGTGGCTGAGCGC
>CAJLRE010000120.1 GCA_905208975.1 uncultured Collinsella sp. | reverse complement strand
CAACCGAGGTCTTCTGCCCCGGCCCGCTTCTGCACCAGCTGTCGACCTATCTCCCCTACGGCGCCGACACGCTCGGCATCGTCGGCGAGTACTACTGGATCGCCCGCGAACGCGGCACCCTCGAGGCCGCGCGAAACCGCGCAAGCTTCCCCCTGCGCTACACGCAGGCCGGCAAGCGCCACGAAGTCACCGTGCGCATCCGCCGCAACACCACTGGCGGTCTCGGAGCCGCCTGGACCATCGACATAGTTGAAGAATCCAACGAATAACAAAACGCGGCGAACGTCACAAAAACGTTCACCGCGTTTTTATTCTCTCAGGTTGAACAAAAGTCAGCGAAAACGCCCCTAAGCGAGCAAGGTGACGTGAAAGAGGAGGGAAGCGTACTTTGGTACGCGACCGACGATTGAACGTCAGATTGCCGCTTAGGGGCGTTTGCAGCGTCAACTCGTTACGCGGTTTGGTAAAACCGCGTAACAAACCTAGTCACGCGTCAGCTTGCGGTGGATACGATGCGGCTGGGCTGCGTCCTCGCCCAGGCGCTCGATGCGGTTGGCCTGGTAGGCCTCAAAGTTGCCCTCGAACCAATACCAGTTGCCCGGATTCTCGTCGGTGCCCTCCCACGCCAGAATGTGCGTGGCGACGCGGTCCAGGAACATACGGTCGTGGCTAATGACCACCGAGCAGCCCGGGAACTCGAGCAGCGCCGCCTCGAGCGAGGACAGCGTCTCGACATCGAGGTCGTTCGTGGGCTCGTCGAGGAGCAGCAGGTTGCCGCCCTGCTTGAGCGTGAGTGCCAGGTTCAGACGGTTGCGCTCGCCACCGGAGAGTACGCCGGCGCGCTTCTGCTGGTCCTGGCCCTTAAAGCCAAAGCTCGCCACGTACGCGCGGCTCGGAACCTCGGTCTCGCCGACCATCATGTGGTCCAGGCCGTCCGAGACGACCTCCCATAGGTTCTTATCGGGGTCGATGCCGGAACGGTTCTGGTCGACGTAAGAAATCTTGACGGTCTCGCCCACCTCGAGCTCGCCCGAAGTCAGCGGCTCCAAACCCACGATGGTCTTGAAGAGCGTGGTCTTGCCGACACCGTTGGGGCCGATGACGCCCACGATGCCGTTACGCGGCAGGGTGAATGAAAGGTCGTCGATGAGCACGCGGCCATCGAACTCCTTGTGCAGGTGATGGGCCTCGAGCACCTTGTTGCCCAGACGCGGGCCCACAGGGATGCGGATGTCGGTCCAGTCGAGCTTCTGGCTTGCGCGGGCCTCGGCCTCCATCTCCTCGTAGCGAGCCAGACGGGCCTTGTTCTTGGCCTGGCGAGCCTTGGGCGAGCTGCGTACCCACTCGAGCTCGGCCTCCATGCGCTTGGCGAGCTTGGCGTCACGGTTGCCCTGGGCCTCGATACGCGCGGCCTTGGTCTCCAGATACGTGGAGTAATTGCCCTTGTAGGGATAAAGGTGACCGCGGTCGACCTCGCAGATCCACTCGGCAACGTTATCCAGGAAGTAGCGATCGTGTGTGACGGCAAGCACCGCGCCCTGGTAGTTGTGCAGGAAGTGCTCGAGCCACAGGATCGACTCGGCGTCCAGGTGGTTCGTGGGCTCGTCGAGCAGCAGCAGGTCGGGAGCCTCGAGCAGCAGCTTGCACAGGGCCACGCGACGGCGCTCGCCGCCAGAGAGCACGTTGACCGGCATGTCGGAATCGGGCAGCTGCAGGGCGTCCATGGCCTGGCCGAGCTTGGAATCGATATCCCAGCCGTCGGCGGCATCGATCTCGTCCTGGAGCTTGCCCATCTCGGCCATAAGGGCGTCCATGTCGCAATCCGGGTCGCACATCTCCTCGCCGATCTTATTGAAGCGATCGACCTTGGCGATCATATCGCCAAACGCCATGCGCACGTTCTCGATGACAGTCTTGTCGTCGTCGAGCGGCGGCTCCTGCTGCAGGATACCCACGGTGTAGCCGGGGGTGAGCCTGGCATCGCCGTTGGAGACCTCCTCAATGCCGGCCATGATCTTGAGCAGGGTCGACTTGCCCATGCCGTTGGGACCCACGACGCCGATCTTGGCACCGGGGTAGAAGCTCAGGGTCACGTCGTCAAGGATTACCTTGTCGCCATGGGCCTTGCGAGCCTGATACATCTGGTAGATAAACTCCGCCATATGTCTGTCCTATCCTTTCTACCTGCTGTTTCCCTATTCTTGATTCGCTTTAGTGGAAACGAAATGAGAAAACCAGCTCTGAAACTAAACGAAAAAGGGGCATGGTTGCCCACACCCCCTAATACTACCTGGGAAAAATCCCCCGGAACATACTATGAACTGCGTACGCTAGTTTTCCGCAACCTTAACGAGCGGCTCGCTGCGATTTGCGCCACAGCAGATACGAATAGACGTAGGCAGCTCCAGCTGAACCAAACGCCAGAACCGCAATCACCGCGGCGACGACTTCACTCGAAAGCACGCTACCCGCCACGCCCATCACAATCAGGCCAACGCCCAGCACCATAAAGCAGGCACCGCCAAAACGCTGCGTACGGCGCCAGTTCTCGGGATCGGCAAGCGCCCAGGGCGTCTTGATACCGAGCGTGTAGTTCTGCTTTACGCGCGGTAAGTAGTTGCCCATACCAATAAAGAGCAAGCCGATAGCGCCTGATACCAGCAAATTGACCGTTCCTACCACCGGCACGATGCCCCACACCGTTAGCTCCCCCAGCCAGCTTATGGCACACATGAGCAGCGTGAAGGCGATTACGAAGCCCTGATAGAACTTACCCGAGGTCCGATACGCCTCGCCCTTGGGGTCAATGCGTGGCACGACGTAGAACATCGCGAGAAGTGCCAGAGGCAACACGCCGAGCGCGGAGGCCATCCAGCTAGGGCCCCAACCGTCGACGGCGCCATTCGCGCCCCAGTGCGTGGGAATCTGCGCCGGCAGGCTCGGCATCACTATCAGATGCGCTGCGACATTGGCAACGCACAGAGCGACCAGTGCAATCCACACGCGCGACGATACCCCCGTGGCGTGAATGCCCTTGTTTTCGTTATTCATCCTTATCACCTTCAGTGTTTGTAAAGCCCATAAACCAGCCTATTAAATCCTGCATGACGGTGGTGTTTAAGCTGTATACGATGTTTTGGCCATGGCGCTCGTCGGTCACCAACCCGGCATTTTTGAGCGTCGCCAAGTGATGGCTTAGCGACGGCTTACTGATATCGAAATGCT
>CAJLRE010000119.1 GCA_905208975.1 uncultured Collinsella sp. | reverse complement strand
ACTTGTAGCGCATGACTACGTCGAGGTTCTTAACCAACGCGAGCGTTCCCACCATCAGGGCCACCGAGACAAACAGGATGATGAGCTGTGAGATGGCGAGAGCGGGGGCGAGACGCGTCACGAACGTGATGCCGATGCCCGAAAGCACAAAGACAATGGGCAGGATGGCGGGGTCGGCACCGGGCGCCAAGATGCGCACGGCAATGTGGGCCGCGGCAAAGGCGGCAAAGAGGCCGATCGGTACGGCGAGCGTCTCAAAGGAGATGGCAGCGCCCGCGGTGAGGACGTACATCGCATACAGCAGGATGACGGGGAACGCCGAGGCGATGAGCAAGAGCAGCTCGGTGTTGCGGCGACTCATAAGCGGCACTCCCTTTCTAGTTCTTTTCGGAGGCTTCGGCCTCGGCGGACTGTTCGGCGGTTTTCTCGGAATCTGATTCGGAGGTCGATCCCTGGTCGGTGTTGTCGCGAATCGTTTGCGCGTCGATCACCTGGCGGGTCTGCTCCTCGTCGATCTGGTGGCGGTACTTGGATATCGTGTCCTGCGCATCGTCGACACTTGTTTGCGGAATGCCCGCCTTGAGGCGGTTTTGCGTGTCTTCGGGCAGGTCGGACAGCTTGATACTGGTTTCGCTTTCGAGCCAGTGGAGCTTGAGTCCGAGCGGCTTGCCGGGCAGGCCGCGCCAGACGGCGACATTGCCCTGGTAGGTACCCAGGTAGTACGAGCCGGTGACACCCGTGTAGGCCCAGATGGCAGCCGCCAGCACCAAGACGAGACCTAAGACGACGCCGATGGTGACGTTGCGGCGACGCACGCGTTGCGCCTCGCGCATAACGCCATCGTCAACCAGGTCAACGACTACTACGGTCACGTTGTCGTGGCCGCCGGCGGCAAGCGCCGCGTCCACTAGGTTGTCGACGCAGATTTGCGCGGTTGAGGACTGCGTGGCGATGTTCTCGATATCGCTATCGGGAATCATGCTCGAAAGGCCGTCGGAGCACAGGATCAGGCGGTCGCCTTCCTCGATATGCAGAGTGAAGTGGTCGGCATACATGGCGGGGTCCGAGCCCAGCGCACGGGTGATGACCGAGCGGTTTGGGTGGACGCGAGCCTCGTCTGCCGTAATCTCACCGGCGTCCACGAGCTCCTCCACGTAGGAGTGGTCGCGGGTCACGCGGATGAGCGTGCCCTCGTGGAGCAGGTAGGCGCGAGAGTCACCCACGTGGGCGATGGCGAGCGTGTCGTTTTCGATATAGGCGCAAGTGGCTGTGCAGCCCATGCCGGGCTTGCCCAGGCCGTTCAGGGCCGCCTCGATTACGGCGGCGTTGGCTGCCTCGACGGCTGCGGCCAGGCGTGCTGCGTCGGCGGACTGCGGGGCCGTCTTGGCAATAGTCTCGACGGCAATGGAAGAGGCTACCTCGCCGGCGGCGTGACCGCCCATGCCGTCGCATACGCAAAAGAGCGGCGACTGCACCAGGTAGGAATCCTCATTGTGCGGGCGTACGCAGCCAACGTCAGAGCGGGCGCCCCACATGAGTTGCGTGGTGGTGCCGGCATCATAGGTCGAGTCGGTCTCGATGCGCTCCTCGGTCAGGGGCTCAAAGCTCATGGTCGAGCCGGGGTCTTTGAGCTTGGCCTCAACGGCGGCAACGTCGATCTCGGCTGTGTCACCGGGAGAGACGGTGTCGGTCTCGGCGTTTGATTCGGAATCGCCGGTGTCCGGGGAGTCGGGCTCCTCGGAAACGCGGGCGGTCGGCTCGTCATCTTGCGGGCTGACGTCTATAGGCTCGGGCGCCGGCGTAGACGCGGGCGCAACCTCGGATGCCGGGGCTATGGGAAACGCCGGCGCGGCGGGCTCGGGTGCCGCAAACACCGCAGCGCTCTCGTTGATTGCCGCGGCGACGGGCTCTGCAAAGTGAGCCGGCGCCGGGGTTGCTTCGGGCGCTGTGGGCTGTTCCGCAGCATGTGCGCCGATGGGCGCCGCTACGGCATCCTCTTCGCCCTCGTTATCGGCGAGATCCGAAATATCATGCGTTACATGCGAAAGAGGCAGGGAGAACACGGTGTCCTCGGGCTCCACGGGTGTGGAGTCCGCCGGAGCGGCGTGGGCCGGTGCAGCTACGGCGGCAGCCGGTGCCTCGGTCATGGTTGCGGACTTGTTCTCCTCGTCGATCATCGACGGTTCACCTTCATGACCACGTCGCCAATCTGGACTTCGTCGCCCTCGCGCAGCGTTGCGGGCTCCACAAGCTGGCGGCCGTTGACGAGCGTGCCGTTAAGCGAGTTGAGGTCCTCGATGATGAGCGCCGGGCCCTGCAGCGAAAAGCGCGCATGCGAGGCCGAGACGAACGGTTCGTTGATGCAGATGTCCGAAGACGGAGAGCGACCGACGATGACGGGGCCGAGCATGTCTACGTGGATGCCGCGGATACCGCGCGGGCCCTTGTCCACATCGATCGTCCAGATAGCCGAGTCGCGGCGCTGCCCGCGCACGAGTCCCACGCCGGTCTTCATGACGGCGAACAGGAAGATATAGAGCAGGGCGACCAGGACGATGCGGCCTGCAAAAAGGACGATATCGATGTTCATAAGCGACTATCCCCTAAATTCAAAGGTGCTCAGGCCAAACGTCAGCAGATCGCCGTTGCGCAGCGGGCAGCGCGTGATGCGGCGGTTGTTGACGAGCGTGCCGTTGGTGGAGTTGAGGTCTTCGATCGACCAGTCCGAGCCGGTAAAGGTGAGCTGGGCGTGGCGGCGCGACACGTTGGGGTCGCGCAGGGCGATGTCCGAAACCGAGCGCTCGCGACCGATGGTTACCTGCGCGGAGGTAATGCTGTGGCTCTCACCGCTTACAACGTCGACGAGCTGAGCGAGCGGACGCTGCGGGGCGCGGGGGTTTGCCATATTGGTGGCAATGCCGGCTGCGGCACCAAGGCCCACGGCGGCACCGGTCGCGGCGGCTCCGCCCATGCCGGCGAGCGCGTCACGCGAGACGGTCTGCGGCACGGGAATGGGCGCGGCGGCGGGATCGGGGGCGTTGGGCGCAAAGGGGTCGGCCACGGCGAGCGGGTCGGGTGCAGCGGGACGGGGCGCCGGCTGCTGGGGCATAGCGGCGGGATGTTGCTGCTGCGGAGCGGCAAACTGCTGTTTGCCGGCGCGGGGGGCGCTGGCCGCGCGGCTTGCGGCGGAGTTATTCTGGCCCAGGCCATTCTGGTAGGCACGCTCTTCCTCGTACAGACGGCCGAGCGTGGGGGCATCGACGTTCTCGGCAAAGACCGAGAACTTGCCGGCGC
>CAJLRE010000118.1 GCA_905208975.1 uncultured Collinsella sp. | reverse complement strand
TCATTTATTTGCGAAGAACATCGGCTAGCCGCAGGATTGAAATCATCGACCGATAAGTGAGTTCCACTTTTTCGCCCGCAAGCAGTCGTTTCGAGCCAATCTCATCTAGCCCCACAAGCCGAGAAAACAGCGGGCCGCTCATCGTGCCCTCGTCAATTGATTCCCTTATGGTCTTCAAAACGTCCGTATCATGAAGCGATGCCGAGCTGTAGGGGGCAACACGAGCGGAACTCTCAATTAACGACGAGACAAAAGGATGGAGATGCTTTGGACATAGTCCATCAAACACCACATCCCCATTGTCGTTCGAGCCGACCAGGCGCCAAGTATAATGATCGACCCAGTCATCCCCGTCATATATGGCGTTCATGAGCAACTTCCCGTCTAGAGAGAGAAACCTATTTGGACATCGGGGCGCAAGACCGCAATCCATATCGGGCCTGCAGCAGCTCCAACCCAACGCACCACATAGGTTCCCTTTCGTACATGTGTATCAATCTGCCCCGAAATGCCGGTGAATGCAATTCCAGACCCGTTTGTCGGATAGCAATCGACGTATTTTTGTTTTCCGCTCACAACCTTGTATAGATATATCGTTCCAGCAAAAGAGAAGGGATCGTTCGCAATTTTGTCCGGAAGAACTTGCCACCTCAAAATCCCGCTACCAATATGGTCAAGCTTGACCGTTCCGCCGTCCCCCTCAAAAGTGGCAAGGGGATTTACCCCAGACTGAGAGTCGGCATCGCCCTCCTTAGCAGTTATCAGCAGGCTGCCCGTATAAGACTGCTGAGGCTCACCTTCAGGACAGGCAGCCTCGGCCCAAGAAGGGCCACTCAGGCAGAACAGTCCGAGCAGCATCATTACCAACAAAAGAAAACCCTTAGTTCTTTTCATCTATATCGCCAATATCTCTCGACATTTGTATATTGTGACTATTTTAGATCTATATGGCCAATTTGAGCCCTCACCATGGCAATTGTTGCAGCTGGGTTTCTTTTCATTAAGATTTCACTTTGGTAAATCCCCGCCCCTAAGCATTAAACCCGAAGTCCACCGAGTGGGCCGCCGTTGACGTGGCGATGTTTGGATTGGCGCGCACGCACTCAAAATCGGCAACAAAAAAGCCGCCCGAAGGCGGCTATCTTGTGTAATGGAGCCAGCGACCGGGCTCGAACCGGTGACCCCCGCTTTACGAGAGCGGTGCTCTACCAACTGAGCTACGCTGGCGGCCATATGATGACGCAACTGAGGCGTCAACGGCTGTCTATGATACGGGACATCACACATCCGCGCAAGTGTTCTGACGGCTTTTCTCACTTTAAATGCACTAATATTAGAGGCGTGATGTCTGCAGTGCCCATTTGTTACTTGACCTGCTGTTGAGTTGGTGGTCGACGTCCCGCTCGTATGGGTCTCAAACAGAATGGGGCAGCCATGGCTCAACCCAAGATTCTTCTTACGCGTATCGATGACCGTTTCATTTACGGGCAAGACGTTGAGCTGTGGAACGAAGCCGTGGGTTCCAACCTTGTCCTAATCGTCAACGATGAGATCGCGGCGGATTCGCGCCAATGGGCACCAATGAGGGTGGCGGTGCCAGAAGGCGTTTGGACGCGGTTTTTCTCGGTGCAAAGGACCATCGACATCATTTATACCGCAACGCCGCGCCAATGGATTCTCATCATGGTGGCGTCGCCCACGGATGCACTCGCGCTGGTTAAGGGCGGTGTGCCAATAACCAAGATCAGCATCGGCCATATGCGGGCGAGGGAGGGCAAGCGCTCTGCAACGCCTGCCATTGCCGTAGACGATACGGACATCGCCGCCTTCAAAGAGTTGCAAAAGCTCGGCATAGAGCTAGAAATCCGTTATCTCCCCAGTTCCGCCCCCGACCCCATTGGCAATCTGTTCAACTGATCCCTTGGGGACGGAGGAAAACGGATCATTTTGCCCTTGCGAGGGATGCGCGCGATGCCGCCTGTCAAAAACTATGCCCATTTACTACGTTTGGTCGGCTATCGCCGAGCATGTCGAATTTGAGAAAAACAAAACCGCAGGTAGACGGCTTGCGAATTTAACAAAAACCGGTGCATGGTCGAGCACCCCGGGCTAAACGTAGTAAATGGGCATAGTTTTGATATGTCACTCATACAGTCACAGCGAAAATGAGCCAAAAGATGAAAAACGCCCGTCGGCGGTGGTGCCGGCGGGC
The DNA here is from genome assembly GCA_905208975.1 of uncultured Collinsella sp. Lineage (GTDB taxonomy): Bacteria > Actinomycetota > Coriobacteriia > Coriobacteriales > Coriobacteriaceae > Collinsella. Next base: position 1,084 of record CAJLRE010000118.1, on the reverse strand, counting down.
GTTGCTGTGCGATATGTCGCGTTGTGGGCTTAGTGCCTCATAAAGTGATATTCGATCACATTGCTATAGGGATGACCCGGCCCCACGATGCCCTGGGGGAACAGCGGGCGGTGCGGCGTGTCGGGGTACATCTCGGCCTCGAGGGCAAAGCCGGCGCCCCAACCATAGTTGGCGTCGTCCTTGGCGTGCTCGTCGCCCAGCCAGTTGCCGGTGTAGAGCTGCACGCCCGGGGCAGTGGTGTAGTAGTCCATCTCACGACCGGTCCACATCTCCTCGACGTGCATCGCGCGGCGCAGGTTGCGGCCGTACTGATAGCCATCGATGCACAGGCAGTGATCGTAGCCACGGGCCTGCTTGATCTGCGGGTCGTCGGCCTCCATGCCGGGTGCGACGGGGCGAAGCTCGCGAAAGTCAAACGGTGTTCCCTCGACCGGAGCAATCTCGCCGGTGGGGATGTTCTGCTCGTTAATGGGCAGGTAGTGGGCGGCGTTGGCGACAAAGAAATGTTCGCAGTCCATGCCGGCGTTATGGCCTGCAAGGTTAAAGTACGTGTGGTTGGTCATGGACACGTAGGTGGCGCGGTCGCTCTCGCAGCCATAATCGATGCGGAAGACGCCGGTGCGCGTAACGGTAAACACGGCCGTAAAGGTTCGGTTGCCGGGCAGGCCCAGCTCGCCGTCCTTAAGCGAGGTGGTCATGCGCACGGCGTTATGGACCTCGTCGAGCTCAACATCCCACACACGTTTGTGCAGGCCGTGCTCAAGGTCGCTGTGCAGGTTGTTGGCGCCCTCGTTGGCGGGCATATGCCAGTCCGTGCCGTCGATGGCGATCGTGGCGCCAGCGGTGCGGTTTGCCACAGGGCCGATGGTCGCGCCAAAGCAGGCGGGGTTGTCAAAGTAATCCTCGAGCTTATCGAAGCCCAGCACCACATCGCGCACGTTGCCGGGAATGTCGGGCACATCGATACCAAGCACCGTGGCGCCATAGTCCATAATGCGAACGCAGATCTCGGGCCCGTCGAGGGTGTAACGATGAACGGGGGTACCGCACGGCGCGGTGCCGAAAAGCTCGGAAGTGATCATTT
>CAJLRE010000117.1 GCA_905208975.1 uncultured Collinsella sp. | reverse complement strand
GTCGTTTAAGAACGTCCCCAATGGCTACACTCAAAAACGGCGCCCGTCGGCGATGTTGCCGGCGGGCGCCGTTGTCGTGTGGGCGGAAATGATCCGTTTTCCTCCGTCCCTAAGGGATCATTACAGTGAGTCGATAAAGCGCTGCTGGGCGGCGCGGCCGGCCTCGTCCCATTTAAAGACGCCGGCGTTGTCGAGCACGTGGCCAAACACCACGCCGACCTCCTCGTGCAGGATGCCGATGGCGCTATCCGCCGTAAGCTCGTCGGCGCGGCGGGCATAGACGTCCTCGGCCCACGCGGCATGGCTGCGGCAAAGGTCGTCGCCCTCGAGCGCACTGGCAAGGTCGTAGCTGGTATCGGCTTTGGCTGCCAGCAGGTGCTCGCGGACAGCGCCGAGCTCGGGAACCAGGCGCGGCGGAAGAATGGCCAGGCCCATGACCTCGATCAGGCCGATGTTCTCCTTCTTAATGTGATGGTACTCGGCATGCGGGTGGAAAACGCCCAGCGGATGCTCGTCGGTCGTGATGTTGCAGCGAAGCGCCAGGTAGGCCTCGTAAATCTCGCCGCCGGCGTTGCCGCGGGAGTCGACGCGGCGGATGACGGGCGTCACGGTGTTGTGCGCTACGCCGTCGGCCGTGTGCGCGATAACGCCCACAGACTCGTCGGTCCACTCGCGCCAGGCGAGGATAATCTTCTCGGCAGCGTCGAGCAGCTGAGCGCGGTCATGCGAGCGCAGGCGCAGCACCGAGAGCGGCCACTGCAGCACAGTGCCGGTGACCTGGTCAAAACCGGGCACGCTAAACTGCGAGACCTCGGCGGCATGCATCATGGGGAACTCGTGTGCGCCGCCCTGGAAGTGGTCGTGCGACAAGATCGAGCCGCCCACGATGGGCAGGTCGGCGTTGGAGCCGATGAAGTAATGCGGGAACAGGTCCACAAAGTCGAGCAGGCAGGTCAGGCCCTTGCGGTCGACGTGCATCGGACGATGCTCGGAGCTCATGGCAATGCAGTGCTCGTTAAAGTACGCGTACGGGCTGTACTGGAAGCCCCAGCGCTCGCCGTCGAGCTGGATGGGGATAACGCGCAGATTCTGGCGGGCGGGGTGAGCTCCGCCGTCGGCTGCGGCGGAGCGTCCGGGATAGCCCTCGTTTTCGATGCAGAGCTGGCAGGCGGGATACTTCTCGTCCGTGTTCTTAGCTGCACCTGCCGCGGCGATATCGCGCGGGTCCTTCTCGGGCTTGGACAGGTTGATGGTGATCTCAAGATCGCCCCAGTTGGTGGGGGTGCTCCATTTGATGTTGCGCGCGATGGCGGCACGGCGCACGTAGCCGGCGTCGCAGCACAGGCCGTAGAACCAGTCGGTCGCGGCACGGGGCTCGTTGACGCCCATACGCCCATTGAATTCCTCGTTTACAACCGAAGGCCTCGGCATGAGCGCGCCCATGATGCACATGGCGATGCGATCGCGGCCCGACGCCGTGTCCTCGGCAGCACCGTTGGCAACGGCAGTCTCGGCAAGCGCGGCAAGCGTGCCTTCAAGGTCAAAGTCGGGCAGGGTATCGGGGTGCAAGAGCGAGAGTTTCTCAACCTGGAGTGCCCAGGCCATGTCGAGTGCCGGCCCCGTGGCGCCGATGCACTCGAGAACGGTGTTGTATGCCCAGATGCGATCGTCCTGGCCGATCATCGATCGGTGGATGGCATATTCGATGAGGCCCTGCGCGGCCTCGCGCACATCAGTCATTACAGCCATGCCGCGTAAGCCCCCTTGTCAGAAATCGCGTAGTGGCGGGCAGAGCCCTCGCCAAGCCAGCCGTTCATCTTGGCAATGAAGGTGTCGACCAGCTCGAGCGGCACGAAGGCCTGGATGGTACCGCCAAAGCCGCCGCCGTGGATACGAACGGCGCCACGGCCGTCGAGCACATGCTCGGCAAGAGCAAGCGCGTACATGGAAGGCTGCTCGGCACCCAGTTTGGCAACAACATTCTGCAGGTACATGGCGGAGCTGGCGCCGGACTCACGCGTCAGGACCAGGAACTGGTCAATGTCGCCGGCGTTCAGGGCCGCCCAGCGCTTATCGACCAGGCCGTTCTCGTACCAGTAATGAACGGCGCGCAGGCAGGCGCGGTCGCCCAGCTTGGCGCGCAGCTCGGGGAGCTTGGCGTCAAAGTCCGCCACGTTTACCTCGCACAGGCGTGCCTTGCCAAACTCGGTGGCGACGTCCTGCATCTCGCGCGGAACAGCGGCGTAGTCGTCGGTGGCTGCCACATGGTCGGCGCCGACCTTGACGAGCACGAGCGCATAGCCGTGATCCTCAAAGTTGAGCTCGAGCTTCTGGGTCTTAGGCTGAGCCTGGTCCTCAAAGTCCATGTAGGCGAGGCCGCCCAGGCACACGGCAGCTTGGTCCATCAGACCGCAGGGCTTGCCGTAGTAGTTGTTCTCGGTGCGCTGGCTCATCTGGGCGAGTGCGACGGGTTCAATGGCGGGCGCGCCCCAGAGCGTCTCCATGGCGCGGCCGTAAGCCGCCTCGACAGCGGCGGAGCTAGAAAGGCCGCCACCCGAGGGGACGGAGCAGGTAAAGGCAAAGTCGAAGCCCTGGGGCTCAACGCCGAGACCTGCGACCTCGTGGGCCATACCGCGCACGAGGCTTGCGGACGTGCCCTTCTCGGACTCTTGAATATCCAGCGTGTCGAGCGTGATCTCAAACGTAGGATAACCCTCGTCGGCGACGCGAACCTTGTTGGAATCGGTCGCCACGGCAATGCCGTCGACAGCGACATCGAGCGAGCCGGCGATAACGTGGCCACCCTCGTGGTCGGTGTGGTTGCCGCTGATCTCGGAGCGGCCGGGCGCGTGCACATAGAGCACCTGGCGGTCGCCGATGGGGCCAAACTCCTCCTCAAACAGCTTGGTGAGCGTGGCGAGTGTCTTTTCGTCGGGGGTGGTCATGGGAGTCCTTTCCTTGGCGCGCACGGGTGAGTTTTGCGTCGTTATGAGTACGTTAACAACTTGAAGCGGCATGAACCAAGTGTCCACGATACCGCACGTTACGGGCTATGTTAACGTACTCATAACACATCGCTTGTCACTTTTTGAGAATCTGGTAATCGGTAGAAATACAGCCGTGAACGGTACTGTCGTATGGACTTATAAAGCAGAAAAGATGCAGATAGAAAAAGTAGAGTACGTTAACATGCGTCCGACGATAGTGGGCTTCGGCGCGGGGTGTATTTCTGCCCGGGCCGGCATTCACGCTATTCAGATCTCGCAAGGGTGAAGGTGATCCTGTGGCAAGGCGCCCGTCCAACGATACCAGTTCGCGTCCGGTCTCCATGGCCGACGTCGCCCGCGCTGCTGGCGTTTCACAGCAGACGGTTTCGCGCGTCGCCAACGGCTTGCCCAACGTTAACGAGCAGACGCGCCAGCGCGTGCAGGCCGCTATGCAAGAGCT
>CAJLRE010000116.1 GCA_905208975.1 uncultured Collinsella sp. | reverse complement strand
ACGGTCGGTTCGAGCTCAATTTTATTGCGGTAGCCCCAATCGTCCTTGGTCTGGCGGATGGGCTGCACCAGCTCGTCGACTTGCTCAGGGGTGAACTTGCCGATGCGCTCGAGCGTGGAGCGCAGGTTTTGCTCCTTGGCGGCAAGCTGAGCGGTGCGTGAGAGATTGCCCCACGAGCAGCCACCGCAGATGCCCACGAAGGGACAGGGAGGCTGGATGCGATCGGGGCTCGGCTCCAGAATCTCGGTGGCGCGGGCGCGCATAAACGATTTGCCGTCCTGCACGATCTCGGCCTCGACGGTGTCGCCCGCCACGGCGCCCTGCACAAATACGGCTTTGCCGTTGTCGGCATGCGCCAGACCGTCGGCGCCATACGTCATCGATTCTATGGTGAGCTTCATATTCCTGCCTGTCATTCGCGTTGTTGTCCGCAACCATGGTAGCAGGGAAAAGCGCCTCGTATCTGAGGCATTCCTCAAATACGGGGCGCTTCTACAAACGTCTATTTCGTCTTGCCGGTAATGAGCGTCTTAAGACCCAGGCCGATCAGGCCCAAGCCCATGCGCACGCGGCCGGGGCGATGGCGCTCGATGGCCTTGGTCTTGCCGGCGGGTTTCTCGCGGCGGGCGCTTGCATGGGGCGCGGACTTGACGGTCTGCGGCTGAGGCTGGGGCTGGGGCGCAGGCTCGGGTTCGGATTCCAGGTCGGGTTCAATGACGGTTGCCTGGACCTTCTGGACCTTGGGAACGTCCGTCTGGGGCTTGGGCTTGGGGCCCAGAACAGGTGCGGATTCCGGTTTTGCTTTGGCGACGGGCTCCGAAGCCACGGCTGCGGACTCGGCGTTGCGATAAGCGCGCTCCAACAGGAACTCCTGCGAGTTAAAGGGCTTCTCACCCTCTTTTCGCTCTACGGGAACCCAGGTGCCGTCGCTCGTCAGGCTACGTGCCTTCACGTTGTCGCGCAGCTGCACGCCCATGTACTCGTGCACCAGCGCGCGGCAGGTGGGGTCGAGCACGGGGAAGGCGATCTCTACGCGGTGCTCGGTGTTGCGCGTCATCATGTCGGCAGAACTCAGGTAGATCATGTCCGAGTCCACGCCGAAGGCATAGACGCGCGCGTGCTCCAAGAAACGTCCGACGATAGAACGTACGTGCACGTTTTCGGTCTTGCCCGCAATGTTGGGCTTCAGGCACGAGATGCCGCGGATGATCATGTCCACGCGGACTCCTGCGCACGATGCCTCGGAGATCTTGTCGATGACCTCGCGGTCGGTCAGCGAGTTGAGCTTAAAGAACACGCGGGCGGGCTCGCCGGCGAGCGCACGTTGTATCTCGCGGTCCAGACCGCGCATGATGAGCGGCTTAAGGCCGACGGGCGCCACGCCCAAAAAGCGGTAGTCGCCGCGCAGGTTGCCCAGCGACAGGTTGCGGAAGAACAGGTTGGCGTCTTCGCCGATGCCGGGATGGGCGGTCATGAGCATAAAGTCGCTGTAGAGCTTGGCCGTCTTCTCGTTAAAGTTGCCGGTACCCAAAAGCGTGAGTCGGGTGAGCGCCATACCCTCGCGATAGGTAAGCTGGCAGATCTTTGAGTGGCATTTAAAACCCTCGGAGCCATAGATGACGGTGCAGCCCGCTTCTTCCAGACGCTCTGCCCACTCGATGTTATTTTGCTCGTCAAAGCGCGCGCGGAGCTCCATGAGCACCGTGACCTCTTTGCCGTTCTCGGCGGCGTCAATCAACGACTCGCACAGGCGGCTCTGCTTGGCCACGCGGTAGAGCGTGATGCGTAGCGAGATGCACTCGGGGTCGTATGCGGCCTCATGTACCAGGTCCAGGAACGGATTCATGGCCTCGTAGGGGTAAAAGAGCAACTTGTCGCCCTGCAGCACCTGCTCACGAATGGAGCGGGACATGTCGATGGCGGGGTTGGGCTGCGGCTTAAACGGCGTAAAGAGGAGCTCGTTGCGCAGGTGCTCGGGAATTTTGCCCTCGATGCCAAAGACGTAGCCCAGGTCGAGTGGGATATCGCAGGTAAAAACCGAGCGGCGCGAAAGCTCGAGCGCTTTGCGGATGGTCTTGAGCGTCGCCTTCTCGAGCGAACCGGAGACGGCAAGCACCACCGGCTGCAGGCGCAAACGCTTTTTGAGGATGCGCTTCATGTGCTGGCGGTAATCCTCTTCCTCCTCGACGCCCTCGCCGTCCGGGTCGATATCGGCATTGCGGGTGACGCGGATCAGAGCGCGGTCGAGCGGCTTATAGGAGCCAAAGCAGCTGTCCAAGCAGGCAAGAATGACGTCCTCGAGCAAGATGTAGGAGTAGGTGCCGGCGGGCGAGGGAATCTCGACCACGCGGTTCATCGAGGCGGGAATCTCGATGAGGCCCAGCAGACTTTCCTCGTCCGTGACACCGTCCAGTCCGCAAGCTAGATAGAGTGCGCCGTTGCGCAGGTTGGGGAAGGGGTGGCGCGGGTCAATGACCAACGGCGAGATGACCGGCGACACGTAGGCCTGGAAGTAGCGGGTGACAAAGGTGCGCTCCTCGGGCGTAAGTGAATCGATGCGAGCGCGGTGAACGCCCAAGGCGTCGAGTTTGCCCTCGATGCTCTTGAAGATGGACTCCCAACGGGTAAGGAGTTCGGGCAGCTCTGCCATGACGGCATCGACCTGTTCGGAGGCGGTCAAATTGCTCTTGTTGTCCACGGGCTGTTTTTTGAGTTCTGCCAGGTCGGACAGGCCGCCCACGCGCACCATGAGAAACTCGTCGAGGTTGGACTCGAAGATCGACACGAACTTGAGGCGCTCAAACAGCGGGACGGTCTCGTCAAAGGCCTCGTCAAGCACGCGGTTGTCAAAGCGCAGCCAGCTAAGCTCTCGGTTTTGCGTATACGAAAAATCACGCGGCGGCTTGCGCAGCTTGGCGGCCTTTTGCTTCTTTTCGATTTTGCTCGGCATATGCATCTGTCCGTTCAGTCCCCGCAGGGGACGATAGCCTAACTCTATTCTATTGTCTCAATTTAGTTGACCGCTGGCACGGACGTATCGCGTGAACGGTATCTTTACCTATTTCTTACGATGCCCGGCCATAGAACTAACGCTCGCGACGCTATTGCTAGCGTTCAATATTCTCACTCAACTGATAGGGATGCGTGAATAAGAATGATGGTGAGCTGAATATCATCGAATTCGGTCCAAAACGTGAGCTAGCTTCATTTATATACATAAAACCGTTTTACCTATGCAATTCTGAATCATGGATTTATAGATGCGATGGGGGATAATTTATGGGAAAAAGAGCGTTTACCTTAGAAAAGTTACTTTAGAACGCCGAAGTGCATTATGGGGGAATCATATTCGATATACCGTTCATCGAACTTTGTTGACCGTTCGGGGGCGAGGTGGAATTGCGGCTGATTTTTGGATATAACTAGAGCTGTCAGCAAGCAGCGTCTCATATGGAGGGGCGCTAA
>CAJLRE010000115.1 GCA_905208975.1 uncultured Collinsella sp. | reverse complement strand
GTCCCAAAGGGGCAAGAATGGGGACTGCGGACGATTTCTTGGACCGTTACGCGGCCCTTCCCAGCGCGGAGCGGAGCTCGGCCGGCGTGCGGCCACCGAGCGCATCGCTGCACCTCTCCGTATTGTATCGGCCGATCCAGCCCCCGAGCTCCTCGATGAAGCGGACGGGGGTCCAGTCCGACCAGTCCCTGCCGTGCCAGAACTCCTTCTTGAGCAGGCCGAAGAAGCCCTCCATCGCCGCGTTGTCCGGGCTGCAGCCCTTGGCGGACTGGATTGGCTACACTGATGTGGACAGTTCCGGCGGGCGCAAGAGACGAGAGGACCGTGTACGCGTTCCTGCGCGAGGGCCGCGGGGAGGGGCTGCCTGGGTGCGGCGCCTGTCAACTCGGTCTACGTCCTTGATGACCGGGTCGTACTCAATATCAACTTCACGGATGATGCCAAAACGGTCACCCGTGAGGAAGTGTTGGGTTCGAGTGCTATGGACAATGTTCCAGCATGCTGGGATCGAATTCGCTTGCGGGAATCACGCGGTACCCATGGCGCAGCAGCAGGTCGACGAAAACGCCGTTGCCCGCGGTGAGCGTACCGCTAAAGGTGCCATCGTAGACGTGACCCGTACCGCACGAGGGGCTGCGGTCCTGCAAAATGCACGCAACGATCTCGGACGGCCCGCCCGCCTGCTCGCACATATCGAGCGCACGTTGAGCACCCAGGCGAAACTCGCGATCGACCGACACGCCCTCGCAGGTACGGACCTCGCCGTTCACAATCTCGGACGGCTTGCGCGGCGTGGGCAGGCCCCCAAAGACCTCAGGGCACACCAAGAGGACCTCGGTCCCCGTGCGCTCGCAAGCCTCAACCAGCTCGCGATGGTAATTGTCGAGCCCGTTATACTTGCAGCTCTCGCCCATCAAGCAGGCACTTACCACGATCTTCATATAACAACTCTCCTCACGCAAAATCGCCCCATTTGAGATGGACACTCAAATGGGGCGATTGACACAGCGCAACTAGTGTTACTGCTGCTTTGGCATCAGCGGATTCTCGCGCGTGAGAAGATTCATAAACTCCTCGCCCGTGATCGTCTCCTTCTTGTACAGATAACGAGCCAGCTCGTGGAGCTTAAACTTGTTCTCCTTGAGGATCTGCAGGGCACGATCGTGCGCATCCTCAATCAGCTTGGCCACGATCGCATCCACGCGCTCCGCCGTACCGGGAGCGCAGGTAAGCGACGTGTCCTGGTTGAGGTACGCGTTCTGGACGGTACCGAGCGCCATCATGCCAAACTCATCGGACATACCAAAGCGCGTCACCATGTTACGGGCGAGCTTGGTGGCCTGCTCGATGTCGTTGGCCGCGCCGGTCGTCATCTCACCAAAGATGAGCTCCTCGGCAGCACGGCCACCGCAATAGACGGCGAGCTTGTCCAGCACCTCCTGGCGCGTGGTCAGGAAGCGCTCGTCCTCCTCGACCTGCATGGTGTAGCCCAGAGCGCCGCTCGTGCGCGGCACGATGGTAATCTTCGTGACCGGCGCAGAGCCCTTCTGGCGGGCAGCAACAATGGCATGGCCGATCTCGTGGTACGAAACAACCTGCTTCTCGTGATCGGACAGCACCGTGGACTTGCGCTGCTGACCGGCGATGACGACCTCCACCGACTCCTCAAAATCGTCCTGCGTGGCGCGCTTGCGACCCTCGCGGACGGCACGCAGGGCGCCCTCGTTGATGATATTGGCCAGGTCGGCGCCCGAGGCACCGGGCGTGGCGCGGGCAATCGCGGTCAGGTCGATCGGCGGCTGAGTCTTCACGCTCTTGGCATGCAACTCAAGGATGTTCTTACGGCCGGTCAGGTCGGGCAGCTCAACGGGGATGCGGCGGTCAAAACGACCGGGGCGCAACAGGGCCGGGTCAAGGCTGTCGGGTCGGTTGGTAGCAGCGAGAACGACAATACCCTTGTGGTTATCGAAGCCGTCCATCTCGGTCAGCAGCTGGTTGAGCGTCTGCTCGCGCTCGTCGTTGCCACTAAAGCCGCCGCCATCGCGCTTCTTGCCGATGGTATCGATCTCATCGATAAAGACGATGCACGGGGCCTTTTCCTTGGCCTGCTTAAACAGATCGCGAACCTTAGCGGCGCCACGGCCAACGAACATCTCAACAAACTCAGAACCAGAAATACTAAAGAACGGCACGCCCGCCTCGCCGGCCACAGCCTTGGCAAGCAGGGTTTTACCGGTACCCGGAGGACCGACAAGGAGAGCACCGCGCGGCAGCTTGGCGCCGATTTCCTCGTAGCGCTGCGGCTTCTCCAGAAAGTCGACGACCTCCTTGAGAGACTCCTTAGCCTCTTCCTGGCCGGCGACGTCCTTAAAGGTCACGCCCACGTCCTTGGAGGCGATCACGCGCGCGCCGGACTTACCCAGTCCGCCGCCGCCAAAGCCACCGCCGCCAAAGTTCATCGACGGGCCGTCATCACCCATAGCCTTCTTCATACGGCGGTTGAGCCACCAACCGATAAGGAAGAAGATGGCCATGGGAAGGATAAGCGTGAGCAGGTAGTAGGTCATCAGACCCGAGTTCTTATCGGGAACGACCGACTCCAGGGACGCACCGGATTCAAGCACGCGATCGGTAAAACCCGCATCATTCGGCACACCGGTCGTCTTGTAGGCGATATTCTCGTCCTCGCCCTTTTTGGTGTAATAAATGGTGTAATCGTCCGTGTTGTATTCGACCTTATCGACGCTCTTCTTATCGAGCGCTTTGACAAACGTCGAGTAATCGGTCTTCGTAATCTGCTGCGTGTGACCGATGTTGGGGAACAGAACGGTCGAGAGCACGAGGTAGACGACGAAGGCGATGAGCACGTAGAGGATCATATTCCGTCTACGTTTGTTGTCATCCATCTCCATCTGCTTGAACTCCATCTACTGGGGTTGATAATGCTATCTAGAATACCCAACCCAGACGGCGATAAACCGACGCCGGGCACGAAAGGACAGAGATGGCATCACTGGAAGTCGGCAAGGTTCAAATCTACACGGGCGACGGAAAGGGCAAAACCACGGCCGCCTTGGGGCTGGCTTTGCGTGCCACAGGTTATGGTCTCAACGTACTCATGCTGCAGTTTGCCAAGAAGCTGCACTGCGCCGAACACGATGCCGCGCCGCGCCTGGGACTACGCATTGTACAGGCCGATCGCGACACGCCCGAGACTTGCGCCGCGCAGATCATGGAGCTCGCACGCGAGCAGATTAGCCAGGTAGACATGCTGATCTTGGATGAACTGGGAGAAGCCATGCGACGGGGCTTTGTGACGCGCGAAGATGTCGAAGCGTTGATCACGATGAAACCGACCACCACAGAGCTCGTGCTCACCGGCCGCGGCTTGCTGCCCCTCGCCGACCTTGCCGACCTAGTAACCGAAATGCGTCCCATCAAACACTACTTCGACGAAGGCCTCCTAGCCCGCCAAGGCATCGAATACTA
>CAJLRE010000114.1 GCA_905208975.1 uncultured Collinsella sp. | reverse complement strand
GATGGACCTGTAGCTCAGTTGGTTAGAGCGTCCGGCTGATAACCGGGAGGTCACAAGTTCGAATCTTGTCAGGTCCACCACTTTCTTTCGCAATAAACACCCCAGCGAGAGCCGAGTCGCCGCTGGGGTGTTTATTACTGTCTCCGTGGGGGTTTAGCTCAGCTGGGAGAGCGCGGGCTTTGCAAGCCTGAGGTCAGGGGTTCGATCCCCCTAACCTCCACCATGATGGACCTGTAGCTCAGTTGGTTAGAGCGTCCGGCTGATAACCGGGAGGTCACAAGTTCGAATCTTGTCAGGTCCACCATCAAAACTGTGAAGAGCCTCGAGGGTTTCCTCGGGGCTTTTTTCTTACCTGCTGGAGTAGTCAAAAGAGCCCCGTCCCAAAAAGACTACTTTGATTTTGTGTGCTGTGCGAAAGTTTGGGTAGTATAGCTATTCAATGCGGCGGGCTGCCGCGTGTTAACCGCTACGTACCGGAGGTGTTCCATGGTTCGTGTCGACATAGAGACCATCGTCATGGCCGCCGGTCCCGTGCCATCGCTTATCGTGCTTCGCGAGCGCTGCAGCAAATCGGACTCGCCCGCGCCGCTGCGTTCCCTTTCCATTCAGACTGGTTCGTTTGAAGCTGCTGCCATCAGCCGCGGCATCGATAGCGGTCGCGCCGAGCGCCCGATTACCCATGACCTGTTGCTCGATACCGTTGACGCCTTGGGCGCCAAACTCGAGCGCATCGAGATAGTTCGCGCCGAGCCGCCGGTGTTTTACGCGACGATTGTCGTACTGGCCGATGGTGACGAGCGCAAGATCGATGCCCGCCCCAGCGATGCCATCGCCCTTGCCGTGCGCAGCAATGCTCCCATGTTTGTGGAGGACGACATCATGAATCGCCTGGGCACCGTTTCTGCCCATGCCGAGGAAGTCGACGACGAGCAGGAGTTCGAGAAGTTCGACGAGTTCGTCCATACGCTCTCCCCCGATGATTTCTAAATGTCTGGCACGCGAGCGGAGAGGTCGCTGATGGGTACCCGCGTATCGGCTGAAGCGGCCGCCATCGCGCGTGAAGCCCAGATGCGCTCGGAGGCATCCGAGGTGGCTCGCATTGCCTATGTGACGCAGGCCCGCACGCTTCGCGAGCGCCGCGGCTCGTTTATCAAGATGGTTGTCATCTCCGCCCTTGTCGCGGCAATCTGCTCGCGCCTTCGTGGTACAGTTGGTGCGCTTGGGTTTTCGATCTCTACGGGCCTGGTGATCTGGGGCGTGGTCGACGCGGTAATGCTGACCAGTCAGATCAAGGTGCTCGACAAGCGTGCGGTGGATATGATGCACGCCCGCGACGCTGCCGCCAAGATCGCTGCTGAGGCACAAGAACTGTAACGACGCCGGATTCGATGGGAAGGTCTAAAGATGGCACAGGATATGCAGGACGCCGGTAACGTCTCCGCCGAGCTCGACGCCATGGTGTGCGATCTGATTGGTGCGTTCTTGGACGACCTTGCCGCCGGTGAGAATCCGGGCGTAGTTGTGGCGATCGAGGACGCTGCTTCCAACCGCTATCTGGCCGCACTCGACGAGGATGGCGAGGAGGCATGTCTGGAGGCTGCCACCAACTTTATCTCCGAGCACAAGATGGGTCTTAAGGACGAGGGCCTGGGCCGTATCGCCCGCTATGCCATCGGCTATACCGGCTGTGTCGAGATTGACGGCGGCTACCACGACGCTCTGCTCGTGAGTTTCTTTGAGACGACGCTCGAGAGCGGTTTTTCGGCATATGTGCTGTATGAGGGCATGGGTGCCGGCGATGGTTTTATGTGGAGCGACCCTGAACCTGCAGGTGAGGAAACCCCTCTCATCTAAAATCGCTAAAATAAACGAGTTTTCGGTAAAAGGCTCAATATTCCCGCTGAGCGTTGTATCGCTGGGCGGGCCGCATACGCGTGCCGTTTGTATATGGATAGAAGATAGGGGAACTACATGCGCGTAGACAATCTGAGGAACATCGCCATCATCGCCCACGTCGACCACGGCAAGACGACGATGGTCGACAAGCTCCTGCGTGCCACGGACGCCTTCCGTGCCAACCAGCAGGTCGAGGACCGCGTCCTGGACTCTAACGACCAGGAGCGCGAGCGCGGCATCACGATTCTCGCCAAGAACATCTCTATCGAGTACAAGGACGTCAAGATCAACGTCATCGACACCCCGGGCCACGCCGACTTTGGCGGCGAGGTCGAGCGCGTGCTGCGTATGGCCGACGGCGCCCTGCTGCTGGTCGACGCTTTTGAGGGCCCCATGCCCCAGACCCGCTTCGTGCTGCGTCACGCTATCGACACCGGCCTCAAGATCATGATCGTCATCAATAAGATCGATCGTCCGGGCGCTAACCCCGAGAAGGCTTACAACGACTGCCTGGACCTCATGGCCGACCTGGGCGCTACCGACGACCAGCTCGAGTTCGCCATGGAGCACGTGGTCTACGCCAGCGCCATGAATGGCTTTGCCCGCCTTGACCCCAACGACGGCAACATGGACATGTACCCGCTGCTCGATATGATCATCGACGACATGCCCGCGCCCGAGGTTGACGAGAACGCCCCGCTGGCCATGCAGTGCGTGACCATCGACCACTCCAACTTCGTCGGCCGCATCGGAATCGGTCGCGTGTATTCCGGCACCATCCATCAGGGCGATCAGATCCTGGTTGTGAAGAACGACGGCTCCAGCGCCACCGCTACCGTCAAGCAGCTCTTTACCTTCGACTACCTGGGCCGTACCGAGTGCCAGGAAGTCGGCGCCGGCGATATCGCCGCCGTCGTGGGTATCGACCGCACCGATATCGGCGATGTCTACACCGATCCCGAGAATCCCGTCGAGCTCGAGCCCATCGAGATCGACCCGCCGACCCTGTCCATCGTCTTTGAGGCTTCGACCTCCCCGCTCGTCGGCCGCGACGGCGATATCGTTGGCGCCCGTCAGCTCAAGGAGCGCCTGTTCAACGAGGCCGAGAACAACGTGACCATGAAGATCGAGGAGCTCGAGGACAAGAGCGGCGTCGAGGTCTCGGGCCGCGGCATTCTGCACCTGTCCGTTCTGATGGAGTCCATGCGCCGCGAGGGCTTTGAGTTCCAGGTCGGTCGTCCGCGCGTTCTGTTTAAGAAGGACGAGAACGGCAACAAGATGGAGCCTGTCGAGCAGGCCGTCGTCGAGTGCCCGGACGAGTACTCGGGCAAGGTCGTTGAGGTCTTCGGCACCTCCGGTGGCATCATGACGAGCATGGATACCTCGGGCATCGTGACGCACCTTGAGTTTAAGATCCCGACGCGTGGCATCATGGGCCTTAAGAACCGCATCATGAACGTCACCCACGGCGAGGGCGTGTTCTACCACACCTTCCTGGAGTATGGCCCCTACGCCGGCGAGATCGGCAACCGCCAGAACGGCGCCATGATCTCCATGACCACCGAGAAGGCCGTTGCCTACGCCCTGGGTACGCTGCAGGAGCGCGG
>CAJLRE010000113.1 GCA_905208975.1 uncultured Collinsella sp. | reverse complement strand
AAAGAGGGCGGCATAGACCTTTTGGTCATGCCACCCCCTTTGAATGACAAGTTGTCGCCCTGATCGCCGCGCAGCGTCGACTAAGTTAGAGGCCGAGCATCGGCTCCAGGACGAAGAAGTACGCAAGCACCACGATGCCCAGGATGATGCGGTAAACACCGAAGCACTTGAAGTCGTGACGGCGGACGAAGCCCATGAGCCACTTGATGGCGATGAGCGAAACCACAAAGGCAACAACGCAGCCCACGCCCAAGATGGCGATCTCGTTGGTGCCGAACGTGCCGCCCTTGATGAAGTACTTGACCAGCTTGAGCGCACTCGCGCCAAACATGACAGGGATGGCCAGGAAGAACGTGAACTTAGACGCCGCCGAGCGCGTGCAGCCCAAAAGCAGGCCGCCGATGATGGTAGAACCGGAGCGAGACGTACCAGGCACCAGCGAAAGCACCTGGAAGCAGCCGATACCCAGCGCAGTCTTCCAGCTGAGGTCCTCGAGCGTGGCGATGGAACCAAAGTCCAGATTCTCGTCATCGTCCTCATCCTCAGCGGTAGCCGTGGGGGACGCCGCAAAGTGCGCACCGGCGGGACGTCCACCCGACACCACAGCACGCGAACCAAACGAACCGGCAACGGCCATTTCCTCGCGCTTGCTCGCGCGCCAGTTCTCGATCACGATAAACAGCACGCCGTACACAATGAGCGCCAGCGCCACGACGGGAGCGTTGTAGAAATGCTCCTCCATCCAGTCGTTGAGCGGCAGGCCGATCGCCGCCGCAGGAATGCAACCGAGCACAATCTTGCCCCACAGCACCCAGGTGTCGCGACGGCCCTCCTTGCCCTTGCTGGGCGAGAACGGGTTGAGCTCGTGGAAAAACAGCACGCAGACGGCCAGAATGGCGCCGAGCTGAATCACGACCAGGAACATATTCCAGAACGTCTCGCTCACGTTCATCTTGACGAACTCGTCCACCAAGATCATGTGGCCCGTCGACGAAACGGGCAGCCATTCGGTGATGCCCTCGACCAGGCCCATGAAGGCAGATTTTAGAAGCTCGATAATATCCAAAGGGACCCCCTCGTTAGACACCCGCCGGTAGATGTTCTGCGGACGATGCGGGCGATGTCCCATTATCAACCGTTGGCGGTGCGACCGCGCCTACCCTTACCAAAAAACTCGCCCGTTCACAGAATTGCGAGCAGTTAAACCGAAATCCTTGGGTATAACTGCAACAAGATAAAGTGTCCGGCGGTCAACGCACCCGCGCCCGCCCGACGCACGAGCCCCGCGCCCGTGCGATAGACCAAGGAGGAAACCATGAACGAGGGTTACACCAAGGTATTTGTTTCACTCGACGGTACTGAGCAGCAGGATTTTGTGCTCGCACGCGCCATCAAGGTCGCCGCGAACAACGGCGCCAAGCTGATTATCGGCCACGTTATCGATTCCACGGCGCTCGAGAGCGCCGGCTCCTATCCGGTCGATTTGGTCAACGGTCTGGAGGAGGCCTTTAAGAACTCCATCGAAAAGCAGCTCGAAGAGGCCAAGGCCAATCCCGATATTCCCGAGGTCGAGGTCATGATACGCGCCGGTCGTATTCGCGAGACGCTCAAAGACGAGATGCTCGACGTGGTCAAGCCCGACCTGGTGCTCTGCGGCGCTCGCGGCCTGTCCTCGATCAAGTATGCGCTTCTGGGTTCGATTTCGACGTTCCTGCTGCGCAATACCGACTGCGACATTTTGGTCGTAAAGTAGCGTTGCTCCCACCGGCCGCGGGGCCTGAGGGGTTTCCACGGGCACGTCCTCGCCGCGTTGCGGCTGCGGGATGTGCCCTTAGGAAACCCCTCCCGGCCTCGCGGCCTTCGCAGCCTTACTTCAGCGAGTTGGCTGATAAAAGATGGCGTGCCGCCCCGTTTGGGGCGGCACGTTTTGTTTGGGCTGCACGTTTTTGTTTTGGGAGATCCATTTGAGCCTCATAGTTATGTTCACGTTCGGGAACATAACGCCAGTTGCCTTAGCTAAGTTCACGTTCGGGAACATAGCCGTCCGCAGCGCAAGACGGCCCGGCTACTCAAAGTATTGGAACTTGTTCGTCGAGAAGGCGAACGTTACGACAAAGCCTTCGCCGGAGTCGGATGCCGCCGTGACGTCGATGCCCATCTTGGAGCATAGGCGCGCCACCAGGTAGAGGCCGATGCCCGTTGCGCGCTTGGTGGTGCGGCCGTTGTCGCCGGTAAAGCCCTTCTCGAACACGCGCGGCAGGTCTGCCGCACACACGCCGCAGCCGTTGTCCGCAACGGTGAGCTCGATGCGCTCGCTCGCCAGGCCCTCGTCCAGTAACGCGCCCGAAAACACGATCTTCGCGCCGTCCTCGCGCGCATATTTAATGCTGTTCTGAATGAGCTGGCCCAGGATAAACTCGAGCCATTTTTCGTCGGTAAAGACCTCGAAGTCGAGGTTCTCGCACACCGGAGCCACGTGCGCCGCAATGAGCTCGCGCGCGTTGGCCTTAATCGCACCCGTCACCAAGGTCTTAAGGTCCCAGCGGCGAATCAGGTAGTCGCGCTCCACGACTTCCGAGCGCGCGTAGTACAGCGCCTGGTCGATATAGCGTTCCACGCGAGCCAACTCGCGACCCAGGTCATCGACACGTGTTGGGTCATCTGCGCCGCCGTCGAGGTTTTCCAGAATCAGGTGAGCCGCCGCCAGGGGCAGCTTGGCCTCGTGGACCCAGCTCTCGATATAGTCGCGATAGTCTTCGGTCTGACGCCGGCCCTCGGCAACCTCGTCGCAGGCGGCTTTGCCCACCCGGCACAGGACCTCGTACTCGAGCTCGCCCTCGGCATAGGTTGGGCATTGCACCATCTCCTGCACCCATGCGGGACTCTCGAGCTCCTCTGCCGCGCGCTCCAACTGACGCAGAAAACGGCGACGGCGAGCGTACTCGATCACGATGCCGAGCATACCGAAGATAAAGGACACGCCAACCGCCACGACCACGATAGAAACGGGTGCGCCGGCGACCGTCAGCACAAAGCAGCTCAGCAGCACGCCGCACGTCCACACGGCGACGGGAAGCAGTGCATCTTTAAAGAACTTGCCAAACGACATAGCCGGCCCCTAGACCGAATAGCCTTGGCCGCGATGCGTCGTCAAATACCCCTTGATGCCGATTTTTTCGAGCGTGGTGCGCAGGCGGTTGATGTTGACGGTGAGCGTATTGTCGTCCACGAAGGCGTCGGAGTCCCACAGGTCCTGCATGATGGCCGAGCGCGAGACGATCTTGCCCGCGCGGCTCAGGAGCAGCGAGAGGATACGCAGCTCATTTTTGGTGAGCTCGGTGCTGTCGCCGGTCGCCGTGTTGGTGACCATAGAGCGGGCGAGGTCGAGCTCCAGCCCCTTGTGGACGAGCGTGCTGCGCTCGCCTGACGCCGCGGTGCGACGCAGCAGTGCGTTGATGCGCGCCACGAGCACGCGCGCGCTATAGGGCTTGGGAACAAAGTCGTCCGCGCCGAGCGTCATGGCCATGACCTCGTCGATCTCGGTCGTGCGCGA
>CAJLRE010000112.1 GCA_905208975.1 uncultured Collinsella sp. | reverse complement strand
CCGCCATCGGGAACCTCCGAGGGCACATAGTTCACATTGACGCCAATGCCGCAGACGGCGAAGGGTTTGCCTTCGTTATCGCGTGCTGCCTCGACTAAGATGCCGCCAAGTTTGCGCCCTCGAGCGACCAAGTCGTTGGGCCATTTGAGGCCAATCTCGTTTGCAAGACCCTGTTTTTCGAGCGCCTCGAGCACCGCTAGGCCGCTGACGGCAGCAAGACCAGAGTACTTCGCAGGATTAACGCATGGACGCAGGACAATCGAAAGCAATAGGTTGCCG
Organism: uncultured Collinsella sp.; assembly: GCA_905208975.1. GTDB lineage: Bacteria > Actinomycetota > Coriobacteriia > Coriobacteriales > Coriobacteriaceae > Collinsella. The sequence goes on along the minus strand of CAJLRE010000112.1, from coordinate 3,521 downwards.
GCGGTTGAATCCCACTTGTGGCCGCGCCGGCCGCGTCCTGCTGTCTGAGCCCGGGCGGCAAGTCCTGTGCCGTGCGGCGCTCCCTGTTTTCCTGCTTCGAGCAGGTCATCGTTGGTCGATCCGGTTACGTCGACTATCGTTAATTTGGCATCCATAACGGCTGCTACCTCCTTAATGAATAAGTGAATAACGCAATGGTGTCGAGAGAGACACAATGTGAAGCCTTTGTCGCATTTGGACAATTTAATGTTAACACGTTAACAACGACTGAAATGCGCTATCCTCTCTTGGTCGATGTAAACACGTCAACAACTCAAAGGAGGTTAGTGATGGGTTTCACGATTCTTGGAACAGGCTCGGCGCTTCCTAAGCGCAGTGTTTCCAATGACGAGCTGTCCGAGTTCCTCGATACCTCGGATGAGTGGATTTTTACCCGCACAGGTATCAAGAGCCGCCATGTATGCACCACCGAGTCACTTGACGACCTTGCCGTAGCGGCGAGCGAGCGGGCACTCCAGGTGTCCGGAATCGACGCGAGCCAGCTGGATTTGATCGTCTGCTCGACGACGACGGGTGACCACCTTGTTCCCGCCGAGGCGTGTGCCGTTGCTGAGCGACTGGGCGCGACGTGCCCTGCCTTCGATGTCTCGGCTGCCTGCGCCGGCTTCGTATTTGCGCTCGATGTTGCCGAGGGCTATATCGCCCGAGGACGAGCCAAGCATGTGCTTGTCGTTGCCGCCGAGCAGATGACGCGCGCGCTCGACTGGACCGACCGCGCCACCTGTGTGCTCTTTGGCGATGGGGCAGGCGCCGCGGTGATTGAGGCTGGGGGAGACAGCCCCCTTGCCGTTGAGCTTTCGACGGCGCCCGACGTCGAGACGTTGTGCGTTCCCGGTCTGGTCGGCACCTCGCCGTTTAAGGCCTCCGCAGATAGCGAGAGCGTGCTGTCCATGAATGGCCGCCGCGTGTTCAAGTTCGGCGTCAACGCGATTTGCGACACGGTCCATAAGCTTGCGAGCGATGCGGGCATTTCGGTCGAGGACATCGACCATTTTGTATTCCATCAGGCTAACGAACGAATCCTGAGTCAGGCGGTCAAGCGCCTCGGTGTGCCAGACAAGCGCGTGGTTCGAACGCTGCGCGAGACCGGCAACATTTCGAGCGCCTGCATTCCTCTTGCGCTTGACCGACTGGCACGCACCGACGCACTGAATGCGGGCGACACCATCGCCTTGGTTGGATTTGGCGCCGGTCTGGATATAGGTGGCTATCTGCTTCGTTGGAAGTAGTCGCACATAGGAAATAAAAACGCCCTAGGGCACAACCAAAGGAGAACTACCATGGCAGATCAGAAGACCTTCGAGCGCGTTTGCGACGTTATCCGCGAGACCGCTGGCCTTGACGACGTCGAGATGAAGCCCGAGTCCACGCTCGAGGAGATTGGCCTCGACAGCCTGGGCACCGTCGAGATTCTCGTCGCCGTCGAGGACGAGTTTGGCATCCAGCTCGATACCGAGGAGAACCCCAAGACGGTCGGCGAGTTCGCCGATACGGTCGAGGCGGCATTGGAGAAGTAGAGATGCTCAAGACTCCTCTCTGCGATCTGCTCGGCATCGAAAAGCCTGTATTCCAGGGTGGCATGGCCTGGATTGCCGACGCCTCGCTGGCATCTGCCGTGTCCGAGGCGGGCGGCCTAGGCATCATCGCGGCTATGAATGCCGACGCCAACTGGCTTCGCGACCAGATTCACGAGCTGCGCGCCAAGACGGATAAGCCCTTTGGCGTCAACGTCATGCTCATGAGCCCGTTTGCCGACGAGGTCGCGCAGGTCGTGATTGACGAGCGAGTGCCGGTCGTCGTGACGGGCGCCGGCAATCCCGCCAAGTACATGAAGGCGTGGAACGAGGCGGGCATCAAGGTCATCCCGGTCGTTGCCTCGGTGGCGCTGGCACGCCTCGTGGCGCGTCGTGGAGCCACTGCCGTGGTTGCCGAGGGCACCGAATCGGGCGGCCATATTGGCGAGACTTCGACGATGGCCCTTGTCCCGCAGGTTGTCGATGCGGTCGATATTCCCGTGGTTGCGGCTGGCGGCATCGCCGATGGCCGCGGTGTGGCGGCCGCCTTTATGCTCGGTGCCGCCGGCGTGCAGGTGGGAACACGCTTTCTAGTCGCAAACGAGTGCACCGTATCGGAGCAGTACAAAGAGCTGGTGCTCAAGGCGGGCGACACGTCGACGCGTGCGACCGGACGCTCGACGGGGCATCCGGTTCGCGCCCTCAAGAGCCCCTTCACTAACGCGTATGCCAAGAGCGAGGCGGCGGGCGCAAATGCCGAGGAACTCGAGGCCATGGGCACGGGCGCGCTTCGTAAAGCCGCAAAGGACGGTAATTACGAAGAGGGCTCGTATCTGTGCGGACAGATTGCTGGCATGGTCAACGAACGCCAAAGTGCACGCGAAATCGTCGACGATCTGGTCGATGGCGCCGAGCATGTCCTGAAGGGTGCGTCAGCATGGGTAGCGTAGCGTTTCTGTTTGCCGGCCAGGGTGCCCAACACCCCGCGATGGGCGTCGACCTGATCGAGGCATCGCCGGCGGCTGCCGAAGTGTTCGCCATTGCCGACGAGGTGCGCCCGGGGACCAGTGAGCAGTGCCGAAGCGCCTCCAAGGAGGAGCTCTCGCAGACCGAGAACACGCAGCCGTGCGTGTTCGTTCACGATCTGGCAGCGGCTGCCGCCCTGCGTGAGCGCGGCGTGGTACCTGCCGCCTGTGCGGGTTTTTCGCTTGGCGAGGTCGCCGCGCTCACCTTTGCGGGGGCGTTCGATACGCGAGTGGGCTTTGAGCTCGTGTGCGAGCGCGCGGCGCTGATGGCCGCGGCTGCCGAGCGTCATCCGGGCGGCATGCGCGCCGTCATCAAGCTCGATGCGGCGCAAGTCGAGAACCTGGCAAAACAGGCCGGCGAGGACTGCTGGCCGGTCAACTACAACAGTCCGCAGCAGACGGTTGTTGCCGGACCGCCCGAGGCGCTGCAGGAGCTCGACGTCCTAGTAAAAGAGGCTGGCGGCCGCGCTATGAAAGTCGCGGTGTCGGGTGCATTCCATAGCCCCTATATGGCCGAGGCGACCTGTGGCCTTGCTGCATATATCGAGGCCGGTCACGCGCCGTCCCCGCTGCTGATTCCTGTTATGGCAAATATGACAGCGGCGCCCTATCCGGCCGACCCGCAGGCGGCAGCGGAGATGCTGGCCAACCAGGTGAGTCATGCCGTGCGCTGGGTCGACACGCTGCATGCTCTGCAGGATCAAGGCATCGATACGTTTATTGAGGTCGGCCCTGGCAAAACGTTGTCCGGCTTGGTCAAGCGTACGTTGAGCGACGTTCGCGTGTATTCGTGCGAAACGGCCGAGCAGGTCGCAGCTATTGCCGACGAGCTCGCATAGTCCACAGAGCTGTAACCCGAAAGGAATGACATGGGCAACTTGAACAACGGCGCGCTCGAGCGCAACGACTCACGTCGCGTGGC
>CAJLRE010000111.1 GCA_905208975.1 uncultured Collinsella sp. | reverse complement strand
GCCGCCTCGAGCGAGCCTTTTGCCGCGCGATAGCTGCTCACGGCAAGGTCGCGTCCCATTTCGCGGACGCGTGCATAGGTGCTCTTCTCGTTTTTGATGTGCGTCTGGATAATCTGGACCATATTGACGTTGGGCATGTACTCGGTCAGCAGACCCTCGAGTGTCACCATGCCGCGGGCGAACATCGTCACCACGCTCGGCAGCTCAACGTCATTCTTGCGCGCCAGGTTTAACAGCGAGGTCAAAAACTCGCCGATATCCAGGTCCTTAAGATCGAGGCCCGCAAAGTCGGCGACGATAAAGTCCAAGTCGGACAAAAAGGCCGAATGGTCGAGCTCGGCCGAGTCGCCGCGCGTCACGGCGAAGCGCATAAGCGAATCCTTGAGCTTGGGCACGTCGCCCTCGGCCACGGCGAAAATCATGTCCTTAACGATACCGCGGTCGTGGCTCGACATGCGCCCGACCATGCCCAGGTCAATAAAGTAGACGACGCCGTCCTTGAGAATGATGTTTCCCGCATGCGGGTCGGCATGGAAAAAGCCGTCGTCGAGCACCTGCGTCGAGTAGTCCTCGACAATCGCGGCGCCAATCTTTTCCAAGTCATAGCCCTCGGCCACCAAGCGCTCGGGATCGGCAATCGAGATGCCGTCGACGTAATCCATGACCACGACATGCTCGGTGCAAAGGTCCAGGTAAGATTTGGGGCACGACACGCCGCGCACGCTCTTATGGAACTCATAGAAATCGTTGAGGTTTTTGGCCTCGGCCAAAAAGTTGGTCTCCTCGCGAAACGAGGTCCACAGTTCCTCGACCACGCCATGCAAGTCCACAAACTGATCGGTGTTGACAAACTTGGAAACGATTCGCACCACCGAGCGAATGATGTCGATGTCCTGTGCCATCACCTGCTGCGCACCGGGGCGCTGCACCTTGACGGCCACGTCCTCGCCCGTCACCAGGCGAGCGCGGTGCACCTGCGCGAGCGACGCGCTGCCAAGCGGGTTGGGGTCGATCGCGTCGAACATCTGCCCCAGGCGCTGGCCGTACTCCTCTTCCAGACAGCGGAGCACTACCTCATACGGCACCGGCTCTACGTCGGAGCGCAGGCGACGCAGCTCGTCGCAAAACCGCTGCGGCAAAATCTCGGAGCGGTTAGCCAGAATCTGCCCCATCTTGACGAACATGGGGCCGAGCTCTTCGAGCAGACGGCGCAGGCGCACCGGCGTGAGGTTATCCCACACGCGGTACTTTTTGACCAAGCGAACGATCTGACCGATGCGTTCGCGGCGACCTGCCGGCGTAAGCTGGTATTCCTCGTCCGGCGCCATCGCATCGGGCTCCTCGGGGACCATATCGACAGCGCGCGGCTTCTTGCGAGCGCCCGAGACGGCGGCATCGACCTCGTCGACAACCGCCGCCTCGTCACACAAGGGATCTTGATTGTTGTAATCGGTGGTGGAATCTGCCATCTGCGCTACTACTCGGCCTCTTCGGCGTCCTCTGCATCGTCGGGCTCAACAGACTCGACAGGCACCGAAGTCACGTTGTCCTCGACCGAATCGACGATATCGCGTACATGAGCCAGGAAGGCCGTGCGCTCGTGGGCGGTCATAACGCGGACGCGAGCCAGGATGAGCTCATCGAGCACGCGCTGTGCCGCAGTCTCGCCCTGCATGCCCAGGCGCTCGGTCAGGTCGGAGATGGTGCCACCCGCCTGCTCGAACATATCGGACACGCTGCGGGCGATATCGGGGGTGCCGGCATCCTTGCGAACCTGCTCACCCTTGGTGTTAAGGTCGTCGAGAACCTTCTTGCCGCCTTCGACAGCAACGGCGGCAGCGCCAAAGCCCACGTTAATGGCGCCGTTAACAAGCTGATCGAGTTTCATAACCATGGTTGTCTCCAATCACAAACAACTGCATTGGCGTTCTTGTACCCAAGATTGAGCGAAAGCGACAAAGCGTTTTAGCGCTATTCAATCGACGGGAAATCCCTACCTCACGTTGTCGTTCATCGCGAAAGAGTTCTTCATGGCGCAGCTCGTGGTGTAGAGCACCTTGCCCAGTAGAGCATCGGTCTCCACGCGAACACGCTCGGCAAAGGCCTCATTGGCGCGTGCAAGCTCGGCAGGTACCTCGGCCTCGGGCAGAGCGGCTACGGCAGCATCGACGTCATGGATCTGCTTGTGGCCCATGCCACCGACCTTCTCCTGGTAGTCCTCCACAGCGCGGCCGCACTCATGGAAGCGGACGTCGGCCAGCGCGCCGATCAGGCGGTTGGCCCAGTAGAAGTTTTCGGACGTCACGCGAGCCTGCGTGTCGGCATAATACTCGGGCATGGTCTCGACGTTGGCGTACAGCGGAACCAGCGCGTTAAACGAGTTGGAGCCAAAGGCCATCCACTGCACGGCGCGGTAGGCCGGCTGCGCATAGGGGCGCAGCTGCAGCACGGCGAGCTGGCTGTTACGGTTGATGCCGATGGGGCGATAGGCGCCACGCGTAGCGGGCGTGCCCTTGCTGCCGTAGCAGTCGTACTCCGTGCCCTGGTAGTGGCTCGAAAGCACGTACTTGATGTCCTCGATGGTCACCTTGCGCTCGGGCACGCGGCTCCAGGGGATATCGTCGCTCTCGGGCGTGTAGTCGGCTTCGGGACCGTCCCACACATCGCTGGGGTTAAGGCAGCGCTGCATGTACCAGGCGCGCGGCGTGTTGTAAACGTGGTCGCTGTCACTGTGCGAGCCAAAGGCCTCGCGCGGGTTAAAGACCGCGGCCGGACCGTCGCCCTCAACGCCCAGCGTCAAGTCCAGATGCCACTCGGCCATCCAAGCGCGCAGGTCGGCGGAGCACATGTGATCGGCCTGGGCGCCCTCGGCGTCATCCAGGTCAAAGCTATCGATACCCAGCTGGTTGGGCATGGTCACATAGGCGTCATCGGGCACGCGCTTGGCGATCCAGTGGTGGCCGCCGATGGTCTCGAGCCACCAGATCTCGTCCACATCGCTAAAGGCGATGCCGTTGTTCTCGTAGGTACCATAGCGCTCGAGCAGGTCGCCCAGAATGCGTACGCCGTCGCGGGCGGATTTGGCATATGGCAGCACCAGGGTCACCATGTCCTCCTCGCCCAGACCGCCGGGCTGCGCCGGAACATAGCCGTCCTCGCCCTCGTTGCCCTTGGCGGGCACGTAGTCGACGAGCGGGTCGGCGCCGCGAACGCGCTCGTTGGTGGTGAGCGTCTCGGTTGCGGACATGCCCACATTGAGCTCGTTGAAACCGGCCTCGGCCCAGATGCCGTGGCCCGGGACAACATCGGGGACGCTCGTGTAGCGCATGGGATTGTCGGACAGCTCAACGGTCAGGTGACTCAGGACGCTCGTGTAGACGCGCGGCTGCTCGTCGGGATGCACCACGCGCATGCGCTTGGGCTCAAACACCCCGTTGGACGAGTCCTCGTTGCGAGCAACCAACGTCGACCCGTCGTAGCTCGCGTTCTTACCAACCAAAATCGTTGTGCACGGCATGCGCATCCTCCTTGAGCGAAGAAATCAAACGATAACAGTGTATCGCTTCGGCGCAGAAAGGGCGAAACCGCGGCGCTGGCAACCCCTGTGGTCAAAAAATGCCAAATATGAGTACTGTCACCAATTTAGTAACAGCAATTTTGCTACGTATGGGTGTCGAAAGTCTACATTTGTTCAAAAATTAGATGATGTAATTCCTCATAGGTCCAATAAAATAAGCTCTCTATCGATAATAAATATCGTTAGAGAGCCTATTTGACCTAAAATATATGTGACTATCTTGGCAACAGTACTCATATTTGGCATTTTTTGTCCACGGGGTATAGAACTAACCCCTCAAACGGTAGCGCGCAGAGATGTGGTGTAAGAGGCGGGGCATGCCCCGCCTCCGCCCTT
>CAJLRE010000110.1 GCA_905208975.1 uncultured Collinsella sp. | reverse complement strand
GGTCAGAATCGCCCAATTCGAATCAGGGCAATAAACACCCCTTTACTCCGCAGGGGTAAAGGGGATAATAGCAGAGCGCCCGAACATCACTGCAAAACAGTTTCTGTTCGGGCGCCCATACGGCGCGAATTGCACACGCCGGCATCATTGATGGGTATCGATTGCTACTCGCCATCGATGTCAGTCGCGACGGCCTCCTCGATGGCCTCGACACCGACAGGCGACAGATCCTCCTTGCCTTGGCAGAACTTCTTGTCGACCCAGCCAGTCAGAATCGGAGCCATGATCGCCGTGATGATAACGGCGGTGGCGATCTGAGCGTACGCGGTGGGCGCAAGCTCGGCGTAACGCGGTGCGACCTCGGCGAGGGCAACCGGTGTGGTCATAGCCGTGCCGGCAATGGTGGAGCAAGCCACAGCGGCCTTGCCATTGCCGCCGCACAGACGCTCGAACGCAAAGGTGATGGGACCGACGACAAACAGCGTGACAAGGCCCAGCAAGATGCCGGAAATACCGCCGGTGATAAAGCTCGACAGGCTCATGGACGCACCGAGCTGAAATCCGATGACGGCAATCGCGGGATTGGCACCGGGAACCAGCAGGTTCTTGATAAACGGGAACAGGTTGCCCAGAACCATGCCAATAACGAGTGGCAAGATGGAGCCGATAATGGTGCCAATGGGAATGTTGGCGAGGCCGGAAACACCGAGGATGATCATCGTGACGGCGGGGCCGGCCGTAAAGAACAGGATACCGACGGCGCCCTGCTCAGACTCATCACCGAACTCGCCCATGATGCCCGTATAGAGCGCCATGTTGCAAAACGTGATGCCGCCGATGATAGACACGGAGCTCAGACCCAGGAAGTTGTCGTTAAAGAAATATGCCACGCCCAGGCCGAGAGCCGCTGCGACGACCAGCTTGGGAATCAGCACGACGATGCCGGTCTTGATAGCGCCCGGCGTGGACTTAAAGCTGATGCCGGCGCCCACAAACAGCAGGATCGCGGCGACGATGGTATTGGAGCCACCGCGGCAGGCAGCCGTAAAGAATCCGCCGATCTCAAAAACCTGCGGGCAGAAGGTGTTGAGCAAAAGACCGACGATCATCGGATAAATCATGATGTCGCCCGGGATGCGCGGGACCTTGAATTTCTTTTGCTCGTTGGCGGTTGCTTCCTGTGCCATGAAACCCCCATTTCCGCTGACGGGGTACAAAAGCCCACGTCACGCTTTGCTACAGTAAAGTTTGACCATGGTACCAGAAGAAATAGACCAGCTCGGTGAAAAACTCGACAAGTTGGGATGGAACGAGATTCGGCGCCCGCGACGCCACCCCTATATAAGGCTCAAGACGATATAGAGTACGATGCCCGAGACGCAGCACCACAGCATCGATTTTGTCTTGACCGCCACGACCACGACGCCGGCGGCCGCAATCCAGGGAACCAAGGCAGGCCAGAGCCCCGCGTCGAACGCGCCGGGACTCACCAAGTCGTTGGCGACCAGCGCGGCAAAGGCAGCGGGCGGGATATAGCCCAGGGCCTCGGTAATACGGGGCGACAGGGTCCGCCCGCGCAAGGCGAACGCCGGCGCGATGCGAAAGAACGCGATAGCAGCCCACGACGACAGCCACAGAACCAAGAACTCGTTAACGGGCATCGCGGGCACCTCTTCCGTCAAATACAGCATCGCACGCCAGCGCAATGGTAATGCCGACCACGACGCTTGCCGGCACGGCAATATTCACGAGGCCCAAGAACTTGCATACGGCGACGGACACCGCGCCCGAAACCGCCGCGACAACGTTGCCGCGCGACAGCCGCTGCGAAAAGAGCAGGCAGATAAAGAGCGAGGTGCAGACAAAGGCTGCAATGGCGGTGGGAACATCGACAACGGCGCCGACGATGGCGCCCGTCGTACACGATACGCCCCATGTTGCGATAAGGATCACGTTGAGCACAAAGGACTCGCGCGGGCCCCAATCCTCCCCTTCAACCAACTTGGCAAGCGAGATGCCATATGCCTCCTCGGTAAGTGTCGCGGCAACAGCCAGCGTCTGACTCTTCGAGGCACCCGTCAGATGCGACGTGATCGATGCCGAGTAAAGCGCAAAGCGCGAGGAGATGGCAGCAACGCTCGCGACGATCGACGCCGCAGGCACACCTGCCAGCCACAGATTGCAGATCATAAACTGCCCGCTGCCCGTCACGAACGTGCTGCTCAGAGCAAAGACCATCCAGGGTTCCATTCCCGTCTGCCCCATGATCATTCCGCACGGCGCGCCTATTGCAACATAGGTAAGCATCACTGGCCAGACGGTTCTAACGATTTTGAGCACCATACGCTTCTCATCCTGACAAGGTCTCCGAGCCGCATGTAGCGACACGGCAGAATCATCATCCGACAGCAACCGAGTTCACCTACAATTGCCACCGGATCGAAAGACACAACTTTTTAGGAAGTCATTATGACAGCTATCGATCGAGACCGGGCGCGCGCGGCCTTCAAAAGCTACACCGATGCCTACGACGCCACTAACCCACGCATCGCGCTCAAATTCGAGCATACGTACCACGTGGCCGAGGCATGCGATGCCGTAGCACGCGAGCAGGGCTGGTCGTCAGAAGATATTGACCTGGCATGGCTTTGCGGCCTGCTACACGATATGGGCCGCTTTGAGCAGTTGCGGCGCTGGGACACCTTTAAGGACGCCGAGAGCATGAGCCATGCAGCGCTGGGCATCGAGGTCCTCTTTGGCGAGAATCCCGCCGATGCACCCGCCGTAACGAGCATCCGCGACTTTATCGATGACCCGGCAGAAGATGAGCTCATCCGAGCGAGCATTGCCTATCACAGCGATTTTCGTCTACCCGCGCAGCTCGACGAGCGTACGCGGAGCTTCTGCGATATCGTGCGCGATGGTGACAAGATCGACATTATGCGCACCATCGCCGACAGCACCGTCGAGACCATCCTCAAGGTGGATGAGGACGCATTTCTCGCCAGCCACTTCTCGGCACCGGCGCTTACCGCCTTTGACGAGCACCGCTGCGTCGCACGCGATGAGCGCGATGAGCCCGCAGACTACCTGGTGGGACTCATCTGCTTTATGTTTGAGCTCGTCTATCCAGCGAGCCGCGCGCTGGCGCGCGAACAGGGCGATATCCACCGCCTGCTCGATGCGCCCTTTGGCATTACGCGGCCCTTTACCAACCCCGCCACGCAGGCAACCTGGAGCCGCCTAAAGGACGAGATGCGCGACTGGCTGACGCGCGCTTAGCGCTCAAGCTGAGCCAGCAGCTCCTCAACGATCTCAACGGCATCGCCGACGACCTTATACTGGGCAGCACCGAAGATGGGGGCATCCGGGTCCTCATTGATGGCGACAATGCACTCCGCCCCACCGATGCCGGCGAGATGCTGGATAGCGCCCGAGACACCGATGCTCACGAGGAGCTTGGGCGAGACCGATACACCCGTCTGGCCAATTTGGTGGCGATACTCCAACCAGCCTGCCTCCACAATGGGACGCGTGCAACCAAGCTCGGCACCCAGGGCATCGGCGAGCTTTCGCATCAGGGGCAGATTCTTCTTGGAGCCGATGCCGCGGCCCACCACGACCAGACGCTCGGCATCGGCAATTGAGGCCTGCTGTCCCCACTCCTCGGCGGGAATCGAGATCTCGACGCGGGCCTTAACGTCATCCGCAAGCACTACCTGGGTAATCGTGCCGGAGCGGCTATAGTCAAACTCGGGCGCCTTAAAGATGCCGGGGCGCACCGTTGCCATCTGAGGACGGTGGTTGGGGCAGATAATGGTGGCCATCAGGTTGCCGCCAAACGCCGGGCGCGTCTGCTGCAGCAGACCCGTCTCCGTATCCATAGAAAGCACCGTGCAATCGGCTGTAAGACCCGTCTGCAAGCGCACGGCCACACCGGGCGCCAGCTCGCGACCAAAGGCGGTCGCGCCGTACAGAATGGCCTCGGGCTTGCGCTCGGC
>CAJLRE010000109.1 GCA_905208975.1 uncultured Collinsella sp. | reverse complement strand
GAGCGTCGATGAACACATAGACGACCGACAGCACATACAGGGCGATGATAAAGCCCACGAAGGCATAAATGACGCCCATAAGCTGCGGTGACATGAGCTCGTTGATGTATTTGGACATTGAGGTGTACCTTTCGGGATATTTACACTTCGGTCAAGTTTACCACGGGGTTTGTTTATATGGGACCACGGCTAGTGGCGGGGCTGGTGCGGACACAAACATCTCAATCTGTAACAAGTGGGAGCGGAATCCGGGTCTAGATGTTACAGATCAAGACACAGGGGTCCCTCCCCGACTTCAATCTCGATCTGTAACATCTTGGGCCCCAAAACCCCTCTTACTGTTACAGATCAAGACAAATGAAAACGTCCTGGCCGAATATCTCAATCTGCAACAGTTACTCGGCAAAAACAGTCCCAGATGTTACAGATCCAGACAAAACTCTGACACCAGGGGCGGCAGACGAGGTTGTTGACGTTGCCGGGTCTCCCCTCGTCTGCCGTTGGCGGGTGTTGCGGGGCTGTTCGCCGCATTGCCGCTGCACTGGGGGTGCGCAGACCTTAGGATAGTCCTATTGACAGCCTGTCAACTTGTCTTGGAGGCACCGTGGCAGAAACGTTTGATATCGCAATTGTGGGCGCGGGCATCACCGGATGCGCCATCGCGCGGCAGCTCGCGCGCTATGACCTGTCCATTTGCGTGGTCGAGGCGGCTAACGATATTGCGCTGGGCGCGTCGAAGGCCAACGGCGGCCTGGTGCACGCTGGCTACGATCCGGCGCCGGGCACCGTAAAGGCGCAGGTCAACGCCCGTGGCTGCGAGTTGTACGGTACGTGGGCGCAGGAGCTGGGCTTTCTGTTCCGCCGCACCGGGTCGATGGTGTTGGGCTTTAACGACGAGGACCGCGCGCATCTGGAAAAGCTGCGCCAGAATGGCCTGACCAACGGGGTGCCCGAGCTGTCGATCATTGGCCCCGAGCGCATCCATGAGCTTGAGCCGCGCGCGAGTGCCCAAGCCACGTACGCACTATGGTGCCCTTCGACTGGTTACGTTGACCCATTTGAAGTGGCCATCGCTGCTCTGGAAAACGCGGTTGCCAACGGCGTGACATTTATGCGGTCCGCGTCGGTGGAAGCGATTGAGGTTGCTGGCGGCGAGGCTACCGACGGGACTGCGCGCTTTACGCTGGCAACGCCCGCCGGAGACGTGCGCTGCCGCTATGTGATCAACGCCGCAGGCAATGGAGCCGCGAACATCTCGCATATGGCCGGTGCCGAGGAGTTTCAGATGGTCTGGCGCCAGGGCAATATCGTGGTGCTGGAGAAGGAACCGTGTGCGCTCATGCCGCTCTACCCCGTTCCCACGCCGGTGTCCAAGGGCGTTATCGTCACGGGTACCGTGCACGGCAACACCGTGATTACCGCGACCGCCGCTGTGCGCGAGCCAGGCGACACGCAGACCTATGCGGACGACGTCAACGCGCTCCTGACCGGCGCGCGCAAGCTGGTGCCCGATCTGGACACGCGCCGCGTGGTGCGCGCGTTTGCCGGCGGGCGTCCGGTCATTCAGGGTGCGAACGACTTCTTTATTGGGCAGTCGGCCGTGATGCCGGGGCTATTCCAGGCGGCGGGCATTCAGTCACCGGGTGTGGCAAGCGCGCCGGCTATTGCCGAGCGAATGGAACAGGTCCTGCGCGATGCCGGCGTGAAACTGCACGAGCGGGCAGACTGGAACCCAATTCGCCGCGCGCCGGAAGACTTTGACCGCGCACCGCTGGCGCGCAAGGAGGAGCTCATTGAGTCCGATCCCGCTTGGGGCCAGATTGTCTGCCGCTGCGAGACGGTGCCCGAAGCCGAGATCGTGGCCGCGATTCGACGCCAGCCGGGCGCGGTTTCGGTCGAGGGCGTCAAGCGCCGCTGCCGTGCCGGCATGGGTCGGTGCCAAAGCGGGTTTTGCCAGAGCAGTGTGGTGGCGATCCTGACGCGCGAGCTGGGCTGCGACCCCAGCGAGGTACTGTTGGAGGATGCCGGTTCCTGGCTGGTCGAGGGTCCGCTGAAGGGGGTGCGCTAGGATGGCGACGTTTGATATGCGCGACGAACGCGCGGAGGCTCGAACCGCAGAGGTCGGAGCCTCCGCGCCCGTACAAACGCAAGCCTTCGACGTGGTCGTTATCGGCGGCGGACCTGCCGGCATGGCGGCCGCGCTGGCCGCGCATAAGGCAGGCGCACGCGTGGCCATCGTGGAGCGCGAGCAGCACCTGGGCGGCATCCTCCGCCAGTGCATCCACCCCGGCTTTGGCCTGTCGCACTTTAAACAGGAGCTCACCGGTCCCGAGTACGCGCAACGCTTTATCGACCAGGTGCACGCAACCGACATTGCGCTGTTCCTCAACAGCATGGTGCTTGGGATTGATTCAGGCGAGCCTGCAGAAGACACCGCGGTCCATACCGTCACGCTCATGAGTCCTGCCGGCATGCTGCAGCTCACCGGGCGCGTGGTCGTCCTTGCCATGGGTTGCCGTGAGCGCACCCGCAGCGAGATCAAGATCCCCGGCAGTCGTCCCGCCGGTGTGTTTACGGCGGGCCTGGCACAGCGATACATCAATATCGAAAACCTCAAACCCGGCTCGCGCGCCGTCATTTTGGGCTCAGGCGACATCGGGCTAATCATGGCGCGCCGCTGCACGCTCGAGGGGATTTCGGTCGAGGGCGTGTACGAGCTCATGCCGTACGCCAACGGACTGCGCCGCAACGTCAAGAACTGCCTGGACGACTTTGGAATTCCACTGCACCTGTCCACCACCGTCACGCGCGTGATCGGGCACGACCGCGTGGAGGCCGTCGAGGTAAGCCAGGTCGACGAGCACCTGGCGCCCATTGCCGGGACGGAGCGCATCGTTCCGTGCGACACGCTGCTGCTTTCGGTAGGTCTGATTCCCGAGAACGAGCTTTCGGTTGCCGCAGGCGTGGAACTTGACCCGCGCACACGCGGTGCCGTAGTTGACCAGAGCCTCCAGACAGGCGTGCCGGGCATCTTTGCATGTGGCAACGTGCTGCACGTGCACGACCTGGCCGACAACGTGACGACCGAGTCCGAGCGCGCCGGTGCGGCTGCGGCGACGTGGGCGTTGGGCGGCGACGGCGGGGCGAGCGCTGCGGGCACGAGCTGCGAGCTCACGGTCTCCCCCGCCGGCATCGCAGGCTACGCACTGCCGGGCCGCATTACGACCGTCGGGCTCACTAAACTTAACTTCCGCGTGCGCCGACCCGTCGACGCCGCCCGCGTGCGCATTCTAGCAGGCGACGAGGAACTGTTCGCCGGCAAGGTCCGCCCGTTTAAACCGAGCGTCATGGAAAGCTTCCCGCTGCCGGCAAAGGTGATTCAGCATGCGCTCGACTTGGGTGTTAGCGAGATTGTCCTGTCCGTCGACCCCGTTGAGGAGGCGTAGAGTCATGAGCACAAACGCGATTGAAACGCTGCAGTTCAACTGCACCACCTGCCCATCCGAGTGCCTCCTGACCGTAGAGGTGGAGCGCGACGCAAATGGCGCCGTGGTGGAAGTTCGCTCCGTGACCGGCAACAACTGCCCGCGCGGCGATAAGTTCGCACATCAGGAGCTCACCTGCCCCATGCGCGTGCTCACGACGACCGTGGCCGTCTCCGGCGGCGACGAAGCCCTGCTCCCCGTGCGCACGGCCGAAGCCATCCCGCTGGCACTCCACGCCCAAGCCATGGACCTCATCCGCGGCGTGGTCGTCGAGGCCCCCATCCGCATGGGCGACGTCGTGCTGGAAGATCTTCTCGGCACCAACATTGACCTAGTCGCCAGCATGAACATCGATCCAACCTAAGCAGCTAATTTGGGACGGGGCACTTTTAGCTACCCCGCTCCCTTCTTTTCGGTTGCAAAAGCGCCCTCTTGGCTGCTATCGGATTTGTGCCATTTCAAAACTACCCCGGTTTACGGGGCTGATTCGGAGACCCCCATCCATACAGGCATTTTTCGATTTTTGATAAGCCGTCTACCTGCGGTTTTAATTTCGCAATTTTTCCCAT
>CAJLRE010000108.1 GCA_905208975.1 uncultured Collinsella sp. | reverse complement strand
AAGTTATCCCCCGGCATTCAGAAAATCTAAGTGCCAAAAAATAAGATTTTTTGACTCCGTGTTGTATAACCCGCCATTCGTGGGTACCATTCAACGCGTACGCAAACAAAAAGGGTTAATTCGCGTGGTATAACCGCGCGGCCCAAAAAGGAGGAGACAAGCATGTCGTCTTTGAAGCCGCTTGCAGATCGTGTTCTGGTCAAGCCCGACGAGGCCGAGCAGAAGACCGCTTCTGGTCTGTATATCGCCAGCAACGCCCAGGAGAAGCCGCAGCGCGGCACCATCGTTGCCGTTGGTGCCGGCAAGGTCAACGACAAGGGTGAGCGCATCCCCATGGACGTCAAGGTCGGTGACGTTGTCATCTACGGTAAGTTCGGTGGCAACGAGGTCAAGGTCGACGGCGAGAAGTATCTGCTGATGCGCGCCGACGACATCTACGCCGTCGTCGAGGCCTAAGCCTCAGCCGGAATCGCACGATTCGTCTTTGAACGCGCCCGCCGCAAATGACTCGGTGCGGCGGCGCGAGTCACGTTTCTTTTGGAGGATTACCTACCATGGCAAAGAACATTACGTTCAACACCGATGCCCGCGCTAAGCTCGCCAAGGGTGTCAACACTCTGGCCGACGCCGTTACCGTCACTATGGGCCCCAAGGGTCGCTATGTCGCGCTGCAGCGCACGTTCGGTGCTCCGACCATCACCAACGACGGCGTTTCCGTCGCCAAGGAGATTGAGCTCGAGGACAACATCGAGAACATGGGTGCCCAGCTGGTGAAGGAGGTCGCCACCAAGACCAACGACACCGTGGGTGACGGCACCACCACCGCAACCCTGCTCGCCCAGGCCATCGTCAACGACGGTCTGCGCAACGTCGCCGCTGGCGCCAACCCGCTGGCCATCCGTCGCGGCATTGACAAGGCCGTCAACGCCGCCGTCGCCGAGATGAAGAAGCAGGCCAAGCCGGTCGAGACCAAGGAGCAGATTGCTTCCGTCGGTACCATCTCCGCCGGTGACCCCGAGGTCGGCGAGAAGATCGCCGAGGCCATGGAGGTCGTGGGCAAGGACGGCGTCATCACCGTCGAGGATTCCCAGACGTTCGACATCACCATCGACACTGTCGAGGGCATGCAGTTCGACAAGGGCTACGTCTCCGCTTACTTCGTCACGGACAACGACCGCATGGAGGCCGTGATGAAGGATCCGTACATCCTCATCACCGACCAGAAGATTTCCAGCGTCCAGGACATCATGCCTGTTCTCGAAGCTGTCCAGCGCGCTGGCCGTGGCCTGCTCATCATCGCTGAGGACATCGACGGCGAGGCTCTGCCTACCCTGGTCCTCAACAAGATTCGTGGCGCCCTCAACGTCTGCGCCGTCAAGGCCCCGGGCTACGGCGATCGCCGCAAGCGCATCCTCGAGGACATCGCCGTCCTCACCGGTGGCCAGGCTGCCCTGGACGAGCTGGGCGTGAAGGTCGCTGACATCACCGCAGATATGCTCGGTACCGCTAAGTCCGTCACCATCTCCAAGGACAACACCGTCGTCGTCGGCGGCGCTGGCTCCAAGGAGGCCATCGACGCTCGTATCGCTCAGATCAAGGGTGAGATGGAGAACACCACCTCTGACTTCGACCGCGAGAAGCTCCAGGAGCGCCTGGCCAAGCTCTCCGGTGGCGTTGCCGTCATCAAGGTCGGCGCTGCTACCGAGTCCGAGCTCAAGGAGATCAAGCATCGCGTCGAGGACGCTCTGCAGGCTACCCGCGCTGCTGTCGAGGAGGGCATTGTCGCCGGTGGCGGTGTCGCCTTCATGGACGCTGCTCCTGCGCTCGACGCCGTTGTGCTCGACGACCCCGAGGAGAAGATCGGTGTCGACATCGTCAAGAAGGCTCTGACCGCTCCGGTCGCTACCATCGCCAAGAACGCTGGCTTTGAGGGCGCTGTCGTGGTCGACAAGGTTGCCGAGCTGCCCGCCGGCCAGGGTCTCAACTCTGCCAACGGCGAGTGGGGCGACATGATCGAGATGGGCGTCCTCGACCCCGTCAAGGTCAGCCGCGTCACCCTGCAGAACGCTGCTTCTGTCGCCAGCCTGATCCTCATCACCGAGGCCACCGTCTCCGATGTGCCCAAGAACACTCAGCTTGAGGACGCTATCGCTGCTGCCACCGCTGGTCAGCAGGGCGGCGGTATGTACTAAGGCCGACAAGGTCTAGAACTCCCACCGGGGATCCGGGGGCGTGACGGGGGTTTCTCTCCGGAACGTCCTCGGACATGCAAAGAGGCTCCGCATCGCGCTTCGCGCTGCGGAGCCTCTTTGCGTCCTGCGGAAAGTTCCGGAGAGAAACCCCCGTCACGCCCCCGGATCCCCTGCGTTTACGGCCTTGAGGTCGGCGTGGGCGGAGATCGTGGCTGATAGGGATACGTATCCCAGTTGCTGTTTCGCGCTTTGCGCGAAAGGCGCATCACTTTGGTGTGGACGGAGAACGTGGTTGTCGCGTTAACTTGTCCCGGGCGTATTTCTGGAGTGTTCCCCCTCGCCATAAATTACTCTTGGCATACTTGCGCGAACGATTGCTCGTGCTACACTTGCAATTGCTGTTTCAGGGCGGGGTGGAATTCCCCACTGGCGGTAAATCGGGCGGTGTCAAAGGGGCGCCGTGGCGCAGGTAAAGTGCCTGCGACCGAGCCGATGAGTCCGCGACCCGTGTGTGCGTTGGTTCGCATGCCGGCTGAACTGGTGAGATACCAGTACCAACGGTTAGAGTCCGGATGAAAGAGGCAGGTGATCTTATGTCTGAACAGTCGCAGCATATCCATTTTGAGAACACGAATAGGTGGAGCACCAAACAGCTCGTTACCATGGCGCTGATGTGTGCCTTGGGCGCCCTGTTTATGTACGTGCAGCTGCCTATCCTTCCTTCGGCGCCGTTTTTGACGTATGACCCGTCGCTGGTGCCGGCGATGGTGTGCGGTTTTGCGTATGGTCCTGGCGCCGGTACTGCTGTTGCCGCTATGGCGATTGTTATCCATGCGCTTACCACGGGCGATTGGGTCGGCGCACTTATGAACCTGGTTGCTACGCTGGGCTACATTCTGCCCGCGGCTATCGTGTACCAGAAGATGCATACCTATAAGGGTGCCGTGATTGGCCTAGTGTTCGGTGTCATTGCCGCTACGGCGTTGTCTATGGTCGCAAACCTTACCATTGGCGTATGGTTCTGGTATGGCTCGGTCGATGTGATCGCCCCGCTTATGATTCCTGCCGTGCTGCCGTTCAACCTTATCAAGACCGTGCTTAACTCGGTGTTGACGCTAGCGGTGTATAAAGCAGTCTCCAACCTCATCACGCCTAAAAAGGACCAGGTCAAAGGCCGCGCATGATTGAGTGTCGGGGCGTTTCCTTTAGCTATGACGGTGCCGTGTCGGCACTCGACGGTGTCGATCTGAACATCGAGGACGGGGAGTTTTTCTGCATCCTCGGTGGCAATGGGTCGGGCAAGTCGACGTTTGCCAAGCATCTGAATGCGCTGCTGCAGCCCGATGCGGGCACGGTACGTATCAACGGTATGGATGCGTCCGATCCCGAGCTGGTCTACGACATTCGTTCGACCGCAGGCATGGTGTTCCAGAATCCCGACGACCAGCTGGTGGCAACGCTTGTCGAAGATGACGTTGCGTTCGGTCCCGAAAACCTTGGCGTGCCATCGGCGCAAATTGCGCAGCGCGTACGCGAGGCGCTGAAGGGCGTGGGCCTGGTGGGCTTTGAGCGCCACGAGACCCATGCGCTTTCGGGCGGTCAAAAGCAGCGTGTGGCGCTTGCCGGTGTGCTCGCCATGGAACCGCGCGTGCTCATTTTGGACGAGGCGTCCTCGATGCTCGATCCGCGCGGGCGCAAGGGCCTTATGAAGGCCTGTCACGTGCTGCACGAACGCGGCATGACCATCGTGATGATTACGCACTTTATGGAAGAGGCCGCCGAGGCCGATCGTGTCGCGGTGTTTCGGGCGGGGCGCGTTGCCATGCTCGGTACGCCCGAGGAGATTCTGACGCGGGCAGATGGGCTCGTGGAGCTCAACCTGGATATGCCGGCGTCGTGCTGCTTGGGCATGGCGCTTCGTGCGAAGGGCGTGCCCGTTCATGCGCAGGTGCGCGAGGCGGATATGGTCGCCGAGATTGCGCAGGTATATGCCGACCGGAGTGGGGAAGACACCGCAGGGCGGCCTTCTGCATCCGATTCTC
>CAJLRE010000107.1 GCA_905208975.1 uncultured Collinsella sp. | reverse complement strand
CTATGTGCGGCGTAGGCCGCTTATTAGCCCGTCCAAGAATTGGGGCGCAGTTCACGTGCGGCGGGGGTTCTTTCGTCCTGCGGAATGCGCTGGGAAGTTACCCCATGCGGCCAGCTGCGGGATCTTAGTCGCGTTGGAACAAGCAACCCAACATATATATCTGAATATGGATGGGAGGGGCGCTTTGTTTTTGGGTGCCCTTACAAGAAAACGTGACTTGGGGAAGGGATGGGCGCTTTGTTGGGATGGCGCTTTGGGATGGGGCCTTACTTAGCTGAAGAGGGGCTGTATGGCTGATAGGTAGTCTTTGGCTACGTCGGCTTTGTCGGCTTGGAAGTTGTGCCAGGCCCACCATTGGACCATTCCTACGAAGCTTGAGGCTATGTGGTGTAGTAGGAAGCTTCGGTCCATGGTAGCGGCGGGGCCGTTTGGGTCGGTGGGGACGGTTTCGGCTGCTCGTGACATGATGGTCTTGCGTAGGCAGTCGGCGAAGACGCGTGAGCCGGCGCCGGCTACGAGGGCTCGTACGCCCTGGCGGCGTTCCCAGAGATTGTTGAGGATATGCTCGACTTGTACGAGCGGATCATCGAGCGGTGTGCCATCGTCGTCGAGGGCGTGGGTGCAGATGTCGCTCACGAGTTCGGACAGTAGGTCATCTTTGCTCTTGAAGAGGCCATAGAACGTGGCCCGACCCACATGGGCGCGAGCGATGATGTCGCCGACGGTGATCTTGCCGTAGTCCTCTTCGCGCAGCAGTTCGGAGAACGCCGCGACGATGGCGGCGCGGCTTTTTGCCTTGCGGGCATCCATGGCTATGCGTCCGTGTGAACGAGCAGGCAGCGGAGCGTACCGGAGCAACCCTCGTAGGGGCGCTTACCGGCGCCGTAGCCGACGGCCTCGATGCGGTAGCGGGCCGGCAGGTGCTCGGACGTGCGCAGTGCGGCGACGATGGCGGCGCCCGTGGGCGTCACGAGCTCGCCGGCGACCGGCGCGGGCGTGAGGGCGATATTGCCCGCTTGACACAGGTTGACGACAGCGGGGACAGGAATGGGCATAAGGCCGTGGGCACAGCGGATGGTGCCGTGACCCTCGGAGAGCGACTCGACCACGATGTCCTCAATACCTAGGTCATCGAGGCAGATGGCGACAGAGCAGACGTCGACGATGGAGTCGATGGCGCCCACCTCGTGGAACATGACGGTCTCGGTCGTTTTGCCGTGGGCCTTGGCCTCGGCGGCGGCGAGCGCGGTAAAGATGGCGAGCGCGCGACGCTTGGCGCCATCGCTTAGCTGCGAGTCATCGATGATGGCGGTGACATCCGCCAAAGAACGGTGGTGATGGTGGTGGGCGTGATGATGGCCATCGTGGTCATGGCCGTGGGCCTCATGGTCATGCTCGTGGCTGTGCTCGTGTTCGTGCTCGCCATGATCATGATGGTGGTGCTCATGCTCATGTGTGTGCTCGCCATGATCATGATGGTGGTGCTCATGCTCATGTGTGTGCTCGCCATGATCATGATGGTGGTGCTCATGCTCATGCATATGCTCGACAGCCGCTTCGTTGCCGTAGAGCCAGGCCATATCGTGGTCGTGGTTCTCGAGCTCCTCTGCAAGCTGGACGTCGAAATCGCAGGCGTCGATGCCATGCTTGTTTGCACGCGTGACGGCAATCGTAAAGCCGTCGACCGGCAGCGTGGCGAGCTGCTTGCGCAGGTGCTCCTCACTGGTGCCCAGGTCGAGTAGGGCCGCGACGGTCATGTCGCCGCTGATGCCCGAGGTGCCGTCGATGATAAGCGTGTGCTGATGGTTAGACATGGAATGCTCCTTAACGGGCGCAGGATGTGCCGGCGCTCAGATGATTGATAAGACTTGCCTGGTAGGCGGCACCAAAGCCGTTGTCGATATTGACGACCGAAACGCCGCTGGCGCAGGAGTTGAGCATGGCGAGCAGCGCGGCTACGCCTCCAAAATTTGCGCCGTAGCCCACGCTAGTGGGAACGGCGATGACCGGACAGCTCGCCAGGCCGCCGATAACGCTCGCCAGGGCGCCCTCCATGCCGGCGATGGCGATGACCACCTGCGCTTGGGCGAGTTCCTCGGCATGAGCGAGCAGGCGGTGCAGGCCGGCGACACCTACGTCGTAGAGGCGGTCGACCTCGTTGCCATAGAACTCGGCCGTTAATGCGGCTTCTTCGGCAACGGGCAGATCGCTCGTGCCGGCGCAGGCGACGACGATGCGTCCGTTGCCGGTGGGGGAGGGCTTGCCGCCCACGAGGGCGAGCTGTGCGTCCGGGGCATATCCCAGGTCGATGCCGTTGCCGAGGAGCTCCGAGGTGCGGGCTGCCTTTTCGGCATCCAGGCGCGTGACCAGGATGCGTTCCTGGCCGGCATCGCGCAGCGCTTCGATAATGGCGGCAATCTGCTCGGCGGTTTTACCGGCACCGTAGACAACCTCGCCGGCTCCCTGGCGTACCCCGCGTGAAAGATCGAGCTGTGCAAAACCCAGATCAGCGGTTGGTGCCGTCTGGATGCGCGTGAGGGCGACGGCCGGGGTGACTGCTCCGTCGGCAACATCGCTCAGCAATTGCTCAAGATCTCGCTTATCCATATATGTTCCCTTCGACGGCGCAAAGTCTAGCACTCAAAGGGTATGTTTCCGAACACTAAGACAAAATTGTTCGGAAACTATAGGACAGACTGATTCAATTGTTAGACGGATCGGCTAGTCACGCAGGATGATGTCCATGGCGAGCATCAGGTTGCGCTCGTCGATGGCAAACGGGGCGGCCTCGCGCGTCTTGGGCTTGGCGCAAAATGCGATGCCGGTGCCCGCGGCTTGAATCATGGGGATGTCGTTGGCGCCGTCGCCGATCGCCGCGGTATGGGCCATGTCGACGCCGCACTCAACTGCCCAATCCAGCATCTGGATGAGCTTGGACTCCTTGGTCACAATGTCCGCAGCCAACTTACCGGTGAGCTTGCCGTCCACGACCTCCAGGCGGTTAGCGAGGCAAAAGTCGATGCCCGCGGCGGCCACGATCTTATCGGCGACCTCGTGAAAGCCGCCGCTTACCACGCCGACTTTCCAGCCCTTGCTGTGCGCCGAGCGCACAAGCTCCAGCGCGCCGGGGGTAAACGTCACGCGCTCAAACGTGCGCTCGAACACGCTCTCGTCCAAGCCGGCAAGCAGCCCCACGCGCTCCTCGAGCGCCTGCTTAAAGTCAAGCTCGCCGCGCATGGCGCGCTCAGTGATCTTCGCCACTTGCTCGCCTACGCCGGCCTCCTCGCCCAAAAGATCGATAACCTCCTGGTTGATGAGTGTGGAGTCGATATCCATAACGATGAGGCGTGCGGTCATGACGGGCCTTTCCGAGTGCTGTTTTATTGGGGCATATTGTCGCACGTGACGAGCGCGGGCGGGTGCCGCGGCGCGTCAATTGTTTCGTCTCCGTCAAGTCTTTGGGCAGGAGCCACTTTTTCGCGGCACATCGACGCGAGTGCGATAAGATAGAACGCCATGTCTGGCTGCGCGGTTTACGCAGGCTGGGCAAATCTGTACGACGCCGCCCGGAACGACACGGGGCGGCACAGATCCATAAAGGAGGATCACTGGTATGAGCCAGACCCGTCCCATCGATGAGCATTCCATGCACACCCGTACCTGCGGCGAGCTTCGCTTCGAGAACGTGGGCGAAGAGGTCACCCTCACCGGTTGGGTGAGCCGTCGCCGCGACCACGGCGGCCTTATCTTCTGCGACCTTCGTGACCGCGAGGGTATCACGCAGCTCACCTTCGACCCCGAGCACTCCGATGGCGATGCCTTTAAGATCGCCGAGACCATGCGTCCCGAGTGGCCCATCAAGATTCACGGCGTCGTGCGCGCTCGTGGCGAGGAGACCACCAACACCAAGCTCGCGACCGGCGAGATCGAGGTCCTGACCGATCACGCCGAGGTGCTCAACACGTCCGTCACTCCGCCGTTCCAGATCGAGGACGGCATCGAGACTAGCGAGGACACCCGTCTGCGCTATCGCTATCTGGACCTCCGTCGTCCCGAGATGATGGCCAACCTCAAGCTGCGCTCCGACTTCACCTTTGCCATTCGCGAGGCGCTGCACAACCGTGAGTTCATGGAGGTCGAGACGCCCTCCCTGTTCAAGTCCACGCCCGAAGGTGCTCGAGACTTCATCGTTCCCAGCCGTATCCAGCCGGGTAACTTCTACGCCCTGCCGCAGTCCCCGCAGCTCCTGAAGCAGCTGCTCATGGTCGGTGGCGTCGAGCGCTACTACCAGGTTGCCAAGTGCTTCCGCGACGAGGACCTGCGCGCCGACCGTCAGCCCGAGTTCACCCAGGTCGATATCGAGATGTCCTTCGTGGACCAGAACGACGT
>CAJLRE010000106.1 GCA_905208975.1 uncultured Collinsella sp. | reverse complement strand
TTTGTCACCTTGCTTAGATTGGGCACGCTCACCAGGCTGGCGCACCCCTGGAAAGCAGAGGATCCGATGCTCGTCAATGTGCCCGGGAAATCGATGCCGGTCAAACTCGAGCAATTCTGAAACGCCCCATCCCCGATGGATTCAATTTCGCTCAGCGCGGTGACGGACGTTAGAGAGGTGCATCCGTCAAACATGTGCGAGGGGATCTTCGTAACCGATGCGGGCAACGACACGCTTGTCAGAGACGTGCAGCCTTTGAGCACGCCCGTTATGGTGTCGGCGAAGGCGACATCTTTTGGAAACTCGATGCTTGTGAGGGCCGTAGCCCCCCCGAAGGCGCTCGGGCCCGAAATCATTTTGAGGGTGGAGGGGAGATCGATCTCCGAAAGGCTTTTGCAGCCCGTGACCATCGAGTTGGCGCTAATCTTCTCGACGCCCTCATCGAAATAGAGTTTTTCGAGCGAGCCGGCGTTTTGCAGCGTGCAACTGAAGTCCTTGATGGAGCCAGGGATATGGAGCTCCTTGACCTTTACGAACTTCCGGAAATACCATCCGCGCACGTTTTCGAGCGTGTCGGGGAGCGTCAGCTGCTCAACGTTCTTGGCCACGATACCAGACGAGAAAAAAAGTTCGGTGACTTTGTAGGTCTGGCCACCATGCGCGATGGAGCTGGGTACACTCACCGCGGTCACACTGTCGTCGGCAACAATACATGTGATTTCCGCCGTGCCCTTATCCGTGGTCTCGCACGAATAGGTCACGCCGTCCTGGGTGATCTCAAACTGCTCCGCAGTATACGCAGTCCGCGATTCCGTGGCCGCATATGCGACACCGGCCGTCGCGCCAACGGATAAACATCCGAAGCCGAGAACCAACGCAAGGCAGAGAGCAGCGACTCTCTGCCCCCCCCCGCCGAAAACTTTCCTCTCCAATTCCCTTCTCCCCCTCTGGTGTCGCCTTCTCTTCCCAAGAGCGATCTATTGATTAAGGACAGCTAAAGACAACATTATGCCCAAAGAGGCCCATCATGGAGATAATCCACGTCTTCGCCCGAAATGGTAATTAATTGGCAGGATTAATTGGCGAACAACTGAACGAAGAGCAATCTACTAATGGCACATAAATGGCGGCGTCAACACCCGAAGTGCAAAAAGACTGCTTTTCTAGATGCGGCCGAGGTCGCAGGATCGAGCAGCCGCTTCACCGGCACAGATGAGGTTGGTTGTGGCTTCTTGCACACCGAGCGCCTGGTCGAGGGGCATGGGCTTGCGGCAAATCGGCAAAACCAAGTCAATACCCTGCTCGTACACCGCATCCAGGTTGTCAGCGCGACCGCCCACGACGGCAACAACCGGCTTGCCATATCGCTTGGCACGGCGGGCCACGCCCACCGGCGCCTTACCGGCGGCGGATTGCTCATCCATATTGCCCTCGCCTGTAATGACCAGGTCGACATCGCGCACGCGCTCGTCAAACCCCACGAGATCGAGCACCGTCTCCACACCCGAGCGTAGCTCCGCGCCGAGCGCCAGCAACGCCGCGCCCAAGCCACCGGCAGCGCCCGCGCCGGGCACGCCGAGCACCGAGCCAAATGTCCGCGCACCCTCGGGTGTGCGCAACAACCCTTGGGCCCGCGCCTCGAAAATCGCCGTATCGAGCAAGCGACCGTAGCCGACCATCCAGCTGTCGCACCTGCTCAGCGCCTCGGCGTCACCCGTCGGCAAGCCTTTCTGCCCGCCAAACACCGCTAATGCGCCGCGACGCCCTACGAGCGGATTATCGACATCCGAAAGCACAACAATACGAGCGCCATCCAAAGCCCGAAGCGCTGGCGCCAAATCAACGCTCGCCACCTGCTCAAGGCCGGCAAGACCGGGGGCAACATCGCATCCCTGATCATCGACCACGCGCGCGCCCAGCGCCTGCAGCATGCCGGCGCCACCGTCGTTGGTGGCACTGCCGCCCAGACCAATATAGATAGTCTTTGCCCCGGCGCGAACCGCACGGAGTATCAGCTCGCCCACGCCATAGGTAGAAGCCGCAAGCGCCGCCGATTCCGTGCAGGGTGAATACCCAATACCCGCGGCTTCGGCCATCTCAATAACAGCCGACTCATGCTCGACATCAACCAGCATCCGGGCAGGTACACGCTCGCCCAAGGGCCCTGCAACCTCGCAGGTCGCAAGTTCACCACCGCACGCGGCAACGGCATCGAGCGTCCCCTCGCCACCATCTGCCAGCAGCAATGTGCACACCTCGGCATCGGGCCAAACGCGGCGCACGCCTTCGGCAACGGCCTCCTCTGCCCGCGCACTCGACACGCTACCCTTAAAGGAGTCGATCGCCAGCAGCACACGGCGGGGCCGGCGGCACGCAGGACCAAAGTCAACCGCCGTGTCAGTATCCTCACCGGCACCTGCAAGTGCTGCGGCGTGAGCGGCGTGTGCTTCAAGATCGGCCCCACAACCGCAGCCAGCACCATCGGTGCCACGCAGCCTACTAAAATAGCTGCTCAACACCTCACGACACTCGTCTGCCAGCACGCCGGCGGTCACGTTAAACCGATGATTCAGGCGCGAATCGGCATTCAGGTCATACAGCGAACCCAGAGCGCCCGCCTTGGCATCAGCCGCGCCATACACGCAGCGTCCTACGCGCGCGTTAACCATAAGCCCCGCACACATGCAGCAGGGCTCGAGCGTCACGTAGACCGTACAGTCGGAAAGGCGCCAGCGACCGAGCGACCGAGCGGCAGCGCACAGGGCCGCGAACTCTGCATGCGCCGAAGGGTCCTGATCGAGCTCACGACGATTATGCGCCCGCGCGACAATCTCACCCGCGCGCACCACCACAGCGCCAATGGGCACCTCGCCCACCGCCGCGGCGGCGCGCGCCTCCGCCAACGCCTCGCGCATGAACTTCTCGTCGATTTCGGTGCTCGTCATCGTTCGCCTTCCCTGTTGCAAATTCAAAACGATGCTATCATTACGACTCACGGAGAGATGGCAGAGCGGTTGAATGCGGCGGTCTTGAAAACCGTTGAGCGCGAGAGCGTTCCGGGGGTTCGAATCCCCCTCTCTCCGCCACTTTTAATGATGCACCGGCGTCATGGTTCGCTCGAACAGTGCATCGACCACGTCGGCTATCTCAGGTCGACGCTCAAGATCGTGGCCCGATTCCCACCATATCGTGAAAAGTCGAATAATACCGCCGGCGACAAACTCAGACGTCGTCTCGAGTGACACGGGGGCCAGGGCATTCTCGGCAAGCACGTTCATCACACGCTCGCGGATGGAGCGGGCAATGCGGTCGCAGATAACGTTGGTCAGCATGCCCGACATGCTGCTTGCCAAAATGTTATCCATGAGCTGCTCGTGCGCCAGAATCAAATCCATGGCATCGTCCAAAATCGCGTGTCGAAGCGCGCGCACGTCCTCGGCAGACACTGCGCCGGCCTCATCGGGCTGTTTTTGCGGCAATCCCGACATGAGCTCATCGATATAAAAGGCAAAGTAATCGTTCTTGTCGCGAAAGTGCTTGTAGAACGTCGTGCGGCGAATCATGGCACGGTCGCACAGCATGGCAACCGTCAGGTCCTCAAAACGATGCTCCTCGAGAAGCTCGGTGAAGGCATCGAACAGGGCGCGGTAGGTTTTCTTAATGCGAAGGTCCACTGGTATCGCCATCCTCAGGGCAAAGACAACACTCGACAATCTGTCGCATATCTTACACCTGTACCTCGTGCGCTTTGTCCCGGTGCCAACCCCACCGAAAACATAACGCTTACCGGAAAGTTCGGCACGGCAAAACGTTGCGGGTATACTAGTAGCGTTATACCAACGGCAGCTGGCGCATGCCGCCGCGGCCATTCGAAACGGAGACATCATGATTACCGTCATCATCGGCATCGTTGTTGTCATTGTGATTGTCTGCGCCATCGCCGGCATCTACAACAACATGGTCACCAAGCGTAACCGCATCGATAACGCCTGGCAGAACATCGATACGCAGTTGCAGCGCCGCAACGACCTGATCCCCAACCTGGTCGAGACCGTCAAGGGCTACGCCAAGCACGAGCAGGAGACGCTCTCCGCCGTGATCAGCGCGCGTAACACCGCCGTCAAGGCCACCACGCCCGAGGCCAAAATGGAAGCCGACAACGTGCTGACCGGTGCGCTGCGCCAGCTCTTCGCCGTAGCCGAGGCCTATCCCGATCTTAAGGCAAACACCAACTTTACGCAGCTGCAGGCATCGCTCGAGGATACCGAGAACAAGATTAGCTATGCACGCCAGAGCTACAACGACTGCGTGCTCAGCTACAACAACGCCATTCAGACGTTCCCGGCTGTCATCTTTGCCGGCATCTTCCAGTTTAAGGAGCGCCAGGGCTTCGAGGCCGCCGAAGCAGCCCGCCAGGC
>CAJLRE010000105.1 GCA_905208975.1 uncultured Collinsella sp. | reverse complement strand
GGCCTGCTCATGCGCATGGGCGATGACGCCTTCGACCGCGTGCTCGATGTCAATCTCAAGGGCACGTTCAATATGACGCGCGCGCTCACCAAGACCTTTATGCGCCAGCGCGGCGGTTGCGTCGTCAACATGAGCTCGGTCGTGGGCCTGATGGGCAATGCCGGGCAAGCCAACTACGCTGCTTCCAAGGCGGGCGTGATAGGGCTTACCAAGGCGGTGGCGCGCGAGCTTGCGCCTCGTGGCGTACGAGCGAACGCGGTCGCCCCCGGGTTTGTCGAGACAGATATGACGGCAAAGCTCTCGGAGAAGGTGCGTACGGCAACCGAGGAACAGATTCCCCTTAAGCGCATGGCACGTCCCGAGGAAGTGGCCGGCGTGGTGCGCTTTTTAGCGAGCGATGCGGCTGCTTACATTACGGGCGAGGTCGTGCGCGTCGACGGCGGAATGGCGATGTAGAAACCAGGGCCGAAGAACGGCTTGGATGAGGAGACCATGATGGAACAGAGAGTTGCAATCACCGGCATCGGTGCCGTATCGCCGCTCGGCAACACCGCGCTTGCCACCTGGGCGGCCATGTGCGCCGGGACCTGTGGCATCGGCCCGATCACGCACTTCGATACCGATGCGTTTACCGTCAAGGTGGCGGCCGAAGTCAAGGGCTTTGACGGCAACGAGTACTTTGGCAAGCGTGACGCCAAGCATCTCGACCCCTGCGTTCAGTTTGCGATGGCGGCTTCGGACGAGGCAATGCACGATGCGGGCTTTGATGTCGAAGGCGCCATCGATCGTGAGCGCCTGGGCGTCTACGTGGGCTCGGGCGTGGGCGGCATGACGACGCTCGTCGACAACGTCCACACGATCGCCGATCGTGGACCTCGCCGCGCAGCGCCCTATATGATTGCGATGATGATCCCCAACATGGCTTCGGGCAATATCGCGATCCGCCACAAGGCAAAGGGACCGACCCTGCCAGTCGTGACTGCTTGCGCGACCTCGGCCCATGCGGTGGGCGAGGCGTTCCGCGCCATCAAGCACGGCTATGCCGACGCGATCCTCGCGGGCGGCGCCGAGGCGGCCATTATCCCCGATGCCGTTGCAGGCTTTACGTCCTGCCGCGCATTGACCACCAACCCCGATCCTGCGACGGCTTGCCGCCCGTTCGATGCAGACCGCGACGGCTTTGTGATGGGCGAGGGCGCTTGCGTGCTGGTACTCGAGAGCATGGAACATGCGCAGGCGCGCGGTGCGCACATTTATGCCGAGGTCGTGGGCTACGGCAACACCGATGATGCTTATCACATCACGAGTCCCGATCCCGAGGCTGCCGGCATTGCCCGCGCGATATCGCTGGCGGTGGCCGAGGGCGACGTCAAGCCTTCCGAGGGTCTCTACATCAATGCCCACGGCACCTCGACCAAGCTTAATGATTCGTCCGAGACGGCGGGCATTAAGCGGGCGCTCGGCGAGGACGCGGCACGCGCCGCGCACGTCTCGTCGACCAAGTCGATGACCGGGCACATGATCGGTGCCACGGGTGCCATCGAGGTCATGGCCTGTGCCATGGCGCTCGAGCAGGGCGTGGTGCCGCCGACCATTAACTACCACACACCCGATCCCGCCTGCGATCTTGACTACACGCCCAATCGCGCGGTTCGCGCCGACCTTACCTGGGCGCTTTCGACCAACCTGGGCTTTGGCGGGCACAATGCCGCCATCGCGCTGCGTAGATATACGAGGAGCTAGAGCATGGATTCCAAAAGACTTGCCGAGATAGCCGATGTGATGGAGGACCGCGGCCTCACGCGCGTACGCGTTGAGGAGCCCGATGGCACCGCGGTCGAACTCGAGCGCGCGAGTGTGGCGCAGCCGGTTGCCGTGCCCATGCCTATGCCGAGCGCCATGGCCGCTCAAGTTGCAGCTCCCACAGTCGCGCCTGCCGCACCGGAACCCGCCACGCAGACACCTGCCGCCGCGCCGGAGCCCAAGGGCACCGAGGTGACTGCTCCCATGGTGGGCGTCTTCTATGCTGCCCCTGCGCCGGGCGACGAGCCATTTGTGCGCGTGGGCTCCAAGGTCAAGGCCGGCGAGACCCTCTGCATCATCGAGGCCATGAAGGTTCTCAACGAGGTGACGGCCGAGGCAGACGGTGAGGTGCTCGAGATCTGCGTGGCCGACGGCGACCTCGTGGAGTTTGGCAGCTGCCTCATGAGGATCGGATAGGTGATATCCATGAACAAAGAAGAGTTCAAGAAGCTGTTACCGCATCGCGAGCCGATGCTTTTGCTCGACGAAGCCGAGCTGGTGGGCGACGAGGCCCACGGCAAGATCACGATTACAGGCGACGAGTACTTTTTGCAGGGACATTTTCCGGGAAACCCGGTCGTTCCCGGCGTGATTCAGTGCGAGATGCTCGCCCAGAACTGCTGCGTGCTGCTGATGGGCGATGAGGAGGCGCGCGGCGCGACGCCGTTCTACACGAGTCTGGACAAGGTGCGCTTTAAGCGTCCGGTGCGCCCGGGCGACACGGTGGATCTAGTGTGCTCCATCACGCGTGCGCGCGGGCCGTTCCGCTTTGCGACGGGTACTGCGAGCGTCAACGGTGAGGTTTGCTGCCGCGCCGATATGTCTTTTGCACTCATGCACGAAAGTTAAGGAAGGCTCCATGTTCGACAAAGTGCTCATCGCCAACCGCGGCGAAGTCGCGGTCCGTGTTATCCGCGCGTGCCGCGATATGGGCATCAAGACCGTCGCCGTTTATTCCACGGCCGATGCGGACGCGCTACACGTGCAGCTTGCCGACGAGGCGTATTGCATCGGCGGCCCGCGTCTTGCCGAGAGCTACCTCAACGACGATGCCGTGCTCACCTGTGCCGTAAAGTCGGGAGCTAAGGCAATTCATCCCGGCTATGGCTTCTTTTCCGAGAAGGCGAGCTTCGTGCGCGACTGCGACAAGTTCGGTCTGGCGTTTGTCGGTCCTTCGGCCGAGGTGATCGACAGCATGGGCGACAAGGACGCCGCACGCCGAACGGCCGCTGCTGCGGGCGTGCCCATCGTGCCGGGCTGCGATTTGCTCAAAAGCCCCGAGGAAGCAACGGCCGAGGCCGAGCGCATCGGCTGCCCCGTGCTTATTAAGGCGCGCGCGGGCGGCGGCGGTCGCGGTATTCGCAAGGTCGAGCGCGTGGAAGATGCGGCAAAGGCGTTCATCGAGGCGCGTGCCGAGGGTGAGGCCGTTTTTGGCGACGGCGAGTGCTACATGGAGAAGTTCGTTGCGCCGGCGCATCACGTTGAGGTACAGATTATGGCCGATAAGCAGGGCCATGTGTTTTCGCTCGGCGAGCGCGAGTGCTCGGTGCAGCGCCGCAACCAAAAGCTGATCGAGGAGAGCCCCGCGCCGTGCCTCGACGGACGCGATGATATTCGTGCCCGTATGCACAAGGCCGCGCGCGACCTGGCTCGTGCCGTTGGCTATGAGGGCGCTGGCACCATCGAGTTTTTGTACTCAGATGACGGCAATTTCTACTTTATGGAAATGAACACGCGCTTGCAGGTGGAGCATCCGGTTACGGAGTTTGTGACCGATACCGACCTGGTTAAGTGGCAGCTGCGCGTGGCTGCCGGCCAGCCTCTGCCCTTTGAGCAGGAGGACGTACCGGTCCGCAACCACGCCATGGAGTGCCGCATCAATGCCGAAACGCCGGACTTTCTACCGTCATGTGGAACGGTCACCGCGTTGCGTGTGCCGGGTGGTCCGCGCGTGCGCTGGGATTCCGCCATGTTTACCGGAGCGAAAGTTCCGCCGTACTACGACTCCATGCTCGGCAAGCTCATCGTGTGCGCGCCCACGCGTGACGGTGCCATTCGCAAGATGCGCTCGGCCCTGGGCGAGCTCGTGATTGAGGGCGTGAGCGAAAATAGCGAGCTTCAGCTCGACGTGCTGGCAAACGACGAGTTTTTGTCGGGCATGTATCACACCGATCTGATGGGGCATCTCTATGCTGATGAATAGAAAAGCGAAGACGGTCAATGTCCTTGAGGGGCCGATAACCGAGTCGTGCGCCGAGTTCCCCGCGCGCCACGTGTTTGTCAAATGCCCGGAGTGCCGCCGTGTGATCGATGAGGCGCGCCTGCACGACAACCTCGAGGTCTGCCCTCGTTGCGGCAAACACTTTCGCGTGAGCGGTCGCGCGCGCATGCGCATGACGGTCGACGCGGGTACCTTTGAGGAATGGGATGCCAATCTGGCGTCGAAGGACTTCCTCTCGTTTCCCGGTTATGCCGACAAGCTTAAGAGCGTGAGCGAGCGTTCGGGCGAGCGCGATGCCGTTGTGTGCGGCAGGGGCAAAATCTGCGGCTGCGATACCGCGCTCTTCTTTATGGATGCCAACTTTATGATGGGCTCAATGGGCTCCGTGGTGGGCGAGAAGATCTGTCGTGTCTTTGAGCGCGCGGCCGAG
>CAJLRE010000104.1 GCA_905208975.1 uncultured Collinsella sp. | reverse complement strand
ATGTCTCGATATGCGTCAAGGTCTGCCGCGCCGGCGGCCTCGTCGCGCTCAATCGAGATGGCGTTGACGGGGCAGGCGTCGACGCACCCACCGCACAGGATACAGCCGTCGGTTACGCGGGCACAGCGATTGGGGCGCTCACCCTCCACCACAATGCCGCCCGAGGCGCAGGCGCGAACGCAGCGACCGCAGCCGATACAGGCTTCGCCATCGATAATCAGCCCGCTCATCTATGCCATCCCCTCGATAATCTTGGCAAGTTTTACCGCCTGCTCGGACGCCGTTCCCTCAACGGCCTCGCACGTTTGGTCACGGTCGGGCACAAACGAGCGCACGACCTGCGTCGGTGATCCGGCAAGGCCGCAACGCGAGGGATCGGCGTTTACGTCGGCAGCGCTGGCCACACGCACGTCTGCATCCTCGGCCGCGCGAATACCGGCAATACTCGGCATGCGCAGCTGGCCAATCTCCTTGGCGGTCGTCATCGCACACGGCATCTCCAGGTACACCGTCTCCTCGCCGGCATCGCAGCCGTGGACGAGCGCCAGCGAGCCACACGTCGTAAATCCCGCGCTCTGCACACAGCTCACGTCGGTCACGCAGGGGACCCCAAAGGCGCCGGCCAGCTCGGGGCCGATCTGGGCCGTATCGCCGTCCACTGCCATCTTGCCGCAGATGAGCAGGTCAAAGTCCTCATCGAGTGCCTCGATGCCGCATTTGAGGGCATAGGTGGTGGCTAGGGTATCGGCGCCCGCAAAGGCTCGGTCGGTCAGCAGCAGCGCGTCGTCGGCACCGCGGGCGATGCAGTCGCGCAGCAGCGATTCGGTCGCGGGGATGCCCATCGACACCACCGTCACACGCACGTCCATGCCAAAGCCGATAAAGTCGTCCTTCAGCGCTAGCGCACATTCCAAAGCGCTCGCATCAAAGGGATTAATGACCGCCTGCTTGCCATCACGCACGATAGTATTGGTCTTGGGGTCCATCTTGACCTCGGTGCTTCCGGGCACCGCCTTGACGCACACCACCATATGGAAATCACTCATCTTCACGCGCCCCCTTTCTGGACGAGTTCATCCAAGAGCTTCTCCGTAAACAGGTTGCCGCGACCCAGCTGGCCGGCAGGATCAAGCTGGAGTTTGAGACGCGCCGACTCGACCATGGCCTCGTGGCCGTACATCGTCTCCAAGAAGCCCGCCTTGATCTTGCCGACGCCGTGTTCGGCAGAAACGGCACCGCCCATGGCCGTGACCTCGGAAGCCCACTGGGCAAAGAGCTCTCCACCACGACGGTAGTCTTGCGCATCGCGCGGCAGGATGTTCACATGCAGATGGTTGTTCCCGATGTGTCCCCAGGCAGCAGACTCAAGCCCGCTTTCGGCCAGCGTGCGGCGATAGAGGGCCATGACATCGGCAAGGCATGCATTGGGCACCGACATGTCCGAGCCCAACTTGGTGATAGTGGGATCCGTGCGGCGGCGCTCGTCGATAAGCATGTTGACGCTCTCAGGCACCGCGTGGCGGAAGAACCGCTGGCACTCGCGATCGACTTCGGTGCGGGCGACCCATGTCGCATCGTCGCGGCCGCCCGCAAGCTCCAGCACCCATCCCAGGTGGTACAGCTCCTCGGTCGCCTGCGCCTCGTCGTCGCAGTCGAGCTCCACGTAGACACAGACCTTTGCCTCGTCGTCGAGCGCCGGCAGCGAGGCAAACGCCGTCGACTGCTCGCGCTGGCGACGTAGAATATCCAGGGCGCCAGCATCGAAGTACTCGATGGCAGCCGCATGGGACAGGACAGGGCGCACGGAATCGGTAAAGGACACCGCCTTGTCCTCGCTATCGAAAAAGCAACTCACACCCCATACGACCGAAGGTGCCGCCTGCAGGGCGATCTCGAGCTCGGTAATGACGCCGAGCGTGCCGCACG
Source organism: uncultured Collinsella sp. (assembly GCA_905208975.1). Classification (GTDB taxonomy): domain Bacteria; phylum Actinomycetota; class Coriobacteriia; order Coriobacteriales; family Coriobacteriaceae; genus Collinsella. Next base: position 2,566 of record CAJLRE010000104.1, on the reverse strand, counting down.
CGCCGATAAAGAGGTCGATGGCGTCCATATCGTCCGCAACGAAATAGCCTGAGGCATTTTTTGTCTCGGGCATGGTATAGCCGGGAAGATCGAGCTCGAGCGTACGGCCCGCTGCCGTCACGAGCGACAGGTGGCGGTCCTGGGCAAAAGCCTCGCCGCGCTGAAGCTCAAGCAAATCGCCATCAGCCAGCGCGACGTGGAGTCCCGTGATATGCGGGCGCATGGGACCGTAAGCGTAGCTGCGGGCGCCGGAGGCGTTGCATGCCGCCATGCCGCCCAGACAGGCAGATGCCTCGGTGGGATCGGTGGGAAAGAACTGCTCGGGGGACTCTTGGAACTCCTCGTAGGCCTCAAGCGATGCCTGGTCCCAACCAGCGGTCGGCAGTACCTTCTTGCTCAGCTGCTTACGCAGCTCCGAGAGCACAACGCCCGGTTCCACGCGCAGCAGAAATTGGCCTTGTTCATCGCGGCGAAGGCCCAAGTAGCGATTCATACGGGAAGTATTGAGGATATGCCCACCGTGGGGCACGGCACCGGCGGCAAGGCCGGTTCGGGCGCCCTGAACCGTTACCGGGACACGCTCGGCATGGAGCGTTTCCAAAATGGCACGGACCTCGTCTTCCGTTGTCGGAAACGAGATGCTCGATGCTTCGCCCGATGCGCGAGATTCGTCGCGGCCATACTCTTCGAACTCGTCGGTGAAGGGTTTGATGGTTGCAGACACGCGAACTCCCCCTTTATCTAACTACAGTGTTTGCAGGGAGATGTTACCGCATCGTTTCGTCGACGTGTTCGAAACCGTCTCCATAATTGGCGATTTTTACGTTTGCGCAATTCGGCGAACGGCAAGGCTTCCTCGGCAGACGATGCTTTTGACACATATCGCCCCGCCGTCGCCGACCGCTCGATTGTCGCTCGAAAAAAGTTGAAGTAATTTTTTCCACCTTTTACCTGCGGAGATGTCAATCCGTCAAGCATTTGGTCAGAAATTGGTCAAGTAGCGGCTGATACGGTCGGCGTCGACAGCCAAAACCGATAGAAGTTTTGGCCCCAGAAGCAGGGAGGTTCCCATGGCATATTACTGGCCCCAGTACGGCGTCGCCATCGAGGTCGACGACGATCCCTATCTCCTGCCTTTCGACGAAGAGGCGTTCCCCGATACGGCGGTCTACCACGTCACCACCGATGTTGTCTGCGACCCCGAGTCGTTCTCGGCGCTCGCCCACCACATCGCACGTATCCACGACATCGAGCTCCCTCACGACTTTGACGAGCTCATCTACTCGCGCCGCCTGATGCTTCACATGCTCTTTGGAGCGGACCCGTCCACGTTCGCACGTGTCTACACCACCAAGGACGCCGCATGAGTGCGAAGAAGCCGCCCCGCCTTGCAGGACTGGGGCGTCGCAAGAAACTCGTCGTTGTCTGCCTGGCTATCGTCTGCGCCCTCATCGCCGTAGGGCTATACGCCTGGCAGTCGCAGCCCGTGCCCGAAGCGGGCGCCTCAGTCACGACGGCAGAGGGTAAATCGCGCCAAGAAATCCAAGATGAGCTCGATGCCATCGTCCGCGACAACATGATGACGATTTCGGTCGCGCCGGTCGCTCAGCTACAGGAGGACGGCAAGCTGCGCGTCAACGTGCAAAACGTCCAAGACAATATATTTCCCCAGCGATTCCGCGTCATCCAAAACGACGAGACCATGTACGAATCCGGTGTGGTCGAGACCGGCAAGACAATCGAGACGTGCCCCGCCGGCGACATCAAAGAAGGCGAGGCATACATCGAGATCCAGGCACTCGATGCCAAGACCCTCGACAGCCACGGCAATCCGACACGTGTCAGGGTACGGGTTGAGCAAGCCGAGAACTAGCTTTTTCGGCCGACGCGGCACCGCACGCAATTCACCAGCATTCGTCCAATCATCGCGGGGACGGCCCGCGGCGAATAGAAAGGAACGACCATGGACATCACCAGGAACATGAACGGAGCCAGAGCGCTCGTCGTGGGCGCAGGGCTCGCGCTCGCGCTCGCAATGGGCGCCGCCCCGACGCCAGCTCTGGCAGCCGGGCGCGTTGGAACCACGAAAGTAATGGTCAGGACCGAGATCGACAACGTAGAGTTCAAAGTTCCGACGGTTATTCCCTTCGTCGCCAAGGCCGACGGCACGCTTCAGGGCCCCTCAGAAGACGCGACCACCATCGACAATCATTCGGCCTACGGCATCCATGTCACCAACATGAAGATCGACGCCATGAACACCTGGACCATTGCCGCCGACGCCAAGGCCGGAACCGCGCAGAATTCCATCGACTTTAAGGTCGGCCCCGACGGCGCACTCCAGAACGCCAGCGCCGCAATGCAGGAGACGGGCCTCGATCTTTCCAAGAATGCAGCCTTCGACATGGGCTACCAGGGCATTGCCGGCGGCACGGACAAAATTAAGCTCAAGACAAGCGGAAACGTCGCCCGCGTCACGCGCGACATCTTCCGCGTAACCGGCGAAGGCGATCAGGTTGCAACGATCACCTGGACGGTCGAGCCCGGTGCGCACACGGCATAAGGC
>CAJLRE010000103.1 GCA_905208975.1 uncultured Collinsella sp. | reverse complement strand
ACACGCAGGTTACAGCCGAGCGCACCCACGAGCGTGGGATCAATCGCCACGGCAACCGCCAGCGGATCGTGCAGCGCGCAGCCGCCCAGGTAGGGCGCGTTCATTTCGTACGAACCGATATAGTGCTCGACCATGCTCGCAAACGCGCAGCCAGCCATAGTGCCCGAGCCCGTCCAGCCGGCAACGTCGCGGCGCGTGAGCACCACGCGGTGCGTCACATCCAAGCCCACCATGGTGAGCTTGCGGCCCGAGCGCAACACGGCGTCGGCAGCCTCGGGGTCGCCCGCCATGTTGGCCTCGGCGCCCGCGCTCACGTTGCCGGGCACGGTAAGCGCACCGCCCATCACGACCACGCGGCCGATGGACATCATCGCCGCCGCATCGCGCTCCAGGGCAAGCGCCAGATTGGTGAGCGGGCCGGTCGCAACGTAGGCCAGATCGGGACCATAGGTACGCGCGGCATCAATCAGGTAATCGACCGCCGCATTGCCATCGGCCGACGTCGCGCCCACCGGCTCGTACGGCGAGGCGGGCACGCTTGCGCCGCCAATGCCGTTCTTGCCGTGGATAAGCGTGGTGGACGCCGGCGGCGTGTAGGGTTCGGTCGCTTTCACGGGACGATCGGCGCCCAGGTACACCGGCACCTCGGGACGACCCAACAGGTCGAGCACCGCCAAGCAGTTGTGCGCCGACTGCTCGACGCGCACGTTGCCAAAGCACGTGGTGATGCCGACGAGCTCCACCTCGGGGCTCGCGATGGCATAGGCGAGCGCCATCGCATCATCCACACCCATATCCAGATCAAGGATCAGCTTCTTGGTTGCCATTGTTCTACTCCGCTTCTCCGTCTACATCCAAACCGTCTAAACCAAACTTGTGCTCGACTTCCGCACGCGTGGGAATTGATTGCTGAGCGCCCAGGCGCGATACCGTCACCGCCGAGGCGCGAGCACCCGCGGCCATGCACTCAAAGAGCGGCAGACCCTCCAGACGAGCTGCAGCAAGCGCACCAATAAACGTATCGCCCGCGGCCGTCGTATCGACCACCGCGCTCGAAAGCGCCGGCATGCGCAGCGGCTCACCGCCATCGCCGAGCGTAACCGAGCCGGCGCCGCCCAGCGTGATGACCGCGGCGCCGGCGCCCTTGTCGAGCAGCGCATTGAGCGCGGCGACGCAACTCGCATCATCTGTGGGCAGAATGCCCGTCAGCATCTGGCACTCGGTCTCGTTGGGGCAGACCAAGTCGACCGCAGGCCACGCTCCTGCCGGCAAATCGCAGGCGGGCGCAGGGTTAAAGACCGTATAGAACCCCAGCTCGTGAGCGCAAGCAAGCGCCTCGGCCGTCGCTGCAAGGTCACATTCGCCCTGGGCGATAAAGACGCTTCCGGCAGCCGGGGCAAACTCGCTGGCATCGCCGTCGAGCTCGTCGGCCACCAAGCGCCTCAGTGCGCGGGCAACGTCCTCGCCCGCAAGCGCATGGTTGGCGCCCGGCGACAGCACGATGCGGTTGTCGCTCTCGCAGCGAATGATAGTCGCGGTACCGGTCTCCACGTCATCGCGACGCGCCACAAACTCAACGCCCACGCCGGCATCCTGGAGCCCTGCCACAAGCGCATCGCCAAAGGTATCGCGCCCAACAGCGCCAATCATGCACGTGCGCGCACCCATGCGCGCAGCAGCGACGGCCTGGTTAGCGCCCTTGCCACCGGCGTTGGTGATAAAACCGCTGCCACCGACTGTCTCGCCCGCACGCGGCATGCGCTCGCACGCCACCGAAAGGTCCATGTTCATGCTGCCGAACACCGCAACGATGCTGTGATCCGCCATGGAAACCTCCTCGTCTTCAGGCTTTGCGCCCACCGTCGACCAACGATTGTGCACTCTCGCACCCCCTATAACTTTAGTCCACTTTGATGTGGACGCGCGCTTGAGCTTACGCCAGCAGCAAGCATTCACAGGGGCAGGCAGCTACAATGAATACGTGCTGATTATTCTCGTCATTGGATGATGTTTTATGGAACAATTCTCGCAATCGGGCTCGCGCGGTCGACGCCGCACGGGCAACGAGCCGGCGCCGCACGAACGCGTGAAGGGCGAACGCCGTGCCAACGAGCCGCGACGCACCGCGAGCCCCCATCGCGCTTCTGCCAACAACGCGGGCCGCGCCAACACTCCCGCCGCGGAGCAGACGCCTGCTCGCCCCAAGTCCCGCTACATCCCTGCACTCGACGGTCTGCGTACGCTCGCCGTCGTCGCGGTGGTGCTCTATCACCTTAACCTCACGTGGGCCCAGGGCGGCCTGCTTGGCGTCACGATCTTCTTTGTGCTTTCGGGCTATCTGATCACGCGCTTGCTGCTCAACGAAGTCGCTAAGACCGGCCGCATCGACCTCAAAAGCTTCTGGATCCGCCGCATCCGTCGCCTGGTCCCCGCCGTGGTGACCGTCGTGGTGGTGACCTGTGCGCTGTGCACCGTCTTCAACCACGTGATGCTCACCAAGATGCGCCCCGACATTCTGCCGTCGCTGTTGTTCTTCAACAACTGGTGGCAGATTGCCCAAAACGTCTCGTACTTCAATGCTCTGGGCGACCCCTCGCCGCTTACGCACTTTTGGTCGCTCGCCATCGAGGAACAGTTCTACCTGGTTTGGCCCCCGCTGCTGCTCGCTATGGTATCCATGCACATGAGCAAGCCCAACACGCGCCGCGTGGTTCTGGGCCTGGCTGCTGTCTCCGCCATCGCCATGATGGTGCTCTATAACCCCGCCGCCGACCCCAGCCGCGTGTACTACGGCACCGACACCCGCGTGTTCTCGCTGCTGCTGGGCGCCTGGATGGCCTTTATCCCCGATCGCGACCTGGCGCCGGTGCGTCTCGCTCATCGTTTGGGGCTCAATCGCCTGGCTGGCGCCGCCAAGCACGGCAAGAACGCCGAGGGCAAGCCTGGCGAGAAGGCCGACAACGCAGCCGAGACCGTCCCGGCACAGCCGAGCGCCCTCGTGCGCTTTTGGTCCTCGCCCGCATCCATCGATGTGTTGGGCGTCGTGGGTCTGGTTGGCCTTGCCGCCATGGTCGCGCTCACCAACGGCTACACCGCGTTCCAGTATCGCGGCGGCACGCTGCTATGCTCCATCCTCACGCTCATGGTCATCGCGGCCTGCGTGCAGCCCCAGGGAATGGTTGCCCGCGCACTGTCCGCCGAGCCGCTCGTGTGGGTTGGCAAGCGCTCGTACAGCATCTACCTGTGGCACTATCCGCTACTGTTGCTCATGAACCCGGTCGCCAACATCAACGATACGCCGTGGTGGCAGTACATTTTGCAGGTGTTGTTGGTGGTCGCCGTAGCCGAATGTTCATATCGCTTTATCGAGACGCCGTTTAGAAAGGGCGCCTTTGGGCGCACCGTATCCGAGTTCCGCGACGGCACCACCACGCCCGCCAACTGGGTGCGCGCGCATATTCCCGTGTGCGCCACTTGCGGGATCGTGCTTGTTATCGCGCTGGGCGGCCTGATCTTTGTGCCGGAGACCTCCGCACTGAGCGGTGAGGGCGCCGAAGTCCTCAACAAGGAAGCCAAGAACACCGCGCCAACGGACCAACAGGCAGCCGACGACACCGACAAGGACAACGACGGCTTCCCCGATGGCTCCTACGACCTGCTGATGATCGGTGACTCCGTGTCGCTGCGCGCCGTCGATTCCTTTGACGGCGTATTCCCCCACAGTCACATCGATGCCGAAAAGGGCCGCCAGTTTGATGCGGGCCGCGCGACATTTGAGGGCTATCTCCAACAGAACCTTGCCGGCAAGATCGTGGTCTTTGCGCTGGGCACCAACGGCTTGGTAACCGACGACCAGATCGACGCCATCATGGCCGATGCAGGAGATAAGCGTATTGTGGTGTTTGTGAACACGCGCAGCCCGCAGCCATGGGTTGGTTCTACCAACCAGGCCATCGCCAACGCCGCTACGCGCTACAAAAACGTGCGCGTTATCGACTGGTACGGATACAGTGCCAATCGCAACGACCTGTTCGATGGCGATGGCACGCACCTATCGACCACTGGCGTGACTGAGTACCTCAACTTGATCCACGATGCAGTCAAGAAGGACCTGCCCGTGCATCCCGAGGATCACGTCAACGATCCGCAGCCGGCAGCCGTCAAGTCTGCCACCGACGCGCTCGTCAATGCGCTCGCTCTCAAGCCGCACAAGCTGGGCACCGACAAGTAACCTGCAGCGCAAACTTCCCACATCCGGAGGGGGTGCCTGCCACGGCAGGCACCCCCTCCGACAGTTAGGGACGTTCCTTATGTGCCGGCACCTAGGGACACTCCTGACACAGCCGAGGAACGCCCTCCTTGCGACCGAATTCTGGGCACCTCGCCACCCCGAACGTTGTTTCCAAGCCCACACCCGCAGCAAACAACCCAAAATCACTCTTTTCGAGCCGGCTCCAGGTGGCGCGCGCAGACGTGGTGTAAGAGCGTCCCGAGGTCCGTCGCTGCAAGTC
>CAJLRE010000102.1 GCA_905208975.1 uncultured Collinsella sp. | reverse complement strand
GTCGTGCCCGGTGCCAGGTTGGGGTCGGTCTCGTTGGCCTCGGTCTGGAAGTGCTCGGTATACACGTTCTTGCCGTCGCGGAACATCTCGTAGTACTGCATCTTGGCGTAATCCTCGCGTGCCTTGGTGGCGGCTGCGGCAACGGCGTCGTCACCGGTGACGTTGGAGGAGAGCGCCCAGCGCAGGCTGGCGTCCTCGTAGCCCACCGAGTTGATGGCGGGCAGCGACTCGCGCAGCGTCATGTGCGCCTTCTGGTAGTCGGTCAGCGGGGCGCCGATCAGCTGCATAAGCTGCGTGGACAGGTAGTTGGTGGACAGGTCGTCGACCTCGCTCGTCTGGTCGCAGCCGGCAACGTCGTAGTTGGCCCAAATGATGTAGTCGGTCTGCCACAAGCGCTCCTGGTGGGTAGCGTCGTCCTCACCGGTAAACCACTTGTCATTGAACTTGGACGGGAAGAACGGCTGGTGGTCGCCCCAGAACACCACGACCACCTTACGGTCGAGCTTGCTCAGGGCGTTGAGGAAGTAGCGAAGCGCCTGGTCGGACTGCTCGATGCACGAGACATACTCGTCGACATCGGAGAGCGTGCCGTCTTCGACGGTCTTGGCGTCCAGGTCGGTCGTGTCGATGTTCAGGTGCATCTGCTTGTCGACCGGCAGCAGGCCCGTGTCGTAGCCCGAGTGGTTCTGCATGGTCACGTCGAAGATAAACTGCGGATCGGCGTTCTGGTCGAGCAGCTCAAGAATCTTGTCGTAGGTAGCCTGGTCGGTCACCATGCCGCGCAGGGTGTCGGCACCCTGGAAGTCGTTGATGGACAGGAACTGGTCAAAGCCAAAGTCCTTGTAGACGTTCTCGCGGTTCCAGTTGGTCGCGTGGTTGGGGTGCATGGCCGTGGTGGAATATCCGAGCGACTTGAACTGCTCTGCCAGGTTTCCAGTCGTTTCCATGTTGTAGATGGTGTAGGGATACACGCCCGAGCCCAGGTTGGCCATGGAGTTGCCGGTCATAAACTCAAACTCGGTATTGGCGGTACCGCCGCCGTAGGCGCTCACGTAGAGCTTGCCGCGGCTGAGGCAGTTGGACAGGCTCTTAAAGTACTGCGGGCCCTCGTAGCCGGCGCGCATGTTCTGATAGATCGACAGGTCGGAGAACGTCTCGTTCATGATGGCGATGACCGTGGGCTTCTCGCTGTCGAACTGCTCCTTTGCGGCGGCGCGCTCGTCACTCTTGGCGGCATCGGACTTGTCGTAGGCCTTGGCGTACTTTTTGAGCGTGGCCTTGGCGTCGTCGACGGAGTAGTCGGCGGGTTTGGGCGGTTTGATGGACTGCGCTGCACTAATAAAGGCAGGCAGATAGCCCTCGCGCCAGTAGCTCTCGAGCGGGCGCCAGGTGTAGACGGTGATGCCGAGGGTGTTGTAGTAGTCGATGAGCGTGACGTGCGCGGTCACGCCGCCTAGGCACAGTACGGCGACGAGCAGGTTGGTGAGCAGGATGCGCTTGGCGTTGGCAGCACCCTTCTGGCGATGCGGTGCCACGATGCCGGCGTACTCGCATAGCAGCATGGCGATGGCGGTAAAGCCCATGGACAGCACGCAGAACAGCGAGATCGAGAAGGTGTAGCCGGTGCCGGCGACCGCGGCGGCGGTGGAGATGGCCGAAAGGTCGCCCGGCTGGATGGGCATGGATTTAAACGTGATGACGAAGAACTCGGCAATGCCCAGGACAAAGAGGGCAAAGGCCAGGACCGCGGGAGCTGCGCCGTGGCGCTGGAATAGGAAGAACAAGCCGGTCATGAGCACGGTGATGATGGCCCACTCGAGCAGGATGCACAGGGGGTAGACCCAGGTAAAGTCGTGGTTGGACGAGACCTCCATGCCCAGCAGCGCAAAGACGCCGGCGAGCAGCAGGCACAGGACGGCGGCGACGAGCGGTTTGCCCACAAAGGCGCCGCGCAGGCGGGCGAGCTTGCCAGTGGGGGCGGGAGCGTCGGCCGAGGCGAACGCAAAGACGCGCGGGGCGATGCGGTCGCGGGCGATGCTGGCCCAAGCGCAGCCGGTGAGGATGGCATTGGTCAGGATGAGCATCACAAAGGCGAGCGGCTCGTTTTGAGCGACGAGGCCAATGGCGCCCCAAATGGTCAAAAAGAGCTGGAACAGGCCGAAGGCGACGCTCCACCCAAGAGCGCTTTTGGCAACGGTGCCCGACTGAGCGCGAATGGCCTTGGCCTCGCGCAAGACAAGGTAGACGGTCGCCGCAAGACCGACGAGCGAGATGGCGGCAGCGAACATGCTGAGACTCCTCACAAACTAAAACCTACGAAAGCGGGGGTTTACCCGATTGTTACCAAGATATGCGCTGCATTTGGTGACTGCGCACAACAACCAGCCATATTAACGCGCGCGTGTGGCAGTGTTGCGCAATGTAGTGGCGACCTGCGCGATAATGGACGGGAATTACACGGAAACGTAAAGGCTTCTTAAAGAAATGGCAGGGATGGGGCTATGAGCGAGCAGATGAGCGAGCAGGTTTGTGCGACGGCTGTGGATGTGTGCGGCTATCCGGTCGAGACTACGGGCAACGCGGTGCTGGACATCTTGGAGCATCGCTCGTCTACGCGTGCCTTCGCGCGTGATGACGATGACCGTCCCGTGGCGGTGACCGACGAACAGCGGGCGGCGATTCTGCATGCGGCGAGCCGTGCGCCGTCGGCAGGCGCCATGATGATGTATTCCATCGTGAGCATTCGTGAGCAGGCCACATTGGACCGCCTGGCCGACCTGTGCGATCATCAGCCCATGATCGCCAAGGCGCCCTGGGCACTCATATTTGTAGTCGACTATGCCAAGTGGATCGATCTGTTTGAGCATGTGGGTTGCTTTGAGCCCGAGTTTGTCGAGCGCACGGGCAAGTCGCCCCGTCGTGCGCCGGGCCTGGGCGACTTTGCCATCGCGGCCCAGGACGCCGTGATCGCTGCGCAAAACGCCGTGGTTGCCGCCGAGGCCTTGGGGCTGGGGAGCTGCTACATCGGTGATATTGTCGAGAATGCCGAGGAAGTCGCCGAGCTGCTCGATCTGCCTCCCTATACCATGCCGCTGTCGATGCTCATCATCGGCACGCCCCGCAAGGAGCGTCCGGCGATCGCGCATCCCGTGGTGAACCTGGTGCACGAAGAGCGCTACCGCCGCGCGGACGCCGCGACCATGGATGCGCAGGTGGCCGAGATGGATGCGATGTTTCGCCCGCACGCCCGCGAGGTGGGCGAGCGCGTGGTGGATATCTACACACGCAAGCACGCCAGTCCCTTTATGGCCGAGATGAGCCGCTCCATGGAGTGGTGGTTCAAGAACTGGCTCGGAAAATGACGAATGTGACAAAGGGACTGTCCCTTTGTCACATTCCATATCGCCGCGGTGGCCTAAAGGCCGCATAAATGTTTATTTAGCTGGGAAAACAGTACCATTCAAACATGGGCTGATTACCTATAATCCCGTCGAACGTTAAAATTGGGAGGAAACTGGCTTATGGAACAAAAGGCAAAGGAAGTAGCCTCGCACGCTGCGATTCCTGTGAGCATCTCGGCGATGCTCGTCACGCTGGGCGTGGTGTACGGCGATATCGGCACCAGCCCCATGTATGTAACCAAGGCGCTCGTTGCCGGCAACGGCGGCATCGGAAGCGTCACGCAGGAGTTCGTGCTCGGCGCGCTCTCCCTTGTCGTGTGGACGGTCACGCTGCTGACGACCGTCAAGTACGTGCTGATCTCGCTGCGCGCCGACAACCACGGCGAGGGCGGCATCTTTGCCCTGTACAGCCTGGTCAAGCGCTGCGGCAAGTGGCTTATCATCCCCGCCATGCTGGGTGGGGCGGCGCTCCTCGCCGACGGCATCCTGACGCCGGCCGTTACCGTTACCACGGCTATCGAGGGCCTGCGCACCATTCCGGCGGTCCACGCCGTGCTCGGTGACGACCAGGGCCGCGTTGTCGCCATCACGCTCGCCATCATCATCGCGCTCTTCTTGGTGCAGCGCATCGGCACGGCCAAGATTGGCCACGCCTTTGGCCCCATCATGACGCTGTGGTTTTTGTTCCTGGGCGGTACGGGTCTGTTCTTTGTCTTCCAGTATCCCGCGGTGCTTTTGTGCCTCAACCCGCTGCGTGGCATCGGCTTTTTGCTGAGCCCCAACAACCATGCGGGCATCATGATCTTGGGCAGCTGCTTCCTGGCCACCACCGGTGCCGAGGCGCTCTATTCCGACATGGGCCATGTGGGCCGCGGCAACATCTACGCCACCTGGCCGTTCGTTAAGTGCTGCCTGCTGCTGTCCTACATGGGTCAGGGTGCGTGGCTTATCAACAACGCCGGCGACCCGGAGCTCATGGGCATCGCCGACCTCAACCCCTTCTACCAGATGCTCACCCCGGGCCTGCGTCCCTTTGCCGTCGGCCTTTCCACCGTCGCGGCCATCATCGCTTCGCAGGCGCTCATCACCGGCGCATTCTCGCTGGTGTCCGAGGCCAGCCGCCTGGACCTCATGCCGCATATGCAGGTCTTCTATCCTGCCGAGACCAAGGG
>CAJLRE010000101.1 GCA_905208975.1 uncultured Collinsella sp. | reverse complement strand
GAATTGGTCTTTGACGGTTGTTTGGATGTGGCGGATGAGTTCGTCGACATCGGCGGCGGTGGCGTGGTCGGCGTTGACGATGAAGCCGCAGTGCTTTTCGCTCACCTGCGCGCCGCCGATGGCGTGTCCTCGCAGGCCGGCGTCCATGATGAGCTTGCCGGCAAAGTAGCCCTCGGGGCGCTTGAAGGTGGAGCCGGCACTCGGCATGTCGAGCGGCTGCTTGTCCTCGCGGCGCTGGCGGTAGTCGTCCATGTCGGCCTTGATCATCGCGGCGTTGCCCGGGGCGAGATTGAAAGTGGCCGAAAGCACGACGAAACCGTCGTCGGCAATGCGGCTCTTGCGATAGCCCAGGTTGAGCTCATCGACATCGAACTCAATAATGCTGCCGCTACCGCGGGTGCCGTCGTCGAGCATGCGGGCGGGCTTGTAGACGCGCACGGACTCCAGCACATCGGCCATGCAAGCGCCGTATGCTCCGGCGTTCATGTAGCAGGCACCGCCGACCGATCCGGGAATGCCCGAGATGGGCTCCATGCCGGTAAGGCCGGCCTCGGCTGCCGCGGCTGCGACATCGGAAAGCAAGGCGCCGGCTGCCGCCGTGACGTGCGTGCCGTCGACCGTAATGTCGGAGAGGCCCTCGCCCAGCGCTACGACGACGCCGCGGATGCCCTTGTCGCCGACGAGCAAGTCGGAGCCGTTGCCCACGATGGTGAGTGGTAGATTGCAGCGATAGCAGGTATCGAGCGTGGCGACGAGGCCCTGCTCAGTATCGGGCGTGACAAAGACGTCGGCCGGACCGCCGATCTTAAACGTGGTGTGCTCGCGCATGGGCTCGCTCATCAGCACGTTGTCCTCGCCGGCAACGCCAGCGAGCGCGCACAGCAGGTCCTCGTTAAAAAAATCGTTCTCGTGCATACGAATATCCGCCTTTTGGTGGTCGTTGTCATCAATCGATTGCAATATACCCCACCCGGACGGATTTGGTGCGCTGGCGGCGATAAAACAGCCGTCCACCGGATTGGTAAAGTGTTTATCACCGAGGTAGAGGGGTAGTCGCTATACTTTCAAGAGATTGCGCGTAAACCCGGAAGGAGCGAGATGGCCAACAAAGTCACCCTCAAGCAGATCGCCCAGGAGGTGGGGCTTTCCCCCTCGTCGGTCTCGCTTGTTCTCAATAATCGGCCCTGTCGCATCTCGGAAGAAAACCGCAAGCTCATCAAAGAGGTCGCGGCGCGCAACCACTATGTTCCCAACCAGATTGCGCGCAGCCTGGTCATGCGCGAGTCGCGCACGCTGGGCCTTATCGTCCCTAACATCGAGAGCCGCTTTTTTGCCTCGCTCGCCGGTAGCCTGGAAAAGCGCTGCCGCGAGGACGGCTATGCGCTCTTCATTACCAGCTCGGGCGGAAGCGCCGATGACGATCTGGAGCTGCTGCGCCAGCTGGTGACGCGCGGCGTTGATGGCGTCTTCCTGGTGGTGGGTGACGAGTTCTCCGATGACCGCGCCCTGCGCGAAGAGGTCAGCCACCTGCCCATCCCGGCCGTAATGGTCGACCGTGCCATTGAGGGGCTCGAGTGCGACAAGGTGATGTTCGACCACGAGATGGGCGGCTATATGGCCACCCGCTATCTGATCGAGCAAGGCCACCGCCGTATTGCCTGCCTGGTTAATGCCCGCCGTTCCAATACGGGTCGCAAGCGACTTGCCGGCTATGAGCGCGCGCTGCGCGAGGTTGGCCTGCCGATCGACGCGCGTTTGGAGTTTGAGAGCGAGTACTACATTCCGAGCGCATACGAGGCCTCGGAGGCAGTGCTCGCAACTGACGCCACTGCCGTGTTCGCAAGCTCGGATAACATTGCCCTCGGTTTGCTCAAGCGCTTGCACGAGATGGGGAAGAGCATCCCGGGCGATATCTCGGTGGTGAGCTATGACAACTCGGCGGCCGACGTTCTCTTTGAGCCGGCACTGACCGCGATTGAGCAGGACCCTGGTGTCCTTGCGGAGCATGCTTTTGGCTGCATGTCCAAGCGTCTTGCCGGTAGGGGCGGCAGGCGTGCCGAAGAGGTCGTTCTGGAGCCGGAGCTTATCGTTAAGGACAGCGTGCTCGAGCTTACTAAACACAACTAAACACGTTTACCAATTTGCAGAGACCGAATGTGGAGCACCTGTGACAATCAACGCCGCAGGTGAATGTCGCGTTTTGCTAATCGATGGGATTGATAAGGGTGGTAAAACGTTTTTTCACCATGATAAAACGTTTTAGCAAATATACTGGTCCCAACGAAAGGTTGCCGTATTGGAGGGTGACCGCACAGCGAAGGGACATAAACAATGGCTAAAACACTGGGGACGCCGTGGCAAAAGCTGGGCCACGAGGTGCCGGCTTCCGAGCTCGAGGGCGTCGACCTGTATTGGCGCGCATCGAACTATCTGTCCGTCGGTCAGATCTACCTTCGCTCTAACCCGCTAATGCGCCCCGACTTTGTCGACGAGAAAACCGGTGAGGTGCGCGACTTCGGTCGTCCGGACGTTAAGCACCGCCTGGTTGGCCACTGGGGCACCACGCCCGGCATCAACTTCCTGTTCGGTCACGTCAATCGACTGATCGCCGACCACAACCAGAATGCTATCTTCTTGATGGGCCCTGGTCACGGTGGCCCCGCCGGTACTGCTCAGTCGCTGCTCGACGGCACCTACCGCGAGATTCGCCCCGACATCACCAATGACGAGGCAGGCCTGCAGAAGTTCTTCCGCCAGTTCTCCTATCCCGGCGGCATCCCGAGCCACTTTGCGCCCGAGACGCCCGGTTCCATCCACGAGGGCGGCGAGCTCGGCTACACGCTCAGCCACGCTTACGGTGCCGTCATGGACAACCCGAGCCTGTTGGCCGTGGCCGTGGTGGGCGACGGCGAGTCCGAGACCGGCCCGCTCGCGACCTCTTGGCAATCCAACAAGCTCGTGAACCCGGCAACCGACGGTATCGTTTTGCCGATCCTGCACCTCAACGGCTACAAGATCGCCAACCCCACCATCCTCGCCCGCGTGTCCGACGAAGAGCTCACCAAGTTCTTTGAGGGCATGGGCTATAAGCCGCACTTCTTTGCCGCCGGCTTTGACGACGAGAGCCACGCAAGCATTCATGCGCGTTTCGCTGCCCTGTTTGAGCAGGTCTTCGATGAGATCTGTGACATCAAGGCAACCGCGCAGGCCCAGGCCGCCGCAGGCGAGACCGTGGTCCGCCCGGCCTACCCCATGATTGTGTTCCGCACGCCCAAGGGCTGGACCTGCCCCAAGCAGATCGACGGCAAGAAGACCGAGGACTCCTGGCGCGCGCATCAGGTGCCGCTGGCGAGTGCCAAGGACACCCACGAGCACTTCCGCGTGCTGCGCGAGTGGCTGCGTTCCTACAAGCCCGAGGAGCTCTTTACGCCCGAGGGCCAGGTGCGCCCCGAGGTGACGGCCTTTATGCCGACCGGCGAGCTGCGCATCGGCGCCAACCCCAACGCGAATGGCGGTAAGGTGCGTCGCGAGCTCGAGCTGCCCGATATTCATGCCCACGAGGTCCCCGTCGACACTAATGGTCATGGCTGGGGCTCCACCGAGGCCGCCCGCGTCTTTGGTGAGTACACTGCCGACGTTCTGGCCAAGAACATGGATGACTTCCGCATCTTCGGTCCCGACGAGACCGCGTCCAACCGCCTGCAGGCTGCCTACAAGGTGACCAAGAAGCAGTGGGACGCCGGCTTCTACGAGGACGAGGCCAACGACGAGCTGCTGGCAGGCTCCGGTAAGGTCGTCGAGCAGCTGTCCGAGCACCAGTGCGAGGGCTTCCTCGAGGCCTACGTGCTCACCGGCCGCTCCGGCGTGTGGAGCTCCTACGAGAGCTTTGTCCATGTGGTCGACTCCATGGTCAACCAGCACTGCAAGTGGCTCGAGGCTACCAAGCGCGAGATTCCGTGGCGTGCCCCCATCAGCGGCCTTAACATTTTGCTGTCGAGCCACGTCTGGCGTCAGGACCACAACGGCTTCTCGCACCAGGACCCCGGCTTTATCGACCTGCTGCTCAACAAGGCCAACGACACGCACATCGTGAATGCCTACTATCCGGCCGACGCCAACATGGCCCTTGCCGTTGCCGAGCGCGTCTACCAGTCCACCGACTGCGTCAACGCCATCTTCTGCGGCAAGCAGCCTGCTCCGACCTTCCAGACGGTCGACGAGGCCAAGGCGGAGCTCGCCGAGGGCGTTGCGACCTGGGAGTGGGCATCGACCGCCGATTCGCTCGCCGAGGCCGATGTCGTGGTCGCCACCTGCGGCGACGTGCCGACGCTCGAGGCTCTGGCTGCAACCGACATGCTGCGCGAGCTGGGCATCAAGGTATGGTTCGTCAACGTGGTCGATCTGCTCAAGATCCAGAACGTCTGCGAGAACGACCAGGCTCTCAGCGACGAGCGCTGGGCTGAGCTGTTCGGCTGCGGCGAGAAGCCCGTCCTCTTCGCGTTCCACGCCTATGCCGGCACGATTCGCCGCCTGATCTGGAACCGCCCCGGCCACGATGCCTTCCGCGTCCACGGCTACGAGGAGAAAGGCTCCACGACAACGCCGTTCGACATGCTGCGCCTGAACAACATGGACCGCTGGACACTGGCCGCCGACGTGCTGCGCATGGTCGACGCCGATAAGTTTGCCGAGCAGATTGATAAGTGGGAGGCATTCCGCACCGAGGCCTTTGAGTTCGCGTGCGATGAGGGCTACGATCACCCGGCCTTCACCGACTGGGTCTGGCCCGACGCCGCAGCTGCAACCGCTGCCGACGGCGCACTCTCCGCAACGCAGATGACCGCGGGCGACAACGAGTAGATAGGCATCCGGGACGATCTCGCGCTGGGGCCGCCTCCGGGCTGGTGCCCTTCCTCGGAGAAGTGGGCTTCGCGAACTTCTCCGAGGAA
>CAJLRE010000100.1 GCA_905208975.1 uncultured Collinsella sp. | reverse complement strand
ATGGTGGGAACGCTCGCGTTGGTTAAGAACCTCGACGTAGTCATGCGCTACAAGTACACCTTTGGCATTATCGGCATCATTCTGTTGATGCTGCCTATCTTTATCGGCACCACGATCTCGGGCTCCAAGCTGTGGATTCGCATCGCGGGCTTTACCATCCAGCCCGGCGAGTTCGCCAAGGTCTTTATCGTGCTGTTCCTGGCCGGGTACCTGGCCGAGAACCGCGAGCTGCTCTCCATCTCCAACCGCAAGATCTTAGGTCTTAAGATCCCTCGCCTGCGACTGCTGCTGCCGCTGTTTGCCGTGTGGGGTGTGTGCCTGCTCGTCGTCGTCTTCGAACGCGATCTGGGTTCGGCCGTGCTGTTCTACACCATCTTCTTGCTGATGCTCTACGTTGCCACGGGACGATTCTCGTATGTCGTTATCGGCCTTGCGCTCTTAGCCGTTGGAGCCGTGGGCGCCTACAAGTTCCTGTCTCACGTTCAGGTGCGTTTCCAGGTTTGGGTCGATCCGTTTAAGGACGCCCAGGGCCAGGGCTACCAGATCGTCCAGTCGCTCTTCTCGCTTGCCGATGGCGGTCTGGTCGGTGTTGGTATCGGCAACGGCATGGCCAACAACATCCCTGTCGTCGAGTCCGACTTTATCTTCTCGGCCATCGGCGAGGAGATGGGCCTTTTGGGCGGCGGCGCCGTGCTCATCCTGTTTATGCTCTTTGCCGTGCGTGGCCTCACCACGGCTGCCCGCGCTAAATCCGACCTCGCCGCCTTTAGCGCCACGGGCCTTACGGCCGCCATCAGCTTCCAGGCCTTTTTAATCGTGGGCGGCGTTACCCGCCTGATCCCGCTGACCGGCGTCACCCTACCCTTTATGAGCCAGGGCGGTTCCTCGCTGCTGGCAAGCTTTATCATCGTCGCGCTCCTGCTGCGCGCCGGTGACGAAGCGACCGGACGCGAGGCCGAGCTTACCGGCACCGGCACTATGGCCGCCATCACCGATGATCAGGTCGCATCTGCCGCCGCCCCGACGGGCACGCGCTTTGCCACCTCGTCTTCCTACGGCAGCGGCAGCCATTCCGTCGGCTCGCGCATGCGCCGTCGCCTGCTCGACACGCCTGAATCCGGTGTGCTCGGCCGCGTTGCGCTCGCCAACCGTCTAACCCGTGCGGTGCTCGCCTTTACGGCGCTATTCGCCATCCTTATCGGCAACCTCACCTATGTCCAGGTCATCAAGGCCAAGGACTATCAGGACATGCCGACCAACAACCACACCATCGCCCGCTCCAAGTACATCCAGCGCGGTTCCATCATCACGTCCGACGGCGTGACGCTGGCCGAGTCGCTGCAGCAGGAGGACGGCACCTACGTACGCTCCTACCCCAACGGTAACCTGGCAGCGCACGTGGTTGGCTACGTGAGCCAGCAGTATGGCACCACCGCCATCGAGAGCGTCATGAACGACACGCTCACCGGTTCTAAGGACTACTCCAGCTGGAACAACGCCATCGCGTCGCTCGCGGGCCAGACCCAGCCGGGCAACACCGCCAAGCTCACCATCGACTCGCGCATCCAGACGGCGGCCGAGCAGGCACTCAAGGGCTTTAAGGGCGCTGTAGTGGTCATCGACCCGCGTACCGGCGCGGTGCTCGCATGTGCCAGCTCGCCCACCTACGACAACACCAACATCGACGCCCTACTGCAGGCTGGCGGCGGCGAGGACGGCTCTATGTACAATCGCGCCATGGACGCGCTGTACACGCCGGGCTCCACGTTTAAGGTCGTTACGCTTTCCGCGGCACTCGAGACCGGCACCGCCAGCCTTACCAGCACCTACCAGGCGCCCGGCTCCATGGACATCGGCAACGCACCGGTCACCAACTATGCCAACGAGAGCTACGGCACCATCAGCCTGCAGCAGGCCTTTGCCGTGTCCTCCAACGTCGTCTTTGGCCAGGTGGCAAACGAAGTTGGCGCAAACACGCTCGTGCAGTTTGCCAACGCCTTTGGCTACGGCCAAAAGCTCGGCCAGGACCTGACCTCCGCGGCCTCCATCATGGCAGACCCGTCGCTCATGACCGAGTGGGAGACCGCTTGGGCCGGCGCCGGCCAGCCTGTCGGCATGGACCACACGCCCGGCCCGCAGACCACCGTCATGCAAAGCGCCGTGATTGCCGCCGCCATCGCTAACAGTGGCGTGGTCATGGACCCGTACTTTGTAGCCCAGGTACTCGCCCCGGACGGAACTGTGGTCAAGACCACGCAGTCCCGCTCGCTGGGTCAGGCCGTCAGCTCCGCCACGGCCGACCAGGTCAAGCAGGCCATGCTCGCCGTCGTCCAGTCCGGTACCGGCACCGATGCCCAGGTCCCCGGCGTCAAGGTCGCCGGCAAGACCGGCTCGCCCGAGACCGGCGGCACCAACGTCAACTCGACGTTCGTTGGCTTTGCACCTTACGATTCACCCACGGTCGCCATCTCGGTGGCCTTGGAGGATTACGACAAACACGACGTCAAGGCGGCCAAGATTGCCGGCATCGTCCTGACCGCGGCGCTCGCCGCACAGGGAGCGTGATGCCCATGATTGAATCGGACACCCGAGGCGCGCCGCGGCCGAAGAGTTAGCGGCAACGCGCCACACGGCCCCAGCGGCCACATCGTAGGTACTACACACATCGTTGAGCGAATAGTTATGTTAGGAGCAGGAATGGAACAGAGGGTCCTCGGGGGAAGATACCTCCTCAAGGATAAGGTGGGGACAGGCGGCATGGCGACCGTCTACCGTGCACAGGACCAGGTCCTCGACCGCACGGTTGCCGTCAAGATCATGCTGCCGCAGTATGCTGGCGACGCAACCTTCGCCGCACGCTTTAAGCAGGAGGCCCAGGCAGCAGCCGGTCTCTCCTCCCCCTATATCGTGGGCGTCTACGATTGGGGCAAGGACGGCGACACCTATTACATCGTCATGGAGTACCTGCGCGGCACCGACCTTAAGAGCGGCATCAAGAGCCACGGCGCCCTCGACCCCAAGAAGGTCGCCCAGATCGGCTCGCAGATCAGCTCCGCGCTTTCGGTCGCCCACAAGCACGAGATCATCCACCGCGACATCAAGCCGCAGAACATCATGGTGCTGCCCGACGGCAACATCAAGGTGATGGACTTTGGCATCGCGCGCGCCAAGAACAGCCACCTCACGCAAGACAACAACGTGCTGGGAACCGCCCACTACGTCAGTCCCGAGCAGACCCGTGGTCAGGACCTCGGCCCCACCTCGGATATCTACTCGCTGGGCGTCGTGATGTACGAGTGCGCCACCGGCCGCGTGCCCTTTGACGGTGATGACGCCATCTCGGTCGCACTCAAGCAGGTCAACGAGCTGCCTATTCCGCCGAGCCAGATCAACTCCGGTGTCGACGCCGACCTTGAGCGCATCATCCTCAAGTGCATGGAGAAGGACCCGGCAAACCGCTTCCAGACCGCCGACGAGCTGCGTCAGGTGCTCAACAGCTACCTGTCGGGCCGTGCCGTCAACATCTCGGAGCCCACGCGCATCATCGGTGCACCCGGTGAGCTGGGCGCCACCAAGACTCGCGAGCTTTCCGATCAGACGCGCGCCATGGTACGTCCCGTCTCGGGCGTGAGCGGCCAGAATACCGCTCGTAGCTCGGTTTCGGGCTCCACCGGCTCCTACGAGGTCGAAAAGCCCAAATCCAACAAGAACAAGATCATCGCCGCCGTGGTGGCAGCCGTTGCCGTCATCGGTATCGTGGTGGCCTTTGCCACAGGACTCTTTGGCGGCGAGCAGGTCACCGTGCCCGATGTGCTGGGCAAGGACCAGCAGACTGCCGTCGAGCAGATCAAGGAAGCCGGCCTCGAGGTCGGCACCATCGACCAAAGCTACAACGACGATGTCGACGAGGGCAAGGTCGCCGAGCAGACGCCCAACGGCCACACCAAGAAGGCCAAGGGCACCAAGGTGAACCTGGTGATCTCCAAGGGCCCCAAGCCCTCCGAGAAGGTTGAGGTTCCCCAGCTTGTCGGTCTAACCAAGGACCAGGCAGAGGCGGCACTGGCAAGCGTTGGCCTAAAGGGCAACGCCACCGAGGAGGCCAACGAGGCCGATGAGGGCCAGGTCTTTGAGCAGGGCACCGACGCCGGTAAGGAAGTCGAGAAGGGCACGACCATCTCGTACAAGGTCTCGAGCGGCCCGGATACCACGTCCGTCCCCGACCTGACCGACATGACCGAGGCCCAGGCGCGCAACGCCCTCGATATGGCAGGCTTTGGCGTCGACGTGAGCTACCAGGAGAACGACTCGGTTACCGAGGGCACCGTGATCAGCTGGAACCCCAGCGGTAAGCAGAAGCCCGGCGCCACGATTACCGTCGTCATTGCCAAGAAGTCCGGCAAGGCCAGCGTTCCGGGTAACCTGTACGGCAAGAGCATCTCCGCCGCCGTCACCGCGCTCAACAACGCCGGGTTCTACAACATCGCGTTCTGCGACCAGAACGGCAACCCCGTGAGCGGCAACGAAAACGCCACCGTTACGGGCGTCTCCCCCACCGGCAAGCAGTCCACCGACAGCACGATTACGCTGACGGTCGCACTTTCTGGTTCGGGTTCGGGCTCTGGCTCGGGCACGGGCGACGATTCCGGTACGACCAACTAGTCGCCACCCCACCGCTCATCACGGCTCTCGCCGCAAACATATTCGCTCACAGGCGCCCGCTTGCTTCCCCAGCAAGCGGGCGCTTCGTTTTTGACATGACATGAACCAGAAGAGCCCGGTACCGTGACGGTGTACCGGGCTCGATCAATCTCTGGTGTCCCCGGGCGGATTCGAAAACTCCCCCCGCGGGGAAAATGGTGACGCGGGTGTCGACGGCTCGAACCCTGCCCTTAGACCAGAAGAGCCCGGCACCGTAGCGGTACCGGGCTCGGCAAATCTCTGGTGCCCCCGGGCGGATTCGAA
>CAJLRE010000099.1 GCA_905208975.1 uncultured Collinsella sp. | reverse complement strand
TAGCAGGTCGGATACTCGCCCTCCCAGACGATGCGACGGTACTGATCCGGATCGGTGTCGCCCTCGGTGGAGAAGCAGAGCACGGAGCTCGTCTTGTCCAGGCCGATGAGCTCCTTGAGCTCGGCGTACTCGGGATCGAGCATGAGAGTCTCGACCAGACCGGTGGTCACAGCGCCGGACTCGCCAGAGATGACGCGCGGGTCGCCCTTCTCGGGAGCGCCCAGGGTGCGCATGCCGCGAGCGGTGACCCAGTCGGGGCAGGACACGAAGGCGGTGGTGTGGTTGCGCAGGATATCCCAGCCCAGAATGTTGGGCTCGCCGCAGCACAGGCCGGCCATGATGGAGGGCATGTCGCCGTCCACGATGCGCGGGTCGCCGTCGCCGGCGGCAGCGCCCTTGTACAGGCAGGCGGCAGGCGCGCACTCGACCACGACGAAGGTGGGCGGGTTATCGGGATACAGGTTGGTGAAGTAGCCCACCACGGCGCCGGCGAGCGAACCCACGCCAGCCTGGACAAACACGTGCGTCGGGCGGTTGATGGCCATCTCGCGCAGCTGCTCGGCAGCCTCGGAAGCCATGGTGCCGTAGCCCTCCATGATCCAGGACGGGATCTTCTCGTAGCCCTCCCAGGCGGTGTCCTGAACGATGACGCCGCGCTCGCAGGCATCGGCCTCGGCGGCGGCCATGCGCACGCACTCGTCGTAGTTGACCTCTTCGATGGTCACCGTGGCGCCCTCGGCGGCGATGTTATCAAAGCGGGGCTTGGTGGAACCCTTGGGCATGTGCACGACGGCCTTCTGGCCCAGCTTGTTGGCAGCCCATGCCACGCCGCGGCCATGGTTGCCGTCGGTGGCGGTAAAGAAGGTAGCCTGGCCAAAGTCCTTGGCAAGCTGATCGGAGGTCAGGTAATCGAAGGTGCACTCGGCAACGTCCTTGCCGGTCTCGTCGGCAATGTAGTTGGCCATGGCAAACGAACCGCCCAGGACCTTAAAGGCGTTGAGGCCAAAGCGATAGCTCTCGTCCTTAACGCACAGGTTGGACAGGCCCAGGCGCGCGGCCTGGCCATCCAGGCGGGCAAGCGGAGTGACGGTGTACTGGGGGAACGACTGGTGGAAGGCGCGGGCCTTCTTCACGTGGTCGAGGCTCATGATTCCCAAGTGCTTGTCATCGCTCTTGGGCATCGTGTTGCCCGCCCACTGGATCTTATCGGCCATACGGTGAACTCCTTAAGTTCTCTCTTGCCGGCCCCCGCATACGCGTTTCAGCCCGATCCCATTCACACGGCTGAACTTTTATGTGGATGCCAAACAAAAAGTTTGTTAGCACTGTTCTATCACACTTTTTGATTGGTAAACCTAACAAATTGTTTGTTGCCGTAATCGGTACTTTTTCGGCGCCGAACGGTCATGAATTGCCTTGTTGATGGATTTGTTTGCGGTCAAGTGTGGTTTATGGCAAAGTGTGCCCAAACTAATTTTTAGGAAGGCACCCATGACCCCCGCACAGATTGAGTTTTACAAGCGCCTTGCACACGGCCTGGCGCTCCAATTTGGCCCCAACTGCGAAGTCGTCGTCCACGACCTGGAGACCGAGGACGTGGACCGCTCCATCGTAGTGATCGAAAACGGCCACGTCAGCGGGCGCAAACTGGGTGATGGCCCCAGCCATATTGTGCTTGAATCCATGCACGAGGGCACCGCCGACGTGCACGACCGCGAGCCGTACCTCACCAAAACCGCCGATGGCAAGCTGCTCAAATCGTCGACGATCTTTATCCGCAACGATGAGGGCAAGCCCGTCGGCATTTTGGGCATCAACTTTGACATTACGCTTATGAAGGCTTTTGAGCGTTCGCTCGACGCCTTTACCGGCACCGGCGGCACGGGCTACACCGAGCCCGAGCCCATTACCAAGAACATCGGCGACCTGCTCGAGGACCTGCTGCACGAGTGCGAACAGTTTGTGGGCAAGCCCGCGGCACTCATGACCAAAGACGAGCGCATTCGTGCCATTGGCTACCTCGACCGTCGCGGCGCCTTCCTCATTTCCAAGTCGAGCGAGCGCGCCTGCGAGTTCTTTGGCATCTCCAAGTACAGCTTCTATAGCTACCTCAATGAGGCCAAGGCGGCAACAGGCGACAAGTAGGCACTCGCCTGGATTGCCCCTCCCCTTTTGGGCGCGAGTTCTGGAAAGCACGAATCCAAGACCGAGCCGCTTGGGAAGTTCCATATAATCGATGTCATTAGTATTTCGAAAGGATGGAACAGAATGGCGTTGAGCAAGGCATCATGCACCGGTCGCGGATTGATTCCGGCAATTGGTGGACATGTGCACCGCATGTTCGATGAGGGCGAAGACGACCTGTTTTCGCTGAGCCTTGACGACGTGATGGATGATCGCCCGTGGACCGCCGACGAACTCATGGGTGGCGGGGCTCGCCCGTCAAGCCCCAATCCCGCACTTGCGCCCAAGCCCGCATCTGCGCCGACTCCTGCGCAGTCGCCTGTTTCGACGCCCGCGCCTACACCCGCACCCACTTCGGCGCCTACACCCGCTCCCCGCCCCGCAAGCGACCCGTCCGAGACGGCGGCATTTCTCGCTGCAGCGACGCAGGGCAAATCGGCCGACAGCACCGTTATGTACAACGCCCAGCAGTTGCCCGTTCCTGCAGCACGCAAGCCTCCGGTCACAAGGCTCGATGAGCCCGTTGCCCGTCAGGTTGTCCACGATTCCTGGGCTGCAGCCGATCTGGATGAGACCTCTACCGGCATGCCGGCGCTCGATGTTCCAGTTAACCCGCTTTTTGCCGCCAACACGAGCGCCGCGGACTATGAGGGCAGTGCGGCATATTCCGATTATTCCGATGGCTATGCTGGCACCGGTCGCATCGAGACCGAGGATTATGGCACCGCATCGAGCGATTATCTCAACGATCCGTACGCTGCCACGCCTGCACCGGAATATGACCCGGAGGCCGCGTCCGCGCCGGCGTATACCAAAAGCACGGGCGAAGAGCGCTTCGCCGATTATTACGCCGAGGAAAAGGCGCTGCGTTTCTCGGAATTTCCGCAGGCAGTCAAGGTTGCCTTTATCGCCATTATCATTGCCCTGCTCGGTGTCATTGCGTTTGAGGGATTCCAACTGTTCCGCGGCCCCACCGCGTCCGAATCGGCAACGCAGGAAAAAGAGGACGACAACCAGTACCTGGACATCAACACCCTCAAGGGCGACCCCAACGACGGGGACGAGTAGCGGGGGTTAAGGGAGGGCCGGAAGAGCCGGCGGCACGTTACGGCTCCAAAAGCCCTGCCATAAAGATGGGCAGATACAGCACGTCACCATCGCGGTGAAGATTACATTCCGCAAGTACCAGGGCGCGATCGATTCCGTAGCCCTTCGTCGCGAGCGCGTTGTCGAGCGCCGCATGGGACTTAAAGCTCTTGCCCGACTTGACCTCGATGGCAAGAACCTCCCCATCGAGCGTCTCCTCCACAAAATCGAGCTCGCCGACTTTTTTAGACGTAAAGTAGCGCAATCTGAATCCGTGGGCTTTGAGCTCTTGGGCAACGAAGCCCTCAAACGCCGCCCCCATGTTCATGCCAAAGGGGCCTTCTGCCTCCCCATCAAAAACGCCTTGGGCGACCCTTTTGGAATACGACGACATGAGCATTCCAGTGTCCAAGTAAAACAGCTTGAACAAATTTCGTTGCTCCCCCAATAAAAGGGGTGCCACGGGCGCCGTTACGTTATACACGGGAAGCGCGACACCCGCCTCCGATAGCCAGAGAAAATGATCTGTCACCTGCGAAAAACGTTTGACACCGTTAATCGATGACAGTTTGAATCGCTTGTTTTTGGAGCCGGCCTCGCTGGGAATCAGATCATAGATATCGCGAATAACCAAGCGTAGCTCAGGCGGAGCGTACTTTGCGATGTCATCGCGATACAGGGCGTGAAGATCGCGATGGATGTTTCGAACCTCGTCGACATTGCGCGTCGCCAAGAAGGAATTGACCGCGTCGGGCATGCCCCCCACCACCACATACTGATGGAACAGATTGAGCAAGCGGTCATACAGATAGCCGGGGAGCTCCTTTTCGTCCTTTAGACAACCCCTGAGCATGTCAAACGCTCCGGCAGCAACGCCGCTTGCCCAGCAGAACTCCTCAAAGTCGAGCGGGTACATCTGGACCTGCTCGACATACCCCACCGGCAGGGAATCGATGCCCTCGAGCTCAACACCAAGGAGCGATCCGGTAAGGATGTATCGAAAGTCGCCGCGCTGGACCAGGTATTTGATAAACGTCACTACGTTGGGGCATCGCTGTACCTCGTCGATAACCACAACGGTCTTGTTCGCAACCATCGGCTGCGTTGCAGCAATAGACATGCGCATAAGCAGGTCATCCGCGCTTTTTGCCGCCAAAAACGAATCGCGCACGGACGCGTCGGCGATAAGGTCGAACGTCACGACATTTTCGAACGATTCGCTTGCAAAGACGTTGACCAAATATGACTTTCCTACCTGTCGGGCGCCCTTGACCAAAAGAGCCTTGTTAGGCGACGAGGCAAGCCAAGATTCAAACTTTGCTTTCGCTTTTCTCTGTAGCATAAGCGTACCCCTTATTACGTGCTGTTTTAGCACTAGGATACACTTTTCCGTGATTGTTATGTGCTCAAATCGACACTTTTTCGAGGTTTTGAAGTGTGTATTACGACACTTTTCCGTACTTTTACATGGGCGATTTCGACACTTTTTCTGATTTAAGCCTAGCAGCAGCTGGCGAAATCAAGCGCCGTCCGCGCGTCATTTCAAACGCAGCGCTTGATTTCTGTCCGCGCGCGCTGATAGACTCCATCTTGCCCGCAAGGAGCGGGCGGTTTTATCCAGAGTCGGGGTAGAGAGTTGGCTCCACGATCCCGACGCCAACCGGCCAAGAGGCACGGTGGCCCTGCCAACATCGATGAAAGGAGT
>CAJLRE010000098.1 GCA_905208975.1 uncultured Collinsella sp. | reverse complement strand
AAAGGGCGGAGGCGGGGCATGCCCCGCCTCTTACACCACATCTCTGCGCGCTACCCGGCTCCAAGGGGTCGTGGACAAAAAGGGGCAAATATGAGTACTGTTACCATTTTAGTAGCAGGCAAAACCACCCAAAATGGCGCTCATGCGGTAGCGCGCGACCCTTCCAGTTGACCAGAATGGCCGGCTTAGGACTTGGAGACCCGCTTTTAATAAACAGATTCTTAACTATGTTCATTATTTTCTTGGTCGTAAATGCTATCGGCAAGGCAACAGTACTCATATTTGGCATTTTTTGTCCACTGCCATATAACTAACGCCCTATAGCGGGCAAAAAACAGGCCGCAGTCCATCGCTGCGGCCTGTTTGGAGTCCAAAAGAGGCGCTAAGCGCTGTAACCCATCGCCTGTAGAACAAACATGACGACCGTCAGCACCGTAATCACACCGATAGTCGCCCAAGTGAGCACATTCCACACGCGGCCGTTGCGGTTAGTGCCCATAATGTGACGGTCAGCGGCAATAACCACCTGGAACACCAGAACCACGGGCAGCAGCACGCCATTGATGACCTGCGAGGTCATCATAATCTGGAACAGATCGACGCCGGGCATAAGCACCAGCACGGCAGAGATACCGATGATGGCCGTAATGATGCCGCGATAGACCGGGGCCTCGTCCCAGCTGCGGTCGGCACCGCGCTCCCAGCCAAATGCCTCGCAGATAGCGCTCGACGTAACGCCCGGCAGCACGCAGGCGGCCAAGAAGCTCGCCGCGACCAGGCCCGAGGCAAACAGTACCGTGGACCACTGACCCGCAATAGGCTCCAGCGCGCGGGCAGCATCGGCGGCATCGCTAATCTGAATACCCGCCGGGAACAACACCGTACCGGTCGTGATGATAATAAAGCCGGCAATGACATCGGCAGCAAGCGAGCCGCTCACGGTATCGATGCGCTGCAGCACGATATCGTCCTCGCCCGCGTTCTTATCGACCACGTTGTTCTGCGCCAAGAAAATCATCCACGGCGCGATGGTGGTACCGATCGTTGCGACCACGAGCGACACGTAGCTGGGGTCATTTTGAATGTTGGGCACGACCAGGTCGACCGCGACCTCACCCCAGTTGGGGCCAGCCATAAACGCGGCGACGATATAGGTCACGAACACGCAGCTCACCAGCAGCAGAATCTTCTCGATGCGCTGGAAACTGCCCGACATGGTAAGCATCCATACCAGCAGCGCCACCAACGGCACCGAGATGCTCGCCGGCACGCCAAAGAGAGCAAGACCGCTGGCGATACCCGCAAACTCCGAAATGGTCACAGCCGTGTTGGCGATCAACAGCGCCGCCATAGCAAGTACACTCTTGCGCACGCCAAAACGCTCGCGAATGAGCGATGCCAAGCCCTTACCCGTGACGCAGCCGCAGCGCGCCGCGGTCTCCTGCGTCACGATGAGCAGCACAGTCATGACAGGAAGCATCCAGAGCATTTTGTAGCCATAGCTGGCGCCCGCGCTGGAATACGTTGCAATGCCGCCGGCGTCATTGCCCGAAAGCGCCGCCAGCAGACCGGGGCCCATAGCGCCAAAGATGGCCGCGATGGTCAGCTTTTGCTTGGTGCCCGACTTTTGCTTGGTATTTTGCACGCGACCACCTAACCCATGACTGACATGGCGAGCAGCACCGCGGCGATGCAATACGCCACACACGAGATCATGACGGCAATAACGTTCATGGCGGTGCCCGACGTGTTGAGGTCATGCTCGTCACGCCAGAACAGCACCATCAGGTAAATCACGGCGCTCATGTTGCCAACCAGGCAAATGATGGCAGCGATATTAAAGCACCCGGTAAAGAGTTGCTCCTCAAACATGGGCGCATCGGGGAACGCGGCGGTGCGCACCAGCTGGGCGCACAGGTAGGTCACGAGTGACAGAATCAGGCCCATGCCCGTGCTCTGGAAGAAGAATCCCAGATACGGCTTGGGCTCGTCGTCGTGACCGTCATACTCCAGGAAGTAGTTCTTGACGAACGACACCATGCGCGAGGCCGCCAGCAGCACGAGCGGCATGGCGCACATGGGGAACACCACCAGATGCGCGGAGCCGAGCGCCGTTCCCAGTACGGTCGCCATGATGCACGACGCGATGCCCCATACAACAACCCAGTACTGGCGATGCACGAACCAGCTGAGCACGTTCGTCGAGTCGTCGGACGCGCTGTCACCCGAGCCGACACCAGCGATCTGCAGGTCCTCCTGATGCTCTTCGGCGATAACGTCCATGGCGTCGTCGAAGGTTACGATACCCAGGATGTGGCGGTTCTCGTCGCAGACGGGGATGGCGACCAGGTCATACTTGGTCATCTCGTCCGTCACGTCTTCCTGGTCCTCGTCGGGCGACACGTAGACCAGGTCGCGATAGGCCAGCTGACCCAGCGTGGCGTCGCGATCGGCTACGATCAGCGTACGCAGCGAAAGCACACCGGTCAGCATGCCGCTCGGATCCTCGGTATAGACGTAGTAGACGCTCTCGAAGTCCTCGTCGAGCTCGCGAATCGCCTCGATGGCGTCACCGACCGTTGCCGTGGCGGGCAGGGAGACAAACTCCGAGGTCATGATGCGGCCGGCGGTATTGTCCTCATACCCCAGCAGGTTACGAATCGCCTTCTCCTCCTTGACGCCCATCAGGCGCAGGAGCTTCTCGGCCTTCTCGTAATCAAGCTCGTCGATCAGGTCGGCAGCGTCGTCCGGGTCCATCATGGCCAGCATCGACGATGCGTCCGTGTCGGACAGGCCCTCGAGCATCTCGGTCATAAGCTCGTCGTCATCGAACTCCGAGATAGCTTCGGCTGCCTGGGCGGTATCGAGCTGCGCAAACACCTGCGCACGTAGGCGCGGGTCGAGCTGCTCGATAATATCGGCGATGTCGGCAGGGTGCAGCTCGCCGAGCGTCTTGTGCGACACCGAGAGTTGAATGTTCTTGGTCGAGCGGTCGAGCAGGTCCATGTAGGACCAAGCGATGATGTCCTCACTGAGCGGCTTGCCCAGGTGCTTCATAAAGCCTTCGACGATATGCTCGAGCGCGGGGCTGATGGCGCGCAGCAGACCGCGGGCACCGACCTCGGCACCCAACAGGCGCAGCTGGTTTTCGCCCGACATGGAAAACTTGATGTCGTTGACGCGCACGACCTTCATGCCCTGCGTGTCGACGATCTGCTTGTTGAGCACGTCGCGCGCCAGCAGGAGCTCGGTCGGCTGCAGGTACGAGAAGCGAATGTTGGTGGCAGACGTGTTGAGATACACGCCCGTCTCGTCGATACGGTCGACCCATTTGCGCCAGCTGATCATAAACGGCGTCTTGCCGGGGCCGCGGAACGCGAGCGACGTCACGTGCGGAAAAACTTCGCCGGTAGCAATGCCAAAATCGTTGACCACGCCGAGCTTTTCGCCGTCGACGTCCAAGACCGGCAATTTGAGCATCTCACTCAGATAATTCAATGGTGCTCCCCATCATTATTCCTCCGGACGCGGCCGCGCGTGCGGCGTCCGGGGGCTTCTGGATATGTATACGCATGCGCGGGCGGCACGCCGCTCGACGCTTACACCCCGTGCATGCGCAAAAAGCACCTGCATGGGGTCATCGACTGTATGGTCGAGGTTTGGATTTCACCTGTAACCTTTCTCTTGACCCTCATTAACCGCAGTAACTATAGCATCAGCATCGCCCTGCGGCATCGAATTTATGCGCTGCACATTGCAGGCATACCAAACGCTGACGTATCCGTGACATAGCCCTTGGGGACGTTCTTAAACGACTACCCAATGACTACCCTGTGGTGTCATCGTCCTCGGCAAGTTGGGGGAACACGGCGTCCTTGGGCATGGTGACCTTCGTCAGCGAGGTGAGCTTTTTGCTCAGCGACGTGTCCGTCTTGACCAGGTCGCTGAGCGTCACGATCTTGTAGCCGTCGGCGACAAGGCCGTCGATAATCTGCGGCAGCGCCTCGAGCGTCTGCTCGGCGCATTCATCTCTATCGGTGAGCAGCACGATATTGCCCGGCGTCACCGAATCGAGCACCGTCGAGACCTGCTCGTCGGCACCGTTGAGCAGCCAGTCGCCCGAGTCAATATTCCACGAGACCACGGCGGAAACCAGGTCCATCGCATCAATCCAGTTTTGCTCGTCAAAGGCAGCGTAGGGGGCACGCAGCAGCATCGTCTTCACGCCGGTCGCCGACTTAATCGCATCGGTGCCTTTCGTGATTTGCTCGCGTACCGCCTCACGGTCCTGACCCTTGAGCGAATCGTCGCTGTAGCTGTTGGATCCGATTTCGCACCCGGCATCGACAATCGCCTTGGCCGTGGCGGACGAGGCCTCGACCGCATCGCCCGAAAGGAAGAACGTCGCGGTGACGCCCTTTTCCTTGAGCACCTGCAAGATCTGTTTGGTGGCGCCGCTCGGACCCTCGTCAAACGTCAGCGCCACGTACTTTTCGTTGCCCTTGGGCGCCACGCTCGCGCACGCAACGACGCAATCGGTGGCGGGCACAACCTCGCCGCGGTCCTGCGTCTTACCCGATTGCTCGCCGACCCACACCTCCGAGCGGCCCTGGACACCCCACGTCTGCACATACTCGATAGCGCCCGTGCCCTCGACCTTGAGCTTGGGCTCGATAACCGTAGCCTGAACCTCGTGCTTCTCGTAGGTGTTACGGCCATCCTTGACCGTCACCTTCTCGCCGCCCTCAAGTTCGCGGCTTTTCCACTTACCCTGTTTTATGCGCTTGCCGTCCACCTTAACCGACAGCTTTTCGCCGCCATGGCGCTTGAGCACGCTGTCATCGACGGCCAGCAGGTCGCCTGCGTCGTAGGTGTCAGTCAACTCCTGGTCGTCGATGAGATTCTGCAGCGTAGAGCCCACGCGCACCGCGGTCTTCTGGCCGTTGAGCTCCACGTCCACGCTGCGGTTGACGTAGCCCACGACGGCAGCGATAAACAGCACGAGCGCACAGCCCACGGCGATAAGCGCATAGGGCAGACGGGACGGTCGGCGCGGCGAGCGCCCGTTGCCGATGCGCGC
>CAJLRE010000097.1 GCA_905208975.1 uncultured Collinsella sp. | reverse complement strand
ACGGCCTCGGGCGGAAACTCCTGCTCGCCGGCATCGGTCTTGATGGTCGCGCGGCCCCAGATGTCCAGGCCCGCAAACACACCGACCGCAAGCGGCAAACCGTTGGGCGACACCGCCGCAACCTGACGACCCAGCAGCGGCACCATATCGAAGTACTCACCCAGCACCGGAGCCAGCGGGCCGGCAGCGCCCTGTGGTGTGTTGGCGGCAACCGCCCAGGTGTCAACGCGGGTCAGCACGGCGGTGGCCAATGCCTCGACCAGCACCTCGTCGGCCATATCCACGCCAAGCTCGCCCAGCGCCGCACGTTCAATATCAACCGTCACCGCGGCAAACATGCCCGCAGCACCGGCACCGCCGTTCACGGCAACACGCGCGAGCGACGTCTCAAACGCAGGCGCACCGCACACGATATTGCTCGGCCACTCAATGCCCACCTTGCCGGCAAGGCCCAACCCCGGCGTCGAAGCCGTGCCCACGAGCGCGTCCATCATGCCCATCGCGGCCACAAACGGCAGGCCGTGGAAGGCATGCATGTTCACATCCGGACGCACGACCAGCGAAAACGTCAGCGAAGCATCGCCCACGCTCCACGCGCACCAGCCCGCGGACACGCCCTCGCGACCCGCGTCACGCGCCGCGTCGAGCTCAGTGGCAGCGACTACAGCGTTCATCTCGATCATCTACATACGCCCCAATTCACCCACGATATGGCCCACGCGATCCTCGGGCTCCTTGACCTCGACGCCGTTGTAGCGGAAGAACCGCGCCGGGTCGTGCATCAGATCCTCGAGCGGCACCAGCACAAAGTCGCGCTCGCCGATCAGCGGATGCGGCAGGCGCAGCTTTTTGCCGCCGTGGGTCTCGCCGTCCATCCACAGCAGGTCCAGGTCGATGGTGCGCGGACCGTTGGCCTTGGCCTTTTTGGAGCGGTCGCGGCCCAGCTCGGCCTCGATCTTCATGAGCTCGTCGAGCAGCACCAACGGCGCCAGCTCGGTCTTAATCTCGATGACGGCGTTGGCAAACGCGTCCTGGCGCGTCTCGTAGGCCGGCTCGCTCTCGTAGATCTTGGAGGAGTTGGACACGCAGGTGAGTGGAATCTCGGCGATCATGTCGCGTGCGGCGCGGATGTTGTCACAGCGATGCCCCAGGTTGGAGCCCACGGCCACAAACGCGCGGCGCGGCTGCGGCTTGGCAACCGCCCAGTAGCCGTTCAGGAACTGCGCAAAGCCCGCGGCGTCGTGCACGCGCACGATGTTGGCACCGGCCTGGATGGCGCCCAGGCACACGCCAAACGTAGCGGCATCGCGCTCGGCGGCCTCGGTCACGCCCGAGACGGCGCCCACAAAGCGCTTGCGCGATACGGCGCACATGAGCGGATAGCCCAGTGACGCCATCTTGGCAGTCTCGCGCTGGATGACGATGCCCTCGTTGGCCGTCTTGCCAAAGCCCGGACCGGGATCGATGCAGATGCGGTCGCGCGACACGCCGGCGTGGATGAGCGCGCGGGCCTGGTCGGACAGAAAGCCCATGACGCGGCGCATGATGGGCGCCGAATCGGGCAGGGTGAAGCGGCGGAGCTGCGAGGTGGGCACGTAGGCTTCCTCGCGGCGGGCGCTGCGGCGCATCATGGCGGCCAGGCGGTCATTGGGCTCCGATGCGGCCTCGGTGGCCTCGGGCGCGGGCGCGACGGTCTCGGCGGCAGCAGCCTGCTCGGCGGCCGGCGTCTCCTGCTCGCTTGCAGGCTCGGTCGCGGGCTCCGGATCGCCAAACGGCAACGAGGGCTGCACCACGCCGCCCGGAAGCTTGGCCTCCGGCTTAGGCTCGCCCAGCAACTTGCCGCGACGGCGGCAAGCCGGCTTCTCAGCCTCACGCGCGGCCTCGGCAGCCGCCTCGCGCGCCTTCTCGGCAACAAACGCCGCAGCCGAGGTATCGAGCTGCACCGTTGCGTGCGTGCGTGTAGGCGCGGCGACCTCGCCGGCATGCATCACGATGACGCCGCAGGTGCTCGTCTTAACAAACTCGACCATCTTGGGGTCGGTGAAGCCCGTCACGTCGTTGACGATCGAGGCGCCGCAGCGCACGGCCGCCTTGGCAACCGCCACGTGACGCGTGTCGATCGAGACGATGGCGCCCTCTTTGGCCAGCGCGCGCACCACGGGCAGCACGCGGCGAGCCTCCTCGTCGGGATTAACCGGGGTAAAGCCGGGGCGCGTGGACTCGCCGCCTACGTCGATGATGTCGGCGCCGGCGTCGAGCATCGCCAGGCCGTACTCGATGGCGGCATCCGGGTCGAAGTGCTCCCCGCCATCGCTAAACGAATCGGGCGTCACGTTGAGGACGCCCATGATGCGCGGACGGTCAAAGCTGAGCTCATACTTTCCGCACCGCCATGTCTTGCTGTCGTTCGCCATGAACATCCTCCTAAAATGCCCACGCCGCCGAGCTTGGGGAGCTGGCGGCGGGGTCGCTTTGCACTCAGTCTTTCTATTGTATCCGCGCACACGGGCTAGAACGCAAACGCGGCCGCGATGTCGCAAGAAATCAGCAGGTCGGCATTTGCATCCTGATCGGTAGGCGCCAAATTGCAAATGGCCAGCGTATCGCCAGTAAAGTAACGCGTAAGGCCTGCCGCCGGATACACCACGAGCGAGGTCCCACCCACAATGAGGGCATCGGCCGCGGCAATGGCGGCAACGGCACCGGTCAACACATGCTCGTCGAGCGGCTCTTCGTAGAGCACCACATCGGGCTTGATGCGACCACCGCACGCAGGGCACACGGGCACGCCCGCGGCGTCCTCGTGCTCGCGCGAGCAAATCCACTCGGCGCTATAGACCGCGCCGCACGACTGGCAAATGTTGCGATGGACCGATCCGTGCAGCTCGAACACGCGCTGCGAGCCCGCCATCTGATGCAAGCCGTCGATGTTTTGCGTCACCACGGCATCAAGCTTGCCGGCGCGCTCCAGCTCGGCCAGCTTGGTGTGACAGCGGTTGGGCTTAGCGTTAAGCGCGATCATCTTGGTGCGGTAAAAGTCGAAGAACTCCGCCGGATGTGTCTCGTAAAAGCTGTACGAGAGCATGGTCTCGGGCGGATAGGCAAACTGCTGGTGATACAGGCCGTCCACGCTGCGGAAATCGGGGATGCCACTTGCCGTGGAAACACCAGCGCCGCCAAAGAAGACCACGCGCTTGTGGGTGTCAAACAGATCCGCCAGCGCGGCGGACGCCTGCTTGGGGTCCAATATTGCCTGCGTCATATGAGTCCTCCGTCCATGTTGGTCGGGGCGACTGCGATTGCGCCGTCGTCCGCGGGGCCCGCCCCGCCTCTGTTGCGCTAATCTTAAGCCTGCCAACCCCGTCGAAAGGACACCATGCCTCAGACTTACACTTTCGCCTCGTGGAACGTCAACGGCCTGCGCGCCGTGCTCAAAAAGGACCCGAGCTTTATCCAGATCACGCAAGAACTCGACGTCGATATCCTGGCGCTGCAAGAGACCAAGCTGCAAGAAGGCCAGGTCGATATTGACCTGCCCGGCTATCACCAAACCTGGAGCTACGCCGAGCGTAAAGGCTATTCGGGCACTGCGGTCTTTAGCCGCCAGGAACCGCTGCGCGTGCTGCACGCCGATGCGCTGCTACCCTACGCCGGCGAGGGTGAGGTGGCCGCACTCGTCGCCCAAGCCGTAACCGAGGGCCGCGTCTGCGCGCTCGAGTTCGACAAGTTTTGGTTTGTCGACGTCTATACGCCCAACGCCCAAAATGAACTCGCCCGCATCGACGTGCGCATGGCCTGGGACGATGCTTACCGCGGCTTTTTGAACGCGCTCGAGCACGAGTGCGGCAAGCCCGTCGTGACCTGCGGCGACTTTAACGTGGCGCACGAGGAGATCGACCTTAAGAACCCCAAGTCCAACCGCGGCAACGCGGGCTTTTCGGACGAAGAGCGCGGCAAGTTTACCGAGCTGCTCGACGCCGGTTTTACCGATACCTGGCGCGCGGCAAACCCCGACGTCGAGGGCGTCTACAGCTGGTGGAGCTATCGCTTTAATGCCCGCAAGAACAACGCAGGCTGGCGCATCGACTACTTCCTGGTAAGCGACGCAATCGCCGACAACGTACGCGACACCGGCATCCGCGGCGACATCTTCGGCAGCGACCACTGCCCCGTCACCCTTACGTTGGAGCTCTAACTCCAGCTGCCCCCGGAGACGAAGGAAAACGGATCATTTTGGGCCTCGTGAGGGTGTCCGCGTGACCCATCCGCCACGAAACACGCCCATCTACTACGTTTAAGCCACCACCCTCAACCACAGCGAACAACGAAAAAAGAAAACCGCAGGTAGAAAGCCTGCGGTTTTTCATAAAACGCGGTCATGGTCGGGAGTATCAAGCTAAACGTAGTAGATGGGCCAGTTTCGTGGCAAGCGCCGTCAACTGATTCCCTGGGGACATCTGGGGACGGAAGAAAATGGATCAATTTGGCTCTCTGAGGGCCACGATGCCCGTCATATCAGCCGGCCATTCCAAAACTATGCCGGTTTACGGGGCTGAATCGCGAACCCCCAACCATACGCAATTCCGAGATAATAAAACCGCAGGTGAACGGCTTACTCTATTTCGAAAAAAGCCGGCATGGTCTGCCTGCGCCAATCTAGCCCCGTAAACCGGCATAGTTTTGAAATGACACTTCGGCAGTATTGATTCCCGCCCCGACGCAACCAGCCCTACAGCCTGTATTTCACGACGACACGGTTAATGCGACGGCACCAAGGCTTGTACAAGGCGGCCAAAAACACGCAGGTCGCAAGGCCGTGCGTAATATCGAACGGCACTGCCGTGGCAAGACGCGCCACGGCACCCGCCCAAGTAAGCGGCTGTACAAAACCAATGATGTCATATGCGTTGATCACGACGCCATAGAGCAGGCCCGACGCAAAGCCGTACGCCAGCAGTACTGGCATGCGCACGGTGCCGTCGACGCGGTCGAACGCACCCGCATACGCTAGCGCGCCGCCAACATAGCCAACCAGCCCCCAGGCATACATCTGCCACGGCGTCCACATGCCTTGTCCAAAAAAGAAATTGCTGGTCAGCGCCGCCAGCGCGCCAACCATAAAACCATTGCGGC
>CAJLRE010000096.1 GCA_905208975.1 uncultured Collinsella sp. | reverse complement strand
CCATGACCACCGAGAAGGCCGTTGCCTACGCCCTGGGTACGCTGCAGGAGCGCGGTCAGCTGTTTGTTGAGCCGGGTACCGAGTGCTACGAGGGCATGATCGTGGGCGAGCGCAGCAAGGCCGGCGACATGGTCGTCAACATCGCCCGCACCAAGAACCTGGGTAACCAGCGTTCCTCGACCTCCGACATCTCCGTGCAGCTGGTGCCGCCTCGCACCTTCTCTCTGGAGGAGGCGCTGGAGTACATCGCCGACGACGAGCTGGTGGAGATTACTCCCAAGAACATCCGCCTGCGCAAGCGTCTGCTCAACGCCACCGACCGTAAGAAGGCAGCCGTCCGCGCCGGCCAGGTCAACAAATAAGCGCTGGGGCTTATAACTGCCAATAAGAAAGGGCGTCGACCGCAATGGTCGGCGCCCTTTTTGGTGCAATGGGATCAGGTTGCTTTGCGCCACCACAAAGGTGCCTGGCCCTTTTGTGGTGGTTGGCGGCTAGGCGGTGGGGAGTCCTGGCGTGTTAGCCGGCTGCTGCGGCTTGAGGTGGGCGTTGCGCCAGATGATCTGGATGGCGTAGCCGAGCGTGAAGACGAAGGCTACACCGCTGACAAAGTTGCCCATAAGAGGAAGTGCCGTGAGTGCGCCCGCGACGATACCGCCCACGGCGGCCATGGCGTAGCGGTTTTGGTTGTGTCCGACCATGCGCGCGACCGCGGTGCCCGTAAATGCCGCCGAGACCAAAGCGATGCCGATGACGCCGCACATGAGGGCGGCGGCGAGCGACAGGCCTGCAATCGAGATGATGAGCAGCAGCACGGCGGGAGCGACGGCGACCGTGCCCAGAAGACCACTTACCCACAGCGGCATGGGACGCTGATGGAGCATGCCGGCAGCGCTGGCGGTTGCGCGTGGAAAGACAAGCTCAAGCAGGATGGCGACAAAGCAGGTGGAAAGCGCCGCGGCAACGATGCCGCCGATAATGTCGTTGGCCGTAGAGGTGTTCTCGTTCTCGGTCCGGTCGATCTTGAGAGCTCCGACCTGGGCGCCCTCGGCCCGCTCGGGGTCCTGTGAGACGTGGGCGTTCACCGTGCCGGTGATGCGGGCGTTTTTACTCAGGATGAGCTTGTCGGCCCAGACCTCAACATCGCCATCGACGGTGCCGTCGATGGTAACGGTGTCGCCGGCAAGCGCCGCCGATTTGGCGGAGCCGCGCAGGGCGACGGTTTCGCCCGCCGCGTAAAAACAGTTGGCGGTGCTGCCGGTGTTGAGCACGACGTGCTGGCCGGCCACCGTGACGCTGCCATCGATTGCGGTTTTGGCGATATCGATGGTGCGTGCCGCCAGACGAACGGCGCCGCCTACGGTGCAATCGCGAATCGACAGGCTCTCACCCGCCGCGATAATATCGCGGCCGATGGAGGCGTCGTCTAGATTGAGACTTTGGCCGGCCCAGTACAGGTCGCCTTCGATACCGGACGGAGTTGAGTCAACTTCGGTTGCGAGCACGTTTCCCGCGGTGTCGGTGCCGGCGAACGACACCGTGGGAAGTGCGGTGAGCGCGAGCGCAATTAGCGCGAATAGGATGGTGATGCGGGCCTGCGCTTTGTGGCGCCGGATCGACGGTACTTGGTTGCAAGGCATAGTGAATCCTTCGTTAGATACTCGACAGGTATCTAACAGGGTACCCAACGCGCGGGCGCTCTAAAAGAATCTCTCGGTTGCATTTCGAGGGGTTGTGCTGTGCTACCTACTTTTTACGGTGCAAAAAGCGCGCGATGTCTTCCTCGGTAGGGCTTTTAATGTCAAAGCGCAGTGATAGCCAGCGCAGCCCCATGGTCACCACAACGCATACGACCAGCGCGGCAACATTGCTCATGAGGCCGCTCATGACGAGGGCTACATAGCTTGCCGATCCGGCGATGGCCGCGATGGCATAGAAGTTGGTGCGTTGGAAAATGCCCGGGACCACGCCCATAAAGCCGTCGCGCAGCATGCCGCCGCCCACGGCGGTAAAGAAGCCCATCATGATACATACGGCGGGCGCAAATCCGTACACCAACGCCTTGTCCGCGCCGGTTGCTGCATAGATGCCGACCGAGATGATGTCGAGCAGGGGAATGAGTTTTTCGGGCTTATCGACGATTGCCGGGAAGATATAGATGATGGCGGCTGTGGCGATGGAGAGCGGTAGTGCCATGGGCTGGTTGAGGATGTAGACGTTGCCGACCTGGAGCGTCATATCGCGCAAAAGACCGCCGCCCAGACCGCAGGCCACCGCGAGCGCGACCGCGCCCACCAGGTCGAGCTTGTGCTCGCGAGCGACCAGCACGCCCGAGATCGATGCCGCGACAACGGCGAACATCTCGAGCCAAAATGGGATAGCGACCATGGCATCCGAGGCGTGTGAAGTAACAGTCATAGCGGCGACGACGGGCAAGATGAGGTCCTTTGATTCTCGGGTTTGAACAATGCCCGTACATAGTACATGGTTGGCGGCGATTGAGACCCTATTGCTCGGCAAACGGTAGGGACTGGGAACGGTCATGGGTACCAAACATGTACATCAGCCTCCAAAGATGCCGAAAAATGTCGTTTTTGGAGGGTGATGTACATGTTTGAGATTCAAGGTGAAATCGAAAGCAATGGGGGACGTGGCTGAATAGGAGGGATGTCCAAATTTTGAGCGGAGCTCAAAATTTATTCGGTCGGCTTGCGCCGACCGCGCTGCGCTAAAAACGCGCCACTGGCGCGTTTTCTTTACGCTCCGCGTCCTGACGGGTTCGAATCCCTCCTCCTCCGCCGTATTTGCTTGTAAGGGACTCTAAACAAAAAAGCCCCCGTTTTCGGGAGCTTTCTCAACCAAAATGGCGGAGGAGGAGGGATTCGAACCCTCGTGACCTTATACAGGCCAAACGGTTTTCGAGACCGCCGCATTCAACCACTCTGCCACCCCTCCGCGTGGGGTAAAAACAAAGCAGGCTCGAAGGCCTGCTTTGGAATTAACTGGCGGAGAGTCAGGGATTTGAACCCTGGAGACGCTTTTGACGCCTACACGATTTCCAATCGTGCTCCTTCGGCCACTCGGACAACTCTCCGTTAAATGCGAAAGTCAGTATACACGAGGAATCGCAAAGTGCAAACAGAAAAGTTGGCATTTTTTAAAACGCTTGGCCGTGCTTGGCGCTGCAGTGGGGCTTGAGGTCCCAAAAAACGGCTTCCGACCAGCGTGGTTGATCAACTCAATTGTTCAAAAAAGGGTATTCATAAGCGACTTGGCAATGAATTTAAAAATCTTTGGGTGGTGCTGTGGGCCACTGGTATGCATTTCGCGACCACAGCCTTGTGCCCGCTGACCTGCGGCTTGGCTCAGCTTGTCCCCACGGCACCGTATCTTGTCCACAGGTCCGTCAAGCTTTTGGTCAGCATTTGGTTGGAATGTGCATGAAACGCCGTGTGAGTATGGGCATATGTGGAGGTCATGAGGTTGTAGCTGCATATTCTTGCGGCCTGGGAGGTTGAAAGATATTATTACCAAGTCTTTTCCTGCTTCAGGCGCACCTTCACGACCTGAAGCCACATTTGCCCAGAGGAGGTGACAATATGAAGGCTTATGAACTGCTGTTCTTTGTTGACCCGTCGCTCGACCCCGAGACTCGTCTCGCTGTTATGAAGCGTATCGATACCACGATCGCTGAGGGCGCTGGCAAGGTCGACTCCGTTGACGAGTGGGGCAAGCGCAAGCTCGCCTACGAGATCAACGACCTCACCGATGGTGACTACACCCTCATCAACTTCCACGCAGATCCTACCCAGATCGCCGAGCTTGATCGCGTCCTGCGCATCACCGACGCTGTGGTCCGCCACATGATCGTCCGTCGTGACGACCAGGAGTAAGACTGTCGTTTTGGACTGGGCTTGTGCCCCAAGAGGAAGTAGTGAGTTATGAGCATCAATCGAGTGAACATCACCGGTAACCTCACCCGCGATCCCGAGCTGCGCGCCACCGCCGGCGGAACCCAGGTTCTGTCCTTTGGCGTCGCCGTGAACGATCGTCGCCGCAACGCGCAGACTGGCGAGTGGGAGGACTATCCCAACTTTGTCGACTGCACCATGTTCGGCACCCGCGCCGAGGCCGTGAGCCGTTTCCTGGCAAAGGGAAACAAGGTCGCGATCGAGGGCAAGCTGCGCTACAGCTCTTGGGAGCGCGACGGCCAGCGCCGGAGCAAGCTTGAGGTCATCGTCGATGAGATCGAGTTTATGAGCTCCCGTGGTGGCCAGGGTGGCTACGATCAGGGTGGTTACGCCCCCGCAGCTCC
This sequence comes from uncultured Collinsella sp., assembly GCA_905208975.1. Classification (GTDB taxonomy): domain Bacteria; phylum Actinomycetota; class Coriobacteriia; order Coriobacteriales; family Coriobacteriaceae; genus Collinsella. The sequence goes on along the minus strand of CAJLRE010000096.1, from coordinate 966 downwards.
CGCGCCCGCAGCACGTCCTGCCGCACCGGTGGCTACGCCGCCCGCGGTCGACGTCTACGATGAGGACATCCCGTTCTAAGGGTTGTTCACCTATTTTTGAGTGAGAGGCGGCTTCGGTTCGCCGAAGTTGCCAAATGAAAGGTATTTTGACATGGCTAATGATTTTTCTGCACGTCAGCCGCGTCGTAAGTACTGCCAGTTCTGCAAGGAGAACACTGAGTTCATCGACTATAAGGACACTCAGCTTCTCCGTAAGTACATGACCGACCGTGGCAAGATCAAGCCCCGTCGCGTCACTGGCGCTTGCACGCAGCATCAGCATGACATCGCCAATGCCATCAAGCGCGCCCGCGAGATGGCACTCCTGCCGTACACCGTCCCCGTGGTTTCCTCTCGTGGCAACCGCGACCGCGGCTAAGAAGGGAGACGCATCATGAAGGTTATTCTTCTCGATGAGATCAAGGGCAAGGGCGGCGAGGGTGACGTCGTAGAGGTCGCTCAGGGTTACGCTGAGAACTTCCTGTTCCCCAAGAAGCTCGCTGTTGCCGCCACCAAGGGCAACCTCAAGCAGCTTGACGAGCGTCGCAACAACATCGCCAAGCGCGAGGCCGTCCGTCTGGCTACCGCCAACGAGACCAAGGCTGCCTTCGAGGGCAAGACGGTCACCGTTGACGTCAAGGTCGGCGACGAGGGCATCCTCTTTGGCTCCGTTACCGCCGCTATGATCGCTGACGCCATCAAGGCTCAGCTCGGTATGGACATCGACCGCAAGCGCGTCGAGCTCGGTAAGCCCATCAAGGTTGCCGGTGCCCACACCGTTGCCATCTCGCTGTACCGCGAGATCAAGGCCGAGGTTGTCGTTCTCGTCGGCGTTACCGCCGAGGAGCTCGCTGCCGAGGCTGAGGTCGAGGAGGCCGCTGAGGTCGCCGAGGCCGAGACCGCCGAGGTCGAGACCGAGGCTGCTGC
>CAJLRE010000095.1 GCA_905208975.1 uncultured Collinsella sp. | reverse complement strand
CACGCAAAGGAAAGCACTTAATGTGCTTTCCGTCTTGCGCAGGACTGTAGAGCAGGAAACTTCATATGCGGCCCTCCCGGGCGCAAGCAAAAGGGCGACCCCTGTCCGGAGTCGCCCTTGCGGTGCTGGTTATGTACGGCTGTTACTCGGCGTCGTGGTGACGGCGGGGCTTGCGGCCTCCGTTGTCGCCGGGACGGCGCGGACGGTCGCTGCGCTCGGAACGCTCGCGACGCGGACGCTCACGGCGCTGGAAGTGCTCGCCGTCGCCCTCGGAGGAACCCTCGGCGCGAGCCGGGGCCTCGGGCTTGTCAAGACGATCGAGCGAGATCTTGCCACGATCGTCGACCTCGATGACGACGACCTTGACCTCGTCGCCCACGTTGAGGACGTCCTCGACCTTCTCCACACGACCCTTGGCGACGCGGGAGATGTGCAGCAGGCCGTCCTTACCGGGCAGCAGATTCACGAAGGCACCGAAGGGCTGAATGGAGACCACGCGACCGGTGTACTCCTCGCCCGGCTCGGGGACCTTGATGATGAGCTTGATGCGCTCGACGGCCTGATCGACGGACTCGCCGGTGCCGCCGACAAAGACGGTGCCGTCCTCCTGGATGTCGACCGAAGCACCGGTCTCGTCCTGGATGCCGCGGATGACCTTGCCGCCGGAACCGATGACGTCGCGGATCTTATCGGTCGGAACCTGGATGGAGACGATGCGCGGAGCGGTGCTGCGCGTGGTGTGGCGCGGCTCAGGGATCACATCGAGCATCTTCTGCAGGATGTACGCACGACCCTCCTTGGCCTGCTGCAGGGCGCGGGCCAGAATGTCGAAGGTGAGGCCGGTGGCCTTGTTGTCCATCTGCAGGGCGGTAATGCCCTCGGTGGTGCCGGTGACCTTAAAGTCCATGTCGCCCAGGAAGTCCTCGAGACCCTGGATGTCGGACAGGACCACGGTCTTGCCCTCCTCCTGGATCAGGCCCATGGCGATACCGGAGACCGGGCGCTTAATGGGCACGCCGCCGTCCATAAGGGCGAGCGTGGAGCCGCAGGTCGAAGCCATCGAAGAGGAGCCGTTGGACTCCATGACCTCGGAGACGACGCGGATGGCGTAGGGGAACTCGTTCTCGTCGGGGAGCACCGGAAGCAGAGCGCGCTCGGCCAGGTTGCCGTGGCCGATCTCGCGGCGCTTGGGGCTGCCCATGCGGCCGGTCTCGCCGGTGCAGAACGGCGGGAAGTTGTAGTGGTGCATGTAGCGCTTGCCCTCGGTGGGCTCGATGGTATCCAGACGCTGGCCCTCGTTGAGCATACCGAGCGACAGGACGGAAAGCACCTGGGTCTGGCCACGCTGGAACAGACCGGAGCCGTGAACGAGCGGCAGGTAGTTATCCTTCACCATGATGGGGCGAATCTCATCGGCGGCACGGCCGTCGACGCGCTCACCGGTCTCGACGACCATGGTGCGCATAGCCTTCTTCTCGAGCTTCTTGAGCGCCACGGGAATCTCGCGCTCCCAAGCGGCCTGCTCCTCCTCGGTGAACTCGGCACGGATGGACTCCTTCAGAGCCTCGACCTTACCGATACGGGAGAGCTTGTCGGCGTCGCGAAGGGAGGCTGCCATCTCGTCGTAGTGGGCAAAGATGCGCTCCTGGACCTCCTCGACGGGCTGGTCGAGCGGGTACTCCTTCTTGACGATGGCGCCGTTGACCTGCTCCCACTCGGCGACAAACTCGTCCTGAGCCTGGCAGAAGGCAGCAAGGGCCTCCTGGCCAAACTTCATGGCGGCGAGCATGTCGTCCTCGGAGATCTCCTCGGCGCCGGCCTCGACCATCGAGATGAAGTCGGCGGAGCCACCCAGCTCCAGATCCAGATCGGAGTTCTCGCGCTCCTCATAGGTGGGGTTGACGATAAACTCGCCGGTCTCCACGTTGCGGCCGATGCGCACGCAGGCAAGCGGGCCCTCGAAGGGCACGCCGCCGAGCGTCATTGCCAGGGAAGCACCCATGACGTTGATGACGTCAAAGGGGTTGACCTGGTCGGCGACGAGCGAGGTGGCGACGATGTGCACCTCGTTGCGGAAGCCGTCCGGGAAGCTCGGACGAATCGGGCGGTCGATCATACGGGCCGTGAGCGTGGCCTTCTCGCTGGGACGGCCCTCGCGCTTGAGGTAGCCACCCGGGATGCGGCCGGCGGCGTACATCTTCTCGTTGAAGTCGACGGTCAGCGGGAAGAAGTCGTAGTTCTTACGCTCCTTGGAGACGACCACGGTGTCGAGCATCGTGGTGTCGCCCTGCTTGACCAGACAGGCGCCGGTGGCCTGCTTGGCAAGCTCGCCGGACTCAAAGGTGTAGGTCTTGCCGTACAGCTCAAAGGTCTTGGATACGAGTGTCATTGTTCTCCTTTACCCCACAGGCCCCTTGCCTGCGGGCTTCTCATGTGACGCGGGCCCCCTGCCCCCGCCACGCTTCAGAGCGTGATTGTTCACGCCCTTACACAAAAAGAGCGCCCCGCTGCGCAGGACGCTCTTAGCATGTACAAATCCTTACTGGATGTTGTCGCGGATGCCCAGAGCCTTGATGAGCTCACGGTACTCGACGATGTCGTTCTTCTTGATGTAGGAGAGAAGACGACGACGGCGGCCAACGAGCATAAGCAGGCCACGACGGGTGTGGAAGTCCTTCTGGTGGGACTTCATGTGCTCGGTCAGCTCCTTGATGCGCTCGGACAGGATGGCGACCTGAACCTTGGGGTTACCGGTATCGACCGGGGAGTTACCGAACTGGGCGGTCAGCTCCGCCTTGCGCTCTTTGGAAACAGTCATTGTTTCACCTTTCGTTTCGCGTCGCCTGTGGGCGACTCCATTCGCCTCGGACTGGGAAGCCGCCGGTGGAGCGAACATCCAAGGTCGAGGTACCAACAGGTCGGTATGTTACCACAAGCAGCCCGTGCCTGCGCATCATCACCGACCCAACATGAATTCCATCGCACGGAGGCGCTGATCGGTGTGCGTCGCAGCCCACACATGCGAAAGCCCGAGCAAGAACGCCGCCGTATGCGTGTCGATCCTCTCGGCCATAAGCGCATCGAAGGTCATGGACATCAGAGCGCGCAGCCATGCGACCTCGCCGACCGATACCAACTCGGCGCCAGGCACGCTCGAGGCGCACGACCCGCACAGAAGCCCGCCGGCCTGGGCCGAGAAATGCGAGAGCATGGGATCGCCGCACGAGACGCATGCCGAGAAATCGGGGCGGTAACCAACGTGCGACAGCAGTTTAAAGACAAAGGCCGCCACGAGCAGGTCCATATGTGCCGAGTCGAGCCCGCAGCCGACAAGCGTGAGCGCCCGCTGCGTGATGGCAAAGGTAAATGGATCCTCGGCATCCTCGAACGAGCACACGCGCGCAACCTCGGCAATCGCGCTGGCGGCACAGATCGTCTCGTAGTCAGGAGCGGCACCGAGTGGCGCCTCCATAAGCTCCGCCTGAGAAACCACGTCGAGCGAGCGACCACGCGCGAGCAGCATATCGACGGTACAGAAAAGCTCGCAGCGGGCCGCAAGGCGACCGCCGGGCTTACGCGCGCCCTTAGCCACGGCACGCACCTGCCGTCCCCGTTCGTCGAGCATGGTCAAGATCAGGTCGGTTTCCTTGAGCTTCGTCTTGTCGAGGACGAGCACCTTTGTGCGATATGTGCGAGAGCCTGCCATGAACGCCGAGGCTTAATCTTCGGCATTGTAGCCAAAGCGGCGGATCTGTGCCTCGTCATCGCGCCAGCCGGCCTTGACCTTCACGTCGAGCTCCAAAAAGACCTGCGTGCCAAAGATACGCTCAAGGTCGCGACGGGCATCGATGCCGATATGCTTAATCATCTCGCCGCCCTTGCCGATGATGATGCCCTTCTGCCCCTCGCGCTCGACGTAAATCGTGGCGTGCACGCGCAGAACCTTCTTAGTCTGCTCGAGCGCGTCACAGATGACGCCCACGGAGTGAGGGATCTCGTCGCGGGTGCGACGCAGAACCTTCTCGCGTACAAACTCGGCCACGAGGGTCTCGTCGGACGCGTCGGTGCCCATGTCCCCAGGGAACCAGCGCGGGCCCTCGGGCAAAAAGTGAGCGACGGTCTCGATAAACGCATCGACGTTGAAGTTCTTGACCGACGACGTCACGATCTCGTCGTCGTATTCCATGAGCTCGTGAGCGGCCTTGAGCTGTTCCATAACCTGGGCGGGATCGGCCTCGTCGGCCTTCGTGAGCACCAGGACCTTTTTGGAACGGGCGCTCTTGACACGCTCGGCAACCCAGGCGTCTCCCCTGCCGATGGGTTTGGTGGCGTCGATCAGAAACGCGACGACGTCTACGTCATTGAGCTCAAACAGGGCGCTCTTGTTGAGCTCGGATCCCAGGCCGTCCTTGGGCTTATGGATACCCGGCGTGTCAACGAAGACCAGCTGGTAACCGGGACGATTGACCACGGCGCGCATACGGCGGCGGGTCGTCTGGGCCACCGGAGAGGTGATGGCGACCTTCTTGCCGTAACAGGCGTTGAGCAGCGTGGACTTGCCGGCGTTGGGGCGACCGACCAGGGCCACAAAGCCGCTGCGGAAACCGGGTTCCACGTCGCCAAAGCCCGCGAGGCCCTCATCCTCGTCGCACAGGGCATCGAGTTCCTCGTCGCTCATACCCTCAAACGGATCGAACTCCTCGACCTCGTCAAACGAATCGGCACCTTCAGCCTCGTCCAGGACCTCGTCATCCAAAACTTCATCGGTAGGCTGCATATTGTCGGACATGTGAATCCCTTTCTAAATAAAGTCGAGCGCGTGGGCAAAGACAAGCAAGCCAACGATCGCGGCGGTAATGGAAAGAACGTATACAGAGGCAGCGGCGATATCCTTCGCGCGCTTGGCCAGCGGATGCAGCTCCTGGGTCGCCAGGTCCACAATCGCCTCCATGGCGGTATTGCACAACTCGCCGTGAATCACCAGGCCGCAGCAGATGATGACCGTAGCCCACTCGGCAATATCGAGCCCCACGATGCAGCCGGCAATAACGGTGCACACGCCCGCCACGAGCATGACCTTGATATTGCGCTCGGTCTTGACGGCAGTGACGAAGCCCTCCATGGCGTAAGAAAACGACTTTAAGAAGGACGGATGGTCCTTGTTCGATCCGGGAATCATAAACGGCTCCTAGTCGTGGGCATGATTGGTGATGGGACCGACGTGGACCAGCTTGGGGTCCTCGCCGCGCTCGAGCGCCAGATCGCGCAGGATGGCGTCCTCGC
>CAJLRE010000094.1 GCA_905208975.1 uncultured Collinsella sp. | reverse complement strand
TTTCAACTGACACACTAGATAAACCGTTGGAAGGATACGCCGCTCACCGAAAAACACCACCGTCTACCGACTCATTAACACAACGTTCATATTTGACCCACAACAAAACGACCGCGATCCCAAACAGGACCGCGGCCGCCACAGTCGTAAGGCGAGAAGCGCCACATGCATCTCAATCCCAATCGATAAGACGCGAGGCGCGAAGCGCCAAACGCGCCGCCGGGACAAGCCCCATCCAAAACGCGCGAAGCGCGCCATTATTCCCCCAGCCAGTAATCCACCGAAGACCGGACATCGTAGGGCCCGCCATCAGCTTACTTTTAGGCACACTCCGCAGGACGCAAGAAGCCCTCGCCGCACGAAGTGCGCAGCGAGGGCTTCTTGCATGTCCGAGGACGTGCCTAAAAGTAAGCTGATGGCGGGCCCGGACGACTACAGGGCTATCGATTACCCCGTGTTCTGCAATCCTGCCGAGACGCCGGTCACAGTCGAAAGAATCAGGCTCATGTACTCAGCCTTCTTCTCCTCTGCCATCTCGTCCTGGTTCATACGCACCTCGCGAAGGGCGCGGACCTGGGCGATGGACAGGGCGTCGACGTAGGGGTTGCGCACGCGAACGGCGCAGCCGAGCACGCGGCGGCGCTGCAGCGGCCATTCGTCACCGACGATGGCAAGGACCCACTTACGGGTGAGTTGCATCTCGGTAAAGACCTTCTTGGACAGATCCTGGCGATCGCCCAGGTGCAGATACATCTTGGCGATGCGCTGGTCGGTCTTGGCGATCGACATCTCGATGTTGTCGATAAAGGTGCGGAAGAACGGCCACTCCTGGTAGGCAGCCTTAAGCTGGTCAAGATCGCCAAGCTGCTCGCAGGCGGTGCCCAGGCCGTACCAAGCGGCAAGGTTAATGCGCGCCTGGCTCCAGCTGAAGATCCACGGAATGGTACGCAGGTCGTCGAGCGACTTGGCGCCCAGACCGCGCTTGGCCGGACGCGAGCCAATCGGCAGCAGGCCAACCTCGGTCAGCGGCGTCACGGTCGAGAACCACGGCGTAAAGTCATCGGTGTGCAGCAGGTCCAGATAGCGTTCGTGGCTTACGGCGTTGAGCTTCTCTGCCATATCCCAGAACTTCTGCGTGGTCTCGGTGTTAATCTTCTCGACGCTCGGGGCCGACTGCAAAAGCGTTGCGGCGGCAACGGACTCAACATGGCGCTGAGCCAGCGTGCGGTTGCCATAACGGGCAAAGATGACCTCGCCCTGCTCGGTAAGTTTAAAGAAGCAGTTGACCGAACCCTTGGGCTGAGCCAGCACGGCCTTGTTGGCCGGGCCGCCGCCACGGCCCACGGCGCCGCCACGACCGTGCATGAGCACCAGATCGATATCGTTTTTCTCTGCCCACTTGGCGATGCGCTCCTGCGCGGAGTGCAGCGCGAGCATGGCCGTGGTAGGACCGGCATCCTTGGAGGAGTCGGAGTAGCCCAGCATGACCTCCATGCGGCGATTGGTCTGGGCAAGGCGCTTCTGCACCACGGGCAGCGCGAGCATCTGATCGAGCACGTCGACGCAGCCCTCGAGGTCCTCGAGCTGCTCGAACAGCGGGATCACGTCGAGCTCGGGGACATCCTCCTCGTGTGCAAAGGACAGGTGGGCAAGCTCAAAGACGTCGGCCACATGCTGGGCGCTCTTGGTAAACGAGATGATGTAGCGATGCGCCATCTTCTTGCCGTAGCGCTTCTGGATGGAGCCGATGGCGCGGAAGGTATCGATGACCTCGCGCGTCATGGGCTGCAGGTCGCCATGGATACCGTTCTCGTGGATATCCTTGAGGGCGCGGGCGTGCACCACGGAGTGCTGACGGAACTCCATCTCGACCATATGGAAGCCGAAGGACTCGACCTGCCAGATGATGGTCTGGACCGGGCCGTAGGCAGCACGGACGGCACCGCAGGCGGCCAGCGAGCGCTGGACGACGCGCAGGTCCTCCAGGAACTCATCGGCGCTGTGGTACATGGTGTCGGTGATGCGACGGACGGTGGCGTTGAGTCGGTCTGCCATGACGAGCATGACGGCGCGATGCGGCTCGTGCTCGGAGATCAGCTCGGCGCGTGCCGTGTACTGGGTGCTCATCTCGACCTGATGGTTCCACAGGTTGATGAGCTCGGCAGACGGCTTGCTGTAGGTGGCCTCGAGCGTGAGGTTGCGGCCGATGCGGCGGCACTTGTCCTCGAGCTTGAGCACCATATGGGTGAAATACTTGGCGGCGACCTCACGGCTTACCTTGGCGGTGACGTTGGGGTTACCGTCGCGGTCGGAGCCGATCCAGCTGCCGGGATGGAAGAATGCCGGGCACAGCGGCGGCACGGTACCGGCCTTATCACCCAGCACCCAGTCGTCAAAACGACGATAGATGACGGGAATGACGTCGAACAGCGTGTTATCGAAGATGTCGATGATGGTATCGGCTTCCTCGACCGGCGTGGGCTTCTTGAGCGCGATGGGGCTCGTACGCACCAGGGCGTCGATCTCCTGCAGCATATGGCGCTCGTTCTCCACCAGGTCGGAGCCGCCCAGACGCGGACGCTCCTCCAGCAGGTTGGAGATACGGCGAATCTTGCCCTCGACGGCCTTGCGACGGGCTTCGGTGGGATGTGCTGTAAAGACAGGGTGGAACTCAAGCTTGCCGAGCAGCTCGTTGGCGCCCTCGACACCCCTCTCGTTTACCAACTGGTGATAGGCGACGGTGAGTTCGTTGGCGGGATCGACCTCGGTATCGGTCGACGCACCGGCCTCGCGCTCGCGCAGCTGCGCCACACGGTAATTCTCCTCCGACAGGTTTGCCAGATGGAAGAAGCTCGTAAAGGCGCGGACGATAACCTGCTGTTTATCGAGCGGCAGGCTGTCGATCAAATCGACGACTTCGCGAAACGCCACGGCGGTGGGCTCGTCGGCAGTGGGCACGCCCTGCTCGTCGACGGACTCATCGGCAGCACGGCTACCGGGGTTGCCGGCATTGGCCACAATCTCGGCTGTCAAAATCTTGTCGAACAGGTCCGCGATCTCGGGATCATACTCGCTAAGCACACGGCGCTCCAGGCGCAAGAACAGCGCCAGATTGTCGCGCAGCTCCTCGGGGATCTCGATCTCGGCGAGACGCTCCTTGGACTCGGCATTCGAGCCGATTCGGTTAACGAGGCGGTTGACCACGGCAGCGACGCGCGCCGCGGCTTCGGGTACAGACTGGTTGCTTAGGTTCTCAGCCACGTTTCCTCCCATTCCTCCTTCTATGCACGTAACATGCGGTATCCATTATAGGCACTCGGCAAAAACTTTCGGAGCTGATTGCGCTTTACCACACAAAAGTATTTTCTGCATTGCAAGGGTTTTTGCCCCAAATGGTCGTATTTCTCGGTGGACGGCATATGCAAACGGGGGCATTCCGCATAAATGCGAAACACCCCCGTAACAATCGCTCTCCATGAGCAGGGCACGTTAGCAGGCCCGCAGCTCAAAAAGATGCGCTACAGGCGCTCGCGAACCGCCTCGACCACGTTGGCCAAATCGACGAGAACCTCGTCGTGACTCTGCATGTCGCGCACCTTGACCTTGCCGGCGGCAAGCTCGTCGCCGCCCAGGACCAGGATGAGCTTGGCGCCCACCTTGTCGGCCTGCTTAAACTGGGCCTTGAGCGAACGACCCTGGTAGTCGGCCTCGGTCACGATGCCTGCGGCGCGAAGCTCCTGCGTGATGGCAAAGACGTTCTGACGCAGCTCCTTGCCGGCATTGGCGACGTAGACGCACGGGGCCTCCTCGGCACCCAAGTCGTTACCAAATGCCTGAAGGGCCAGCAGGGCGCGCTCAAAACCGACGGCGAAGCCGACGCCGGCCGTGGGCTTGCCACCCTCGAGCTCGACCAAGCCGTCATAGCGACCGCCGCCACCGATGGAGCCGACACCGGCACCGGGAGCCTCGACCTCAAAGACAGTACGGGTGTAGTAGTCCAGGCCGCGCACCAGGGTGGGATCCTCGACATACTCGATACCGGCGGCATCCAGATAGCGCTTGACCTGCTCGTAGTGCTCGCGGCACTCGTCGCACAGGTTGTCGCCCATCAGCGGGGCCTCGGCCATGATCTCGCGGCAGCGGTCGTTCTTGCAGTCGAAGGCGCGCAGCGGATTGAGCTCGGCGCGCTCGCGGCACTCGTCGCACATCTCGTCGGCGTGATCGAGAATGAACTGCTTGACCTGCTCGCGATAGGCCGGACGGCACTGGGCATCGCCCATCGAGTTAATGAGTAGACGAAGCTTGGAAAGATCGAAGCCCAGGCGCTTGTAGAACTCCATGAGCATAATGATGCACTCGGCGTCTGCCGCCGGATCGGGAGCACCGAGCCACTCGATGCCCACCTGGTGGAACTGGCGCAGGCGTCCCTTCTGGGGGCGCTCGCCACGGAACATGGCCTCGGCGTAATAGGCCTTAAACGGCGTGGAGCCCTGGGGCACCAGGTTGTTCTCGACGACGGCGCGCACCACACCGGCCGTGCCCTCGGGACGAAGGGCCAGGCGCTGCTTGGGCTTAAGCTTGGTGTCGGTGCCCTCGGTAAAGACGCGCTCCAGGTTGGCGCCGCTGAACACGCGGAACATTTCCTTGCGCACGACGTCGGTCGACTGGCCGATACCGTGGACAAACACGTCCACCTGCTCGATCGCGGGCGTCTCGATGGGCTTAAAACCAAACGGCTCGAACACGCCGGCCGCAATCTGCTGCATCTTTTGCCAGGCGCGCATCTCGGCGCCGATAAGGTCGCGGGTTCCCTCCGCCTTCTGTGCCTGCATGGGCAAACACCTTTCTTTTGTATCGCGTCATAGGTAACGGTCATTATACGGCACAAACACATACAGCGGCGGCGCGTCTGACCGAACGAGGGTATGGGGGCTCGTTCGGCCAGATGCGCCGCCGCGGTAGCCACGGACGAAGCGGACAAGCGGCAATGCGCTTTGGCCTATCTACTCCCCCGCCACGCTCGCGCGCAACTTGGCGGCGATAGGCTCGGATGCTAGCAGGAACACAAGCATGACCACGGAGCACGCCAGGCACACAATCCAGGTGCTCGCAAAGGAGCCCGTGACATCGAACAGCACGCCCGAGACAATGGCGCCCACGGTGCCGCCGACCATCTCGAGCGAGGTAATGGTGCCCGTGACCTTACCCAGGTCGGCCATGCCAAACTGCTTAGACGCAGCGATCGTAGGCGTTGGAGATGTTGTACTGCGCAAGGGAAATGCCCAGGTCGCTGACGATCAACGGCTGGAACAGGCTCATGCAGTTGACGAAAATCGTGTAGCACGTGGCCATGATCACGAAGCCAGAGGCCACCACGA
>CAJLRE010000093.1 GCA_905208975.1 uncultured Collinsella sp. | reverse complement strand
AGCTCAAGCGCCTGGCCGTGAGCCGCCTGGGCAAGCAGGTTATCGACGTGGTCGATGTGGACGCCGGCTATGCGGATACCGATGGCGCGCCCAAGCAGGTGCTCACCGACGTGACCTGGCTCATCGGTGCGGGCGACCGCTATGGCCTTTTGGGCGAGAACGGCGCCGGCAAGTCCACGCTGCTCGACGTGATTCAGGGCAAGATCGCGCCCCTGCGCGGCCGCGTGAAGATTGGCCAGACAGTGCGCTTTGGCGTGCTGTCGCAGCAGCTCGAGGAGCTCGAGCCCTACATGGGCGACACGATTCGCGAGGTGCTCAGCAACTATAAGAAGTACTACGTCATCGACGGCAAGGAGACTTCGCCCGAGAAGCTCTGCGAGCGTCTGGGCTTTACGACGCAGCAGCTCTGGAGTCGCATTGGCGATCTTTCGGGCGGCCAGCGCCGTCGCCTGTCGCTGCTGCTGACGATCCTGGACGAGCCCAACGTGCTCATCCTGGACGAGCCCGGCAACGATCTGGATACCGATATGCTGGCGATTGTCGAGGATCTGCTCGACGGCTGGCCCGGCACGCTGATCCTAGTGACGCACGACCGCTTTTTGATGGAGCGCGTGACCGACCAGCAGTGGGCGCTGCTCGATGGCCATCTGACGCATATGCCCGGCGGCGTCGACCAGTACCTGCGCCTGTGCAACGCCACCGCCGAGGGCGAGCCCGTGGGTGCGCCGAGCGCCAAGACCGGCACGTTCGACACCGGTGCCGCGGCAGCTGCGGCCGAAAAGCCCAAGTCGAGCGGTCAGCCCAACGGCCTGTCCAACGCCGAGCGTCAGAAGCTCCGCCGCGAGGTGAGCTCGCTCGAGCGCAAGATGGAGACGCAGCGCGCCCGCGTTGAGGAGGCCGAGGCAGCAATGGCTCAGGTCGACCCCACCAACTACACGGCGCTGGGCGAGCAGCAGGCAAAGATCGACGAGGCCCACGCCGCCATGGACGAGTTGGAGATGGCGTGGCTCGAGGCGAGCGAGAAGCTCGAGGGCGAGGAGTAGGCGAGGATGATCAAGGCCGCGTTTTTCGATATCGACGGCACGCTGCTGAGCTTTAAGACGCACCGGATTCCGGCGTCGGCGCAGCAGGTGCTCGACAGCTTTCACGAGCAGGGGATTGCATGCGTGATCGCCACGGGTCGCCCGACCTACCAGATGCCGGATTGGCTGTTCAGCTTGGGTTGGGATGCGTACATTACGCTTTCGGGCCAGCACTGTTTTGATGCCGAGGGCGTTTACCGCAGCTGCCCGATCGATCCGGACGACGTCGCGGTGATTGTGGACCAGGTGGCGCAGGGGCGTTATGACTCGCTGTGCATGCAGGGCGAGAACTCGTTTGTGAACCGCCTGTCCGAGCGCGTGGTGACGGCCGGCAGCAACGCGGGAATCGTCTACCACGAGGAGCCGTTTGAGCACGCCTTTGACGCGCCGGTCTACCAGTTTTGCGCCTTTGTGGATCCGGCTGACGAGCATATCGTGACCGACGCGGTGTCGCATTCGCTCACTACGCGCTGGTGCGAGTTGTTCTGCGACATTATTCCGGCAAACGGCGGCAAGGACCTGGGTGTGGCGGCGACGCTGGAGCGCCTGGGCATCGACGCGAGCGAGGCGATTGCCTTTGGCGACGGCGAGAACGACCTGTCGATGTTTGCCGCCGTGGGCACGAGCGTGGCCATGGGCAACGCGCAGGATACCGTGAAGGCCGTGGCGACCTACGTGACGACCGCCGTGGACGACGACGGCATCTACAACGCCGCCAAACACTTTGGCCTGCTGTAGCTGCGGATTCGGCATCTGGGGACGTTCCTTTTCTGCCGGCGGCTGGGGACACTCCTTGCGGGGCGTCCCCATTTTGTTTTCGTCCCGCATGTTTTGTGAAACACGGCTAACTTTTAGGCAAAGTAGTAAGACATGGGCAACTTTTGCGGTAAAGTAAATCAAGCAAAAGTATCCAAAGGCTAACTAGAAGCCATCGCGAAAGGCGGCCCATGGCCCTACGTGAATCCGGAGAAGACTATCTCGAATCGATCTACGTTCTATCGGAACGTCAGGGCATCGTGCGCTCGATCGACGTTGCGGAGTACCTCGGCGTAACCAAGGCGAGCGTTTCCAAGGCCATGGCGACGTTGGAAAGCAACGGCTATGTCGAAATGGGCAAGCGCGACGTTCATCTGACGGAGCGTGGTCTGGAGGTCGCTCGCCAAATGTGGGAGCGTCACTGCTTTTTCGTGGGGCTGCTGGAGGATGCGGGTGTTTCGGCTGAGGTCGCGTCGCAAGAGGGCTGCCACATGGAGCACTGCCTGAGCGAGGAAAGCTTTGAGAAGCTGAGGGCGATGCTGAGCAAGGAAGATGCGACGGGTCCAACAACGGAAGCCTAATTGACCCCCAATAGTGCGGAGTTCGCGCAAAACGCGAACCAGCGAAAGGGGATAGGGGATTCGAACAACAGCGAGTCCGACGCAGTCCAAAGTGGAGCAATCGGTGCGCGACGCCACCACAGCTGAGCCATCTCTGCGTTCCCAAAGAGGCGCGCTGTCACGCGCCAAAGGCGCGGGACAGCGACCGGGACCAGTAGCCCCATCAACTAAGTCCAACTCAGACAAGGAACCCCGCCAGCAAGCGATGCCCAAGAACCGCCAGCAACGTCACCGCAGGCCGGGTCCGGGCTTGGTTTTTGAAAACACTCCGCAGACCAGAAGCGCCCCCGTTCGTAGCTCCGAAGGAGCAGAACGGGGGCGCTTCATTGGTCGAGGACGTTTTCAAAACCAAGCCCGGTCCCGGCCGGAGGGACCACAGGCGCTACAGGTTCTTGACACCCATCGCGCGCATGGCGTTCAGGATAGCGATGATCGCCACGCCCACGTCGCCAAAGACGGCAAGCCACATATTGGCGATGCCCAGCGCTGCCAGCACAAGGATCAGCAGCTTAATGCCCAGCGCAAAGATAATGTTCTGCCAAACAATCGTCATGGTCTTGCGCGCCACGCGGATCGCGCGGGAAATGTTGGACGGCTTGTCGTCCATCAGCACCACGTCGGCGGCCTCGATCGCGGCGTCCGAGCCCATGGCGCCCATGGCAATGCCCACATCGGCGCGCGTAAGCACAGGCGCGTCGTTGATGCCGTCACCGACAAAGGCGAGCTTGCCCTTGCCACTTTCGGCCGCGAGTAGCGCCTCAACGCGCTCGACCTTGTCGCCCGGCAGGAGCTGCGCGTGGAACTCGTCGAGACCGAGTTGCTTGGCCACAGACGCTGCAACCTCCTCGCGGTCGCCCGTGAGCATGACGGTGCGGTTGATACCGGCGGCATGCAGGTCGCGAATCGTTTGCTCCGCATCGGCCTTAACGGTGTCTGCAATCACGATGTGGCCGGCGTACACGCCGTCAACGAGCACGTGGAGGATCGTGCCGACAACCTCACAGTCCGGTGCTTCAACGCCGGCCGCGGCGAGCATCTTGGCGTTGCCAACGACGACGTGCTTGCCGTCGATGGTTGCCGTCACGCCGTGGCCCGCGTCGTTGGCGGAGTCGCTCACGCGCTTGGGGTCGACCTCGCCCTGGTAGGCGTCGCGCACGGACTGCGCGATGGGGTGATCGGAGAACGACTCAGCAAGGGCTGCGACTTCGAGCAGCGACTGCTCGGTATAGCCAGCCTCGGGGTGCACCGCGACGACTGAGAACGTGCCGTTGGTGAGGGTGCCCGTTTTGTCGAAGACGATGGTGTCCACGTCGGCGAGCGTCTCGAGGTAGTTGGAGCCCTTGATGAGAACGCCCAGCTTGGACGCGCCGCCGATGCCGCCAAAGAAACTCAACGGTACGCTGATCACGAGGGCGCACGGGCAGCTGACGACCAGGAAGGTCAGGCCGCGCAGGATCCAATCGGACCAAGCGCCAGTCACCAGGCCGCCGCCAAGCGCGAGCACCGCGGCAGCGCCAGTGACGGCGGGTGTGTAGACGCGGGCAAAGCGCGTGATGAAGTTCTCGGTGCGCGCCTTCTTTTCGCTGGCATTCTCCACGAGCTCCAGAACACGCGCGACGGTTGACTCGCCAAAGGGCTTGATGGTGCGCACGTGGATGAGGCCCGTCATGTTGATGCAACCGCTGATGATATCGTCGCCGGTCTTGGCCGGGCGGGGGACCGACTCGCCCGTGAGTGCGGCGGTGTCGAGCTGGGTTTCGCCCTCGACGATGACGCCGTCGATAGGCACGCGCTCGCCGGGCTTGACCACGATCACGGTGCCGACGGCGATGTCATCGGGAAAGACCTGTTCGAGTGTGCCGTCGGCTTGCTCGACGTTAGCGTAGTCGGGCGCGATGTCCATCATGGCACTGATCGACTTGCGGCTCTTGCCCACGGCGTATGCCTGGAACAACTCGCCGACCTGGTAGAACAGCATGACAGCGGCGCCTTCGGCCATGTGCGGGTCGGTGTCGGGGAAGAGCACCATGGCAAACGCGCCGATGGTCGCGACGGCCATGAGGAAGCTCTCGTCGAAGGCCTTGCCGCGGCGGATGTTATTGAATGCCTTTTGCAGTACGTCGTAGCCGGCAATCAAAAACGGCACGAGGAACAGCACAAAGCTGGCGTAGATGTTGCCGGGCTCCCCAAATGCGATAGCGAGGGCGCCGAGCTCGTCGAGGGCATAAACAACGGCAAAAATGCCCAGTGCTACCAGGATGCGGTTGCGCTTATGCTCAAGGGACTCTTTCTTCTTGCGCTTCTTCTTTTTCTTTTTGGGATCGGCGGCTGTCATGATTCAAACCTCTCATTTGAGTTTATGAACACTCGCTCATATAATTTCGCGAGCAAAGGCCGCGGCAAGCGCGGCCTCGCGGGTCAACGTATGCGCGGGTTAGAGAATGATCTCGCAGTCCGGCTCGGCGTCGGCGGTGAACTCAACGACGCGGTCCAGGACCTCGTCGAACTTGGCGTCGTCGGCCTCGAGCGTCAGCTTCTGGGTCATAAAGTTGACCGAAACGGACTTGACGCCCTCGAGCTTGGCAAGTTCGTCCTGAAGCTCGCGCGCGCAGTTGGCGCAATCGATCTCGTCGAGCTTAAACTGCTTTTTCATGGTGGGTTCCTTTCCCTGTGTTAGCGGTCTGGGTGCCGGCCGCGCTGATACCGTGGGTGATTGCTATTCGCAGATATGGCTCATGCCCTGGTTAAGCATGGTGTAGACGTGATCGTCGGCGAGCGAGTAGAGAATGTTGCGGCCGTCGCGGCGGAACTTGACCAGGTGCGACTGCTTAAGCGTGCGCAGCTGGTGCGATACTGCCGACTGCGAGGTTGCGGTCGCCTCGGCGATGTCGGCCACGCAGAGCTCGCGGCCCATGAGGGCATAGAGGATCTTGATGCGTGTGGTGTCGCTGAAGACCTTGAACAGGTCGGCCAGGTCGTACAACAGCTCCTCGTCGGGAAGGTCCTCGGGCGAGCAGGTGGTGGGGACGATCGGCTCGGTGGCCTCGATGCC
>CAJLRE010000092.1 GCA_905208975.1 uncultured Collinsella sp. | reverse complement strand
TGGGCGCTCGATTCGTGCGCTTCTGATATGCTAGCCAAAGTTAACCGCCCGATCGTACCGCGGGCCTAGGGGAAGGGGACCTCGATGGATGCCGCAGCCCGTACCGCCCATGATTCCACCCTCCAGCCGTTCTCGGAGATGGAGCACTATAAGCATGCCGATGAGCTGCCGCCCGAGATTATGGCGGACAGCTACGACAAGCTGGAGCGCCTGTGCCTCAAATATATGAATGAGGACGACTTTTCTAAGGTGGAGCAGGCCTATTGTTTTGCCGCCGAGAAGCACTGCAACCAAAAGCGCCGCTCGGGCGAGATGTACATTAACCATCCCGTCGAGGTGGCCATCATTTTGGCCGACCTCAAGATGGACTGTGACGTGGTGTGCGCCGCGCTGCTGCACGATACCGTCGAGGATACCGAGACCTCGCTTGCCGATGTTTCCGGCCTGTTTGGCGATACGGTGGCCGAGCTCGTCGATGGCGTGACCAAGCTCACCAACATCGAAGTCGACAGCATGGACGAGAAGCAGGCCCTCACGCTGCGCAAGATGTTCCTCGCCATGTCCAAGGACATCCGCGTCATTATCGTTAAGCTTGCCGATCGTCTGCACAACATGCGCACCCTTGCCGCCCTGCGTGAGGACCGTCGCCTGTTTAAGGCTCGCGAGACCATGGACGTGTACGCGCCCCTGGCCGACCGTCTGGGCATGAGCTCCATTAAATGGGAGCTCGAGGATCTGTCCTTCTTCTACCTGGAGCCCGATGCCTACCAGCGCATCGCACGCATGGTGGCGGAGTCGCGCGAGGTCCGTGAGCGCTATCTGGCCGAGACCATCAAGACGCTCACCGACGAGCTCAACCGCATTGGCCTGGAAGACTTCCAGATCAACGGCCGTTCCAAGCACTATTGGTCCATCTACCAAAAGATGAAGCGCAAGGGCAAGGAATTCTCCGAGATCTACGACCTGGTGGCACTGCGCGTCATCACGCATTCGGTGCGCGATTGCTACTCCACGCTCGGCGCGGTGCACACACTATGGCACCCCATGCCCGGGCGCTTTAAAGACTATATCGCCATGCCCAAGGTCAATAACTACCAGTCGCTCCACACGACGGTTATCGGCCCCACGGCTCGTCCGCTCGAGATTCAGATTCGTACCTACGAGATGCACGAGCAGGCCGAGTACGGTATTGCTGCCCACTGGCTCTATAAGAAGTCGGGCGGATCGTCCGCGTCTAAGACCAATGATGCCCAGCGCTTGGACGACCAGATTAACTGGCTCAAACATTCGCTCGATTGGGCTGCGTCTGATGAGATTACCGACGCCAAGGAATACCTGCATTCGCTGAAGGTCGACCTCTTCGATCAGGAGATCTTTGTCTTTACGCCCAAGGGCGAGGTCATGGCGCTTCGTGCCGGCTCCACGCCGCTCGACTTTGCCTACGCCGTTCACACCGAGGTGGGAAACCATTGCGTCGGCGCCAAAATCAACGGTGCGGTGGCTCCGCTCACGCACGAGATTAAGACGGGTGACCGTGTCGAGATTCTGACTAACAAGAGTTCCAAGCCGTCGCGTGATTGGCTCAAGATCGTTAAGACACCTTCCGCCAAGTCAAAGATCCGCCGCTATTTTGCCGCTGCGACCAAGGACGACGACGCTGCTGCTGGTCGCGATATGCTGGCCAAGGACCTGCGTAAGCGCGGGTATGGCATTTCTACGCCGCGTTCGACGCGTGCGCTCAACGCCGTGGCGGAGCAGTTTAACTTCAAGCAGCTCGAGGACCTGTTTGCCGCCGTCGGCGCCGGCAAGGTTGCCCCGCGCGCTGTGGGCAATAAGGTCGAGCAAATCTTGGACCCCAAGCCCGAGGAAAAGCTCACCAAGGCCGAGGCTATCGCCGAGGTCGTGAAGCAGCCTGCTCGCGGCTCCAACCGCAAGCCGCAAAAGCGCGGCAAGAGCGCCAGTAACGGCATTATCGTCAAGGGCGAGAGCAACAGCGGCCTACTGGTCCGTCTGGCTCATTGCTGCAACCCCGTGACGGGCGACGACATCGTCGGCTTCATCACGCGCGGTCGTGGCGTTTCGGTGCATCGCGCCAACTGTCCCAACGTCAAGGGTCTTATGGAGCATCCCGAGCGCATGATCGACGTGGAGTGGGACGGCGCTGCCGACACCCTCTTCCAGGTCGAGATCGTGGTCGAGTGCCTGGACCGCATGGGCCTTCTCAAGGATGTCACCATTGCCATTGGCGATGCGGGCGGCAATATCCTTTCTGCCGCCACGTCGACCAACCGCGAGGGTATTGCGACCCTGCGCTTTATGGTCGAGATCTCGGACGCGAGTGGTCTGGATCCGCTGCTGGCCTCCATCAGCAGCGTTGACTCGGTCTACGACGCGCGCCGCCTGATGCCCGGTGAGGGTGGAGCCCAGCTTAAGCGCCGCGTTTAGTCGCGACGAACGTGTCACATTATCGATATTCGCTACACTCGAGGCATCGTTTGATGCCTCGAGTTCTATAGAGAGGAGAGGGACATGAGTGCTGTGTCCTTGGATTTAACTCCCAAGGGATCGGTCGAGATCGAGACGCTCGTAAACGGTCCCATTCAGACCAATAGCTATGCTGTTATTTCGGACAATGAGTGCGTGATTGTCGACCCCGCATGGGAAGGCGAACGCCTGGTGGAGCATATTCGAGCCGAGCATCCCGGCGTACGCGTGTTTGGCGCCGTATGCACTCATGGCCATGCCGATCATGTTGGTGGTGTTGTAGGCGTGCGAACCACCGTTGGCGAGGGCTGCCAGTATGAGCTGTGTGCTAAGGATGTGGCGGTGCCGCATGCGAACATCGAGGAACAGCGAGCTATGTGGGGCATTGAGACGCCTGACCCCGGGGAGCCGACACGCCTGCTCGCCGAGGGCGATGCTATCGAGGTGGGCGATATCTACCTGCAGGTGATCGAGACGCCAGGGCATACGCCGGGCGGGATCGTCTTGTTTGCTGCCACCGAGCAGGGGAACATTGCCTTTGTGGGCGACACCCTGTTTCCGGGTGGGCACGGCCGCACCGATCTTTCTGGAGGAGACGAGGCGGCAATTCTGCGCTCGCTCTCCAAGCTCGCCCGGCTTCTCCCGCCCGATACCGTTTGCCTAACCGGCCATGGCGATTCGACCACCATGGCACGCGAGCTCATGCAGAACCCTTTCATGCGGATGTAGCTTAATAGTCGGCTTTTGAAGCACGAGAAGCGTCCAAACGTCAAGCTATTTTTCCCCAACGGGTCGATTCCGTAGGGCAAACGGTCAAAAAAAGTCTGTTTGGACGATATTCGTGAACAAACGAACGTTTATGCTCGGGTGCGCCGTGGTAAAATCTCAGGCGTTATCGGAGCAACCTTACAGGAGGTTTCTTTTATGCTCGTCAACGCAGCAGACATGCTCAAGAAGGCCGAGGCCGGCAAGTACGGTCTTGGTGCCTTCAACACCAACAACCTCGAGTGGACCTTGGCTATTCTCCAGGCCGCCGAGGAGGCCAAGTCTCCGCTGATCCTTCAGTGCACCGCTGGTGCCGCTAAGTGGATGGGCGGTTTCAAGGTCTGCGCCGACATGGTCAAGGCTGCCGTCGAGGCCACGGGCGTTACCGTTCCCGTCGCCCTTCACCTCGATCACGGTTCTTACGAGGACTGCTTTAAGTGCATCGAGGCCGGCTTCACGTCCATCATGTATGACGGCTCTCACGAGGAGACCTTCCAGCTTAACCTCGACCGCACCAAGGAGCTCGTTGAGCTTGCCCACTCCAAGGGCATGTCCATCGAGGCCGAGGTCGGCGGCATCGGCGGCACCGAGGACGGCGTGACCTCCAGCGGCGAGCTCGCTGATCCTGCTGAGTGCAAGCAGATTGCTGACCTGGGCGTCGACTTCCTCGCCTGCGGCATCGGCAACATCCATGGCGTGTACCCCGCCGACTGGGCTGGCCTTTCCTTCGAGCGCCTGGGCGAGATCAAGGCCCAGACCGGCGACCTGCCCCTCGTCCTGCACGGTGGCACCGGCATCCCCGAGGATCAGATCAAGAAGGCCATCTCCCTGGGCATCTCCAAGATCAACGTCAACACCGACCTGCAGCTCGTCTTCGCCAAGGGCGTCCGTGAGTACATCGAGGCTGGCAAGGATCAGCAGGGCAAGGGCTTTGACCCCCGCAAGCTCCTCAAGCCTGGTCGCGACAACATCGTTGCCCGCACCAAGGAGCTCATGGAGGAGTTTGGCTCCGTCAACAAGGCGTAAGCGTCGCTAAACTTCCCGCCGGAAGCCCCGTCCCCCTACACTGTTTCCTTTGCGCTCACCTGGCTTCGCCAGAAGTCGCGCCAAGGAAACAGTTCCGGGGGACGGGGCCTCCTTTGTTAACTCGCTGCAGGGTTACTGGGCTGTATAAAAAAGTTCCTGGCTTTGCCAGAAGTCGCGCCAAGGAAACAGTTCCGGGGGACGGGGCTTCCTTCGTTTAACGCCGCAGGCTTACAAGTCTGAATTCATTTTTAGAGGTACCGTTTATCGGTGTTGAGAGCTCCTTTATTGGGGCTTTCTTTTCTATCTCGCTACAATGTGCTTCAAGAGTTCTAATGACTTGGAGTTTGGTATGGCTGTTATTAATGTGCTGCCTTCGGATGGGAAGGTTATTGACGAAGGTCCTGTTGGTTGCTCTGCTGATGTTCGCTGTGATGACTTTCGTCATCTCGATGTTGGACTGCCGCCCGAGATTCTTCGTCTTAAGGATGCCGGGTATTTGACGCAGGCTGTTGCTGCCTGCGATCGCCTTTTGGAGCAGAACCCCGAGCCTTCGCTGGCTGCTTGTGTTCGTGCCGAGCGGTATCGCATGCTCGAGACGCCGCTTCATTTTTCGGTGTCGCGCGATCAGGCTATTGCGATGATTCGCGAGGAGTGGCCAGAGTTTACCGAAGAGCAGTTTGATGACCTGATTAATCGTAAGCGTATTGACTGGCGCTTTATCGATGGCGAACTGTTCGTTCTCGACAACTTCCTCGATTCGCTTCGCGTATATCCCAAAGAGGTTCCCGGCATGCGGCCCGATCCTACGGACGGAATTGCACTGCGCAACGAGATGCTCAAGGAGATGGAGTCGCAAAACGGATTGGCTCGCGTCATTACGCTTAAAGCGTCCGTGTCTGTCCCCGGGGCTCTGGAGGGAGAGACTGTTCGCGCGTGGCTACCCGTTGCTGCCGCCTGCCGTCAACAGTCTCATATCGAGGTTCTCGATATGACGTCGGAGGGTACCGTTGCCCCTGAAAACGTTTCGGCTCGTACTGCCTCTTGGACATCTTCGACTGAACATTCATTCTCGGTGACCTATCGCTATCACATCGATGCTGCTTATTGTGATGTCTACGGTGGCACACTTCCGGTTCACCCGCGTATGGACGCGCCTCTGCCCGAGGATATTTCCGAGGACCGTCCGCACATTGCATTTACGCCGTATCTGCAGCAGCTGACGGCCCGTGTTGTTGACGGACTCGAGGATCCGCTCGATCGCGCCCGTGCTATCTATGATTACCTGAC
>CAJLRE010000091.1 GCA_905208975.1 uncultured Collinsella sp. | reverse complement strand
GCCCAATCCGACGCGCGCTCCAGCAGGGCCGAATAGCGCTCGTGCATGGGATCGACGCGCAGGCGCAGCAGCTCGAGTGAGCGCGAGGCCTGGCGTGTTCCGCGGATACGGCGGTCGATGCCCTCCAGGCGATGCTCCAGATCGGGTACTCGGCCCTTCAGAGAATGAAGGCGCTCGCTCGTCTGGGCCAGGCGGACCTTGGCATCGGCGAGCTTGCCGGCGGCCTCGGAATCGTAACGGCGAACGCGGTCGAGTTCGTCGTTGGCTTCGGCAATTTGAAGGCCAAGATCGCTTGCCTGCGCTCGGGCCTCGTCACGCGAGCGGGTGAGCTCGTCCACGCGCGGGCGCGCAGCGCGAACGGCCTCGGCGGCCTGCTCGCGGCGCTTGGAGATGCGCACGCGCTCGACCTCGGCGTTGTTGGCGCTTTGCTCCAGGCGGCCAATCTCGGAGAGCAGCGAGCGGCGCTCGCCCTCAAGACGGGCGATCTCGCCGGCGGCATCGCCCTCAGCGGCACGCGCCTCTTCGACGGCCGCATTGGCCTCGACGACCTGATCCGACACATGCTCAAACACAGCAGCCAGATCGGGTTCCAGGCCCTCCAGCTCGCGAATGCGACGCTTGCGCTCCAAAGCACCCGAAGCCTCGCCGGCGTCGAGCCCCACACGCACCAGGCCGCCGCAGGCGACGCGGGCGCCATCGGGGGTCACGTAAGTCACGCCGTCAACGACAGGCGCGGCCAGCGCAGCCGCCAAGTCGTCGACAACGTAATAGCCGCCGAGCAGCGCCTCGACAACCGGGCCATAGCCGGCGCGTACGGACAGGCGATCGACCAGGCGGGAACCGGCAGCGCCCTTAGCGGCAGCAGAGGCGCTCACACCGCGCGCGACCAGCAGCGCCTCGCCCGAGGCCTTCTTCTGGTCCAGAGCGGCACGACCGGCACGCTCAAGCGCGGACGCATCGTCGAACAGCAGCGCATCGATATCGCCGGCGAGCAATTGCTCAACCAGGCCCTCAAGCTCACGCGGGGCCTCGAGCACGTCGCCCAGACGACCCGAGACATCGTCGCCCAGCGCACCCATCAGACGGCTCACCAGCGGCGAGCTGTCAGCCATGCGGGCATCGAGCTTCTTTTGGCTGGCAAGCTCCGAGCGTACCTCGGACAGCTTGTTGCGCGCCTCGCCCTCGCGGGCACGCAGGTCCTTGAGGGCAGCGCGTGCCGTCTCGGTGGCCTCGCGCGCATCGCTCTGGGCCTGACGAGCCGCCTCAAGGGCGCTCTCAAGCTCCTCGGCACGGTCGCGGCGGCTCTCAAGCGATGCCGTGACCTCCTCGAGCTGGTCATCAATCTGCTCCAGGCGCGAGGCATACATGTTGTCCTCGACCTCGGCATTGGAAAGCGAATCCTTCACCTTGGCGAGCTCGAGCGCGGCGTTATCGGCCACACGCTGCACATCGCGCTGCTCGCGCATGAACTGCGAAATCTGCGCATCAAGCGCCACGCGCCGCTCGTGGAGCTGAGCGGCGGCAGGACCAGCGGCGTCAACGTCCTCCTGGGCCTGCATGTGCGCGCCGGTCACTTCCTCAAGCTGCGCACGCGCGTCCTCGAGCTCCTCTACCACGCGACGACGCTGATGCTCGGAGCTCGAGATCTGGCCGCGCATGTCGGACAGGCGCGACACCATGTTGTGGCCCTTTTCCTCGAGCAGGCGCATATCGGAGTTAATGCGGCCGACCACGTCTTGCATATGGCGGCGCTGCTCGCCCAGATCGCCCACAAACAGGCCCTTTTCCTCGAGCATGACCTGGAGCTTCTCGAG
Organism: uncultured Collinsella sp.; assembly: GCA_905208975.1. Taxonomy (GTDB): domain Bacteria; phylum Actinomycetota; class Coriobacteriia; order Coriobacteriales; family Coriobacteriaceae; genus Collinsella. Next base: position 3,833 of record CAJLRE010000091.1, on the reverse strand, counting down.
CTCGCGTTCCTTTTCGCCCAAGCGGTACTGCGCAAGCTCCAGCTCGGCGGCACCTTCCTTGGAGCGGCTCTCCAGGTCGTTCCACTGCGACTGCAGCGAACGCAGCTCGTCGACGGCTAGCATCTGCGTAAGCTCGTTCGCGCGCGAGGAAAGCTCTTTGTACTTGCGCGCGCGATCGACCTGACGCTCCAGGGGTCGCAGCTGACGGGCGATTTCCTTATTGATGTCGCGGGCACGCGTCAGGTGCTCGTCCATCGACTTAATCTTTTTGAGCGCACGCTCCTTGCGGCGCTTGTGCTTGGAGATGCCGGCAGCCTCCTCGATGAGGGCACGGCGCTCCTCGGGGCGGCTCTGCAAAATGGCGTCGAGCTTGCCCTGGCTGATGATGGAATGCGTATCCTTACCCAGACCCGAATCGTGCAGGATGTCCTGAATGTCCATCAGGCGGCACGGACTCGAGTTGATGAGGTACTCGCTTTCGCCCGAGCGATACATGCGACGGGTGATGGCGACCTCGTCAAAATCGACGGGTAACACATGGTCCGAGTTATCGAGCACCAGCGTGACCTCGGCGACACCCACCGGCTTGCGAGCCGACGAGCCCGAGAAGATGACATCCTCCATGGCCTGGCCGCGCAGCTGCTTGGCGCTCTGCTCGCCCAGAACCCACAGGATGGAGTCGGAGATGTTCGATTTTCCCGAGCCGTTGGGACCGACGATGACGGTCAGGCCCGGCTCAAACGTCATATGGGCGCGGTCGGCAAACGACTTGAACCCTTTGAGCGTGAGGGACTTGAGATACACGGTTCCTCGCTTAAACAGGCTTCTTGTTGAGAATCACGCCGTTGGTGGTATAGCCCATGCGGTCAAGTGCCTCGAGTGCAGCGGCTCCCTCGGCTTCCTTCTTTGAGGAGCCGGAGCCGCGACCCTGGCGAATGCCATCGATCAACACCACGGCGGTAAAGGTAGGCGCATGCGCCGGGCCCTCGGAGCCAACGAGCTTATACGCCGGGGGTTCGTGACCGTCGGCTTGCACGCACTCCTGCAAAAACGACTTGGGGTTTGCAGGATGCTCGGCACGCTCGGAAGCCAAATGCGGCTTGAGCGTACGGTGGATAAACTCCGCCGCGGCATCCCAGCCGGCATCCAGATACAGCGCGCCCACGAGCGACTCGTAGACGTTCTCGAGCGCCGAGTGCAGGCCGCGCGCGCCGGTACCGGTCTCGGAGGCACCAAAGATGATGATGTCATCGATACCCAGCTCGTGAGACACCTCGGACAGCGTGGCGCCCGAGACAAGGGAGACCTTCAGACGTGTGAGCTTGCCCTCGTCAAACTCCGGATAGGACTCAAACAGGGAGCGTGCGACCACGGCGCCCAAAATGGAATCGCCCAAAAACTCAAGACGCTCATAGCTCGCCGAGACGGGCTGACCTTCCACGGCAGAGGGGTGCGTGAGCGCCGCGCGCAGCAGCACCTTGTTATTGAACTCGTGGCCCAGGATTTCCTGGGCGCGCGCGAGTCGTTGAGATAAAGCCAAGACTTAGGCCTCCTTGGCGTTTTCAATAGCGTCGACAGCGTCGGCGACAGAGTTGAGCGACAGCAGGGTCTCGTCATCGATCTCGAGGTCGAACTCGTCCTCGATGGCCGTCACCAACTGCAGACGCTCGAGCGAATCGGCATCGAGATCGTCGAAGGTGGTCTCGTCGCTAATCTCAGCAACGTCGACACCCAGCACATCGGCGGCAACTTCGGCGATCTTATCGAAGATTTCGGAGCGGTCCATAGCGCTTCCTCTCGTATTGCGTGAACATCAACGCGCTGGCGCCGCAAGCGCAGCGCCAAGACACGGTTTTGATTCTACCCCACGACGCAGGCCGCGAGGCACATAACAGCGCCCTAACTCGCTCCTACAAAACGATGCCGTCCATAGAGTTGGCGACGTTCTCGACAAGCCCGGCGCGCACGGCCTCCGCCGCGGCGAGCGTACCGTTTTTGACGGCCTCGACTGAGGTGGCACCATGGCCGATCAGCACTACGCCACGCAGGCCCAAAAGAATCGCGCCACCCTTAGCATCACCCGAGAGCTTTGCCTTGATCTCGCGCATCTGCTTTTTTATGAGCAGCGCGGCAATCTTGGTGCCGAGCGAAGACATAAAGACACCCTTGAGCTCCTGCAGCAAAAACTTGGCAGCGCCCTCGGTGGCCTTGAGTGCGATGTTGCCCGACATGCCGTCGGCGACCACGACGTCAAAATTGCCCGACGTAAGATCGGTGCCCTCGCAGTTGCCCACAAAACCGGGAACAGCGGCCTTCATGGCCGGGAAGCACGACTTGGTGAAGTTGGAGCCCTTCTCGTCCTCGGTGCCGTTGGCAAGCAGACCGACGCGGGGATGCTCAATGCCCAGGACGACGCGCGCATAGGCACTACCCATCTGGGCAAAACGCACCATGTCGTCGACCTCGACATCGGGGTTGGCGCCCATGTCGCACAGGACCGTCAGGCCGCCGGCGCGGTTGGGCAGTGCATTGGTGAGGCACGGACGGACCGGCTGCTTCTTGCCCTCGGCCTGATACCTAAATGGCGTCACGTAGGCGGTAGCGGCAGCGGTCATGGCGCCAGTGGAGCCGGCAGAGAAGAACGCATCCGCGTTACCCTTCTTGATAGCGCGGCAGGCAAGTACGACCGAGGACTTGCGCTTGGTCATCACGGCTCGAATGGGATCGTCATCCATGGCGATGACATCGGGCGCCTCCAAGGCCTCAACGCGAGCGTGAGCCGCGGCAAAGGGGTTCACGATCTCTGCGGGACCGACGGCCAAGACCTCGATATCGGGATCAGCCGCAAGCGCCGCCTCGATACCGTCGAGGACAACCTGAGGCTTCTCGTCTCCGCCCACAACGTCTACACAAACGCGAACGTTACTCATATACATGCTCCTTATACAAAAATGGCCGACTCATTGAGCCGGCCATTGTGGTTCCAGTTGGAACGGCATCGCATCCAGAGTATACAGTTACTCGGTAACGATAACCTCGCGGTCCTTGTAGAAACCGCAGCTGGGGCACACGTGGTGCGGGAGCTTGACAGCACCGCAACGGGGGCACGTGGACTGAGCCGCAGCCGAGATCTTCATGTTGGCGGAACGGCGGGTGTGAGTGCGGATACGACCCTGCTTTTGTTTAGGTACGGGCATAGTGACCTTCCTTATGAACTATCCAGTGTGGCGATTACGCGCAAGTAGCGATACTACCACAGTTTTACTCGTCAAGCTTGAGATTCTTCAATGCTGCAAATGGATTTTCCGTGGCAGCGGCCCATTCGGCCTCTGCCTGAGCGGCGCAATCGCATTGCTCGACGTTGAGATTGATGCCGCAAGTGGGGCATAGGCCGCGACAATCTGGCTTGCACAGGACAACGAACGGCGTATCCATGACGACCGCGTCGTTGATGGGCTCACCCAGATCGACGATGCGATGCTCGCCCAGCAGCTCGTAGCCATCTTCGTAGGCCTCGGGGTCCTCGGGCTCGTTAAAGAGATAGAATTCCTCGATCTCACCGGCAATATCAAACGAAGCGGGCTCCAGGCAACGGTCGCACTCACCGGTTGCATGCGCGCGGACCATGCCCGTAAGCAGAACACCGGTGCCGGCATTGGTAAAGACCACATCGTAGTCAATGCCGTTCTGCAGCTGGTACTCCTTCTCGCCCACCGTATAGGTGGCAACATCGACCTTACCGGTCAGCGGGTACGAGTCTCCGGGAAACTCGAGCTGCTCGGAAAGATCGACGGTAACGCTCGGGAACTCAGCCATTACCACTGACCATTCTG
>CAJLRE010000090.1 GCA_905208975.1 uncultured Collinsella sp. | reverse complement strand
TGTTCTCGACGTGCTCTTGCTTGATCTGGTCCAGACCGTACAGGTCGTGTTCCTCGGCGTTGAAGGCCGTCATCGAGTTCGTAAGGTCCTTTGCTTTGATGAGAACATCGGCTAGCCTGTCCGCCAATGCCGAGCTCTTGGATACGCCGAGCTGTTGCTTCATTTCCGCCGTGCTTCTGCCGCCGAATAACGCTTCGTCGCCCTTCGACTTGATGATCGCGAATCCTTTGGAGTCCACGCCGCGTTTGAACGCAATACCCGAGAGCTGTTTCTCTGAATCGGATAGCGAGTGGCGCGCCTGTAAGCGCTGAATCTCTGCGAAGCGCTGCTCTATGAGCTCTTGGCGGCGCGTCTGCACGGCAAAGTATGCCTGGGCGAGCGCGATCTCTGGCTTGTTTGAATCTCCGTTTTGGGCGATTAATAGCATGCATAGCGCGTAAGCTTGTAGTCTTTAACCGCGCGAGCGGCGACACCGGCAGTTACCATTTTCGTGGTGTCACGAAAATGGGAATCAACTGGAGTTTTGTTTGTTTCGCACGAGACTTTTGCCCTCTTAACAACTTCGGCAAAGTTCTCCCATCGAGTGTACCCCATGGGTTCCATTAAATCGCGTGCGAGCCAATACTCAACGCCGTCTGCCACATTGGCGTAGCTATCAAGTTTGACACGCCACTTCTCGATATCTCTACTGTCCATATCTCCTCCTCGCTGGCCTATTGTCTATGCGGGCTTTGCCCGCTCTGTATTCAGAATTAGGATACGCTGCCGTGCGGACACGAATGGGCCCCGTGCCACTTCGAGTTCACGGGGCCCATAGATATCGATTAGTTGTGTTTTGCTTTAGATAGGTGTCCAGTTTAATTCGCTCGATAGTGCGATCCGAGACTTTCGGTTCGCTTGCGCATGGCTTTGACCATTTCCTGTGCTAGTTGAATCTGCGATTGCAGGCGGGCGAGGGCTGCGATTTCGCTGTCATTGGCGTGTGGCTTGCTCAGCGCCGTTGCGTCGTCTTGCAGGCTTTCAAGCTGTTGCAGGGCCTTGGATAGACCCGCTTCGGTCCTGTTGATCATGCAGTAGGTACTCATTGTGCGTTTGAGGCAGCGGGTCAGGCGCTCGGCGTCTGCTGTAGCTATGCCATGCTGGGGGAGGGCGATATCCATCGGTGCGGCCGCCTCAGGAGCGTCCAGCGCTGCTTGGGCTGCCGATGCGCCCGCAATGCGCCCGAACACGATGCCATTGGCACTCGACAAGCCGCCGATGCGGTCGGCGCCGTGCATGCCGCCTGTTGCCTCACCGCAGGCGTAGAGGCCCTCAACGCCTGCGTACGCGGTCTTGTCGATTTTGATACCGCCGTTGGCGGCGTGGGCATACATCGCCACGCGCATCTCGTCGGTCGGCGCGATGCCGTGCTCGTCTTGCAGCCAGGTGGCAAAGGTCTGCACAAACTCGGGGATGTCCTCGCGGGGGAAGTCGTAGTGGAGCGCCAGGCCCTCTGCACCTGCCTGATCTATGACGAGGTCGATGGCGCGGGAGGCCAAGCGCGAGGTGAAAGGACCATATCCAGAGCGCTGCTCAAGCAGATCGTTTAGCTTGCCGTCGGCAATATCGACCGGCTGGTCTACATGTACGTAGCGCCAGGTTTTCTCGTTGAAGACCAGGTTGCGCTTGGGCTCGATGAAGCCGGGCATCATCTGCATGAATTCTATATTAGTAAGCGATGCGCCGTGCGCCAGTGCGATGGCCTGCGAGGAGCTGAGCACATCAGCCGACGTAAGGCTGCGCTCGAACAGGCCGCCTGTGCCACCGGCTGCGATGATCGTGGCCTTGGCAGCAAAGGGCACGATTCGATTTTCGGTAAGGTCGTAGAGCACGGTTCCGGTGATTCTGCCGTTCGTGTTCTCAACAAGATCGATAAGCTCATGGCGGGGGAGCAGGCGAATGCCGAGCGACTCGATCTGGGCCATACATGCGTCCTCAAGGGGCTTGCGGGTGAGGCCGCGCCACATGCGCGTCTTGTGGTCAAAGCAGGGAATAAACTGCTTTTGCTGAGCGCTCTCAGCGCTTTGCGGACGCTGGAGCTCAACGCCCAGGTCTTGCTCGAGCCATTCAATTGCCTGGGGAATGCCGTGCACAAACGTCTGGACAAGCTCGGGGTCGGCGACGCCGCCGCCAACGGTCTGAATGGTGTCGATGAAGTCTTGTTCGTCGTCTTCGTTAACGGGTCCGATAAGCCCCAGGCCCCAGGTTCCGGGGAAGAAGCTCGATCCACTCATGGTCTTGCCGGCGCTTGCCACAGTGACGGCTGCACCCGTGCGTGCCGCTTCGATGGCGGCGCAAAGGCCCGCAATGCCAGATCCAATTACCAGTACATCAGTCGATTCCATCGGATTCCTTTCTCGTCCGGCGCATTGTCGCACGGGTGATCGGCAAAGGTATCGCAAAGACTCGGCAAATCGGTAAAGGGCAAATATGACAGGTGGGCGTCATGGACACTCTGACGTTCCATCTCGTCTCATCTCGTATTTCGCCCCAACTGATATATCGGCATTAGCTACCCTGCGACAGCGTAAACAAAAAGAGCCGCTACCTCGAAAGGTAGCGGCTCCAAAGCTCAACTGTATGAGCATCGCGCGGGCGCGATTAGGCCTTGAGGGCCTCCTCGACGGCGACAGCGCAGGCGACGGTGGCACCGACCATGGGGTTGTTGCCCATGCCGATGAGACCCATCATGTCGACGTGTGCAGGCACGGAGGAAGAACCGGCGAACTGGGCGTCGGAGTGCATGCGGCCCATGGTGTCGGTCATGCCGTAAGAGGCAGGGCCGGCGCCCATGTTGTCCGGGTGCAGGGTACGGCCAGTGCCGCCACCAGAAGCGACGGAGAAGTACTTCTTGCCAGCCTCGATGCGCTCCTTCTTGTAGGTGCCAGCGACGGGGTGCTGGAAGCGCGTGGGGTTGGTGGAGTTACCGGTGATCGAGATGTCGACGTTCTCGTGCCACATGATGGCAACGCCCTCGCGGACGTCGTCGGAGCCGTAGCAGTTAACGGCAGCGCGGGGACCATCGGAGTAGGGGATGGTCTCGACGACCTTGAGCTCGCCCGTGTAGTAGTCGAACTGGGTCTTCACATAGGTGAAGCCGTTGATGCGGGCGATGATCTGAGCGGCGTCCTTGCCCAGACCGTTCAGGATAACGCGCAGCGGCTTCTTACGAGCCTTGTTGGCGTTCAGAGCCAGACCGATAGCGCCCTCAGCGGCAGCGAAGGACTCGTGGCCGGCCAGGAAGGCGAAGCACTCGGTGTCGTCGGAGAGTAGCATAGCGCCCAAGTTGCCGTGGCCCAGACCGACCTTGCGGTCCTCGGCGACGGAGCCGGGAACGGTGAAGGCCTGGATGCCCTCGCCGATGATGGCGGCAGCCTCAGAAGCGGTCTTGGCGCCACGCTTGACAGCGAGAGCGCAACCGAGGGTGTAGGCCCACTCGGCGTTCTGGAAGGCGATGGACTGGGTGTTGTTGACGATCTCACGCGGGTTGAAGCCCTTGTCGGTGCAGATCTGCAGAGCTTCCTCGAGGGAGGCGATGCCGTTGTCGGCGAGGCACTTGTTGATCTTGTCAGCGCGGCGCTCGTAACCTTCGAACGTAACAGTCATAGTCATTTCCCTCCCTTTCTACTCGTGAACCGGGAACACGCTGGCGACGGAGTGAGTCTCCTCGTCGGTGCGCGGGTCGATGTACTTGGCAGCGTTCTCCCACTGACCATAGTGGCCCATAGCGCCAGCGATGGCCTCCTCGGGGGTCTTGCCGGCCTTGACGGCGTCGGTGAACTTGCCGAGGTTCAGGAACTCGAACGCGATGATCTCGTTCTTGTCGTTGAGAGCCATGCGGGTGACGTAGCCCTGAGCGAGCTCGAGGTAACGAGCGCCCTTGGCCTTGGTGCCGAACATGGTGCCGACCTGAGAGCGAAGGCCCTTGCCGAGGTCGTCGAGGGAGGCGCCCACGGGCAGGCCGCCCTCGGAGAACGCGGTCTGGCTGCGGCCGTAAACGATCTGCAGGAAGATCTCGCGCATAGCAACGTTGATGGCGTCGCAGACGAGGTCGGTGTTGAGGGCCTCGAGGATGGTCTTACCGGGAAGGATCTCGGAAGCCATGGCGGCAGAGTGGGTCATGCCCGAGCAGCCGATGGTCTCAACGAGGGCCTCCTCGATGATGCCGTCCTTGACGTTCAGCGTGAGCTTGCAGGCGCCCTGCTGAGGTGCGCACCAACCCACACCGTGCGTAAGACCGGAGATGTCGGAAATCTCCTTAGCCTGGACCCACTTGCCCTCCTCGGGGATGGGTGCGGGGCCGTGGTATGCACCCTTGGCAACGGGGCACATGTTCTCCACTTCCTGTGAGTACTGCATGCCTCTCCTCTCTATCGTGTTGGCGTCCCGTCTGGGGGTCGTGGCTGGCGATTGCCGGGCGACCCTTCGAAAGGGACATGACATGCAGCCCCTATAATACCGCGAAATGCACGGAATATTCGGCGAACGGCTCAGTTTTCGTAGCGAGAAGTCCGGAAGTTTTAATTGAAACGGTTTAACTCTATATTCTGTGGTCGTGAACTTTTGTAGAGGGGGTTCGTCTTGGGCAAGCTTTTGGTCAGCTCTTGTAAGCGTTGCAGGGGCTGACCTGTTGCAACGGTGCCGTTCGCCGCCTGTTTATTGCCTTTGGCCGCGCGAATGTATTGTTTTGCGTGAATGTTTTGGTGGCACGCTTCAATCGTGTTGTATTGGATGGCAAGCAGATCCAGGCGAAGGGAGCGCCATGCAGCGCGTTTGGAGAACAGTTACCGGCTTTTACCATGTTTGTGCCCGCGGTACGGGCAAGCAGCTCATCTTTGAGGGCGATGAAGACCGGTGGGAGTTTTTGGAGCTGATGCGCGAGTGCTGCCGCGAGGCGGGCGTGACGGTTATCGCCTGGTGCCTTATGGGCAATCACGTGGATCTGGTACTCTCGGATTATGAGGACACGATGAGCGCGGCGATGCAACGACTGCTTTTGACGTACGCTCGTCGGTTCAATAAACGCACGGGGCGCACGGGCCATCTGTTCCAGAACCGTTTTGACCGGCGCTCGCTCGATACCGACCGTTATCTAATGGCCGCCATTCGCTATGTTCATGCTAATCCGCAGGAGGCGGGTATCGCCCTGATCGAGCGCTATCCGTGGAGCAGCTTTGCCGAGTATCTGCGAGCGTATGACAACGATATGACGAGGGGATTTTCGGACCCTTCTTGTGTGCTCGAGCTCTTTGAGTCTGTCAGGGGGTTTCTGGATTATTCTCTGTTAATGCCCGATGGTTCCGATCCGGTGATTCACGATATGGATGAGACAGAGTGGGAGCGGCGTGCGTTTGCCGACAAGATGGCGAAGCGCCTGGGTGTGCCGCTCAACAAACTCAAGACCGTAGCACCCTCGCGGCGAGACGGAATCATTTTCGCCCTGCACGATGGCGGCTACACGGTGCGCGAGATCGAACGGTATACGGGAATCAGCAAGAGTACCGTCTCTCGTATCGTGCGCGCTTATGCGCGGGTGAATGCTCAGGCTGAGGGCTCGGAATAGAAAATGGCCGAACCACTCTTGTCAAGCGATTCGGCCAACAAAATTCTTAAGATTTAATAGAAATTTTATATCTGATTTTTGATTATCCGCATAAACACTATACTTTCAAGCATTT
>CAJLRE010000089.1 GCA_905208975.1 uncultured Collinsella sp. | reverse complement strand
TTGGGCGGCAATGAAGTTGCGGCGTAATGGGAAGCGTTTCGCGGCCTTTTGGCTAAAACGGCCCCTTTTCCGCCGCGACTCCTAAAAAGACGCCGGCGCGCCTTGAGTTGCGGCGCGTCGGCGTGATGGCTTTGTTGTGGCTGGGTGTACTTCGGTTGTTCGACGGCTTTGGCATGTCCGATCTTGCCAGGCAAGCCTTGTTACCGTTTAACGTTTGCCCAGATAAAACCTGCCAAAATAAACCTGTCCCTAATTGGCAGGTTGGTAGCGGGGGCAGTAGCTGATGGCGATGGCGTCGACGCCTACGTGGGTGGCGATGGTGCAGCCGATGGGGCCGGTGCCGGCGTCTACGTAGTCCTGGCCCGCGAGCGCCTCGTTGACAAGTTCCTGCTCCTCGGCGGCGCCGGTCGCGAGCACACGCACGCTTGAGCCCGGGTGCTCGTCCAAAAACGTGAGGCAGTCTGCCATGGTGTTGGCAACGATGCGCTTGGCGCCGCGGCCCTTTTTGATGGCCTTGATCTCGCCCGACTGCCACTCCGGCGAAACGGCCAGGCGAATGTTGAGCATCTGCGTCAGCTGGCCGGCGAGCTTGGGGGCGCGGCCGTTTTTGACTAGGTTCTCGAGCGTGCGGGGAATCAGCAGCAGGTGGGCGTCGGGCAGCGTCGCGCGGATCTGCGCCTCGGTCTCGTCCAAGCTGCAGCCGTCCTCGCGCATGGCCAGCGCGTACTCCACCAGCAAGCCCTCGGCGCCCGAGCCGGTGCGCGAATCGATGCAGCGCACGTCGAGCTCGTGGGTCTCGGCGACCAGGCATGCGTTGGAATAGCAGGCGGACCACTCGCTGCACAGCGAGATAAAGATCGCGCTGTCGTGGCCATCGGCGCGCACGCGGTCAAACAGCGCCTTGAACTCGCCGGCGCTCGGCTGCGAGGTGTGCGGCAGCTGCTCAGAGCCGGCCATGCGCGCGACGTATTCCTCGGCAGTAATCTGCACCTGGTCGAGCAGGTCCTCGCCCTCGATAATCACATGCAGCGGAATCACGTAAATACCGAGCTCTTGGGCGCGGGCGGGGGAGATGTCCGACGTGGAGTCGGTTATGATGGCAAAAGACATAATTGCACCTTTCGATGGGGCGCCACGGCGCCGCCGATTGAGAGCAAAGTGCGACAAGTATAGTGGAGTTGCTCTACATTGCTAGGTTCAATTGTTGAATAGTCAACAGTTTGAAGTGTCGGTGTGGAAATCGTCAACTGGGGAAGAGGAATGCCGATGGAGGCGTTGGAGATATGCAGGCGGCCGGTCGTGCTGTTCGATTTTGACGGCACGGTGGCAGATACGGGCCGGGCGGTGATGACCTCGACACGCAAAACGCTGGCTGCGCGCGGGTTTTCGGAGACGCAGATGGGTGATCTGCGCCGCATGATCGGGCCGCCCCTGTGGAAGAGCTTTCACGACTTTTACGGCTTTTCCCGCGAGGAGTCGCTTGTGGTGGCCGATGAGTACCGCGCCTTTTTTGATGAACTGGGACCGGAGGAGTATCCCGTGTTCAATGGGGTCCCCGAGCTGCTGGATGGGTTGGTCGCCCAAGGCAAACGTATGGCCGTGGCGACGTCGCGCATGGAGGCCAAGTGCATCGACATGGTGCATGAGCTCGGGCTCTCTCAGTTTGAGGCGGTGATTGGCATGAATCCGCCGCAGGGACGCGAGACCAAGGCCGATTCGGTCCGCGATGCCCTGGCGGCGCTCGGCGCGACGGCCGACGATGCCGTGATGATCGGCGATCGCTTTAACGATGTGGAGGGCGCGCACGCAATGGGCGTGCCGTGCATCGGCATCTATTCGGGCGCGGCGGCGCCGGGCGAGCACGAGGCGGCGGGTGCCGATGCGGTGGTGCACTCGGTGGCCGAGCTTGCTAAACTTTTCGCTATCTAATGACGTAATGTGAGGGGCGAGCGCGCTCGCCGCTCATTGGTAAGGAGGTCGTCCATGAATCAGGTGGAGCAGAGCGTCGCCGAGTATGTCGACGAGGTCTGGGAAGATGTCGTCGCCGATATCGAGCAGCTGGTGAGCTATCCGTCCGTGGCAGTTTCTGCCGATGCAGAGCCCGGCGCGCCGTTTGGCCGCCCGGTCCGTGACGCGCTCGACTGTGCGCTCGGCATCGCGCAGAAGCTCGGCTATCAGACGAGCGACGACGAGGGCTATGTGGGCATTGCCGATATTCCTGGCCGCGGCGACAAGCAGCTCGCGACCATCTGCCACGTGGACGTGGTGCCCGCCGGCCCGGGCTGGAACACCGACCCGTTTGCGATGGAGCGTCGCGAGGGCTGGCTGCTCGGCCGCGGCGTTATCGACGACAAGGGTCCGGCGGTGCTGTCGCTCTACGCCGGCGCCTATCTGCTCAAGCACGGCATTGTTCCGCGCTACACCTTCCGCGCACTGCTGGGCTGCGATGAGGAAGTGGGCATGTCCGACGTTCACCATTATCTGGAGAACCACGCGAACCCCGACTTTCTGTTTACGCCCGATGCCGAGTTCCCGGTCTGTAATGCCGAGAAGGGCCAGTTTGGGGCGACATTTGTGAGCTCCAAGATCGACGGCGGGCGCATTGTGTCCTGGAGTGGTGCCGAGGCGAGCAACGCCATTCCGTCGCAGTCTATCTGCGAGCTTGCGATTGCCGCCGATGAGCTGCCGGCGCCGGTCGAGAACGGCGACCGCCTGGAGATCACGGCGCTCGATAACGGGCATGCGCAGATTTTCGCCCACGGCATTGGCGGTCATGCCTCGATGCCAGAGGGAACGATCAACGCCGTCGGGCTGATCGTGGCGTATCTGCGCGAGGCCGAGGACGCGTTTGGTGCACGCGACGAGCGCCTGCTGACGCCTGCCGAGCACGAGTTCGTCAAGTTCCTGGCCTTTGTGCATGCGGACGCCTATGGTCGCGGCCTGGGTATCGATGCGACGAGTCCGGCGTTTGGCCCGCTTACCTGCAACGCTGGCGTCATCCGCGTGGCGGATGGCCATATTGAGCAGGTCATCGACGTGCGCTTCCCCGACAGCACGAGTGCCGATACCATCCGCGAGCAGCTCGATCCGCTCGTGGGCCGTTTTGGCGTGACGTGCCGTGTGGGTCGTGCGAAGGTGCCGTTCTCGGTCTCTGCCGACGATCCGGCCGTGAAGGCGCTTATTGATACCTATAACGAGTTTACGGGCAAGCATGCTGAGCCCTTTGCCATGGGCGGCGGCACGTACGCGCGCAACTTTGCCCGCGCCGTCTCGTTTGGCCCCGAGGAGACCGGTCTGGAGCTGCCCGAGTGGGGCGGCCAGATGCACGGTCCCAACGAGTGCGCCAACGAGGAACAGCTCAAGCAGGCGCTCAAGATTTATATCGTGGCGATCTTACGTTTGAACGAGCTTGAGCTTTAAGGCTGCGGCGTTTTAACAACTTAGCACCCCTTTCGTCCGGGCTTTTTAAGTTGCGGTGGAATAGTTCCTAGAATGGGCCATTTGATGGCCAAGCAGGAACTATTTCACCGCAACTTTGTTTTTATTGGTGTAAAAGGCGGGTCATGCTTGGTGGCGGGTTTGTTATTCGTTTGTAAAGCCGAGCCGCGCTTGCGGTAAGGGTCTATCAGATGCCCGTAATAAAGCGCAGCTGACGCGGGCGCTGCCCGATCGAGACCGTATCTTTCCAAACAGCAAAGCGGGCAGGGTGCCCGCGAGTCGCTTGTATGAAAGGAAGATCATGCTCGATCAGGCTTATTCTCGTCGTCAGTTCCTCGGCCTCGCTGGTGGTCTTGCCAGCATCGTCGGTCTCGGTCTCGTTGGTTGCGGCGGCTCCAACGCCGCCAACACCGCTGCTGAGGGCAGCGCCGCTGCTGCCGAGTCCGTCTCCGGCGAGGTGACCTACGACGGCGCCTCCTCGTTCCAGGCTCTCGTCGAGGCTGCTGCCGAGAAGTTTATGGATGCCAATCCCGACGTCTCCGTCTCCGGTTCGGGCAACGGTTCGGGCAAGGGCCTGACCGCTGTTGCCGCCGGCACCGTTACTATCGGTAACTCCGACGTCTTCGCCGAGACCAAGCTCGAGGCCGATCAGGTCAAGAGCCTCGTCGATCACGAGGTCGCCGTCGTGGGCATGGGCCCTGTCGTCTCCAAGAACGTCAAGGTCGATGATCTGTCCCTCGAGCAGCTCAAGGGCATCTTCTCCGGCCAGATCACCAACTGGAAGGAGGTCGGCGGCGACGACGCCAAGATCGTCGTCCTCAACCGCAAGGCAGGCTCCGGCACCCGCGCCACCTTCGAGGCCGCCGTCTTTGGCGACGAGGCCGTCGACTTTAAGGGCGACGCCGAGCTCGACAAGTCCGGCGACGTCCAGACTCAGATGGGCAGCACCGACAATGCCATCTCCTACCTCGACTTCTCGCACTTCGACGACTCCAAGTTCAACGCCATCAAGGTCGAGGGCGTGGAGCCCAAGAGCGCAAACGTCACCGACGACTCCTTCAAGATCTGGGCTACCGAGCACATGTACTGCGCGAAGGACGCCGACGAGGCCACCAAGGCCTTCCTGGAGTTCATGCTTTCCGACGACGTCCAGGGCAAGCTCGTCGAGGAGCAGGGCTTTATCCCCGTCTCTGCTATGAAGGTCGTCAAGGACGCCAGCGGCAAGGTCTCCGCTAAATAAGTAATCGCCCCGGAAAGGTTTGCAATGGCAAAACAGCTGCCAAAGCGCGACCTTGAGAACGTGGGCCTGGGCGTCACGGGCGCGTGCGTAGCGCTCGTGACGCTTGTCGTTGCCGCGCTCATCTTTATGGTCGCCCAAAAGGGCCTCTCGGCTTTTCTCAAGGACGGCGTTTCGGTCGTCGAGTTCTTCACCGGCACCAAGTGGGACCTGGCCAACACGGCCGAAAATGGCCTGCCCTACACCGGCGCCCTGCCCCTGATCGTCACCTCGTTTGCGGTCATGGTGCTCTCCACGCTCATCGCGCTGCCCATCGCCATCGGCTCTGCCATCTTTGCGGTCGAGATCCAGCCTAAGTTTGGCTCCAAGGTCTTTCAGCCGCTTATTGAGCTTTTGACCGGCATTCCCTCGGTCGTCTTTGGCCTGATCGGTTTTCACGTGGTCGTCGGCCTTATGAAGAGCGTTTTCCATGTGAGCACGGGTCTGGGCATCTTGCCCGGCGCCATCGTGCTGGCCGTCATGATCCTGCCGACCATGACCACGCTTTCGGTCGATGGCCTGCGTGCCGTGCCCGACAGCTACCGTCAGGGTTCGCTCGCGCTGGGCTACACCCGCTGGCAGACCATCTGGCACGTGGTGCTCAAGAGCGCCATGCCCTCGCTCATGACCGCGGTCATCCTTGGCATGACCCGCGCCTTTGGCGAGACGCTCGCCGTGCGCATGGTTATCGGCGGTATCGAGGCCATGCCGACGTCGCTGCTGTCGCCGGCCTCCACCATCACCACCACGCTCACCACGTCCATGGCGGTCTATGCCGAGGGCTCGGCCCAGGACGACGTCCTGTGGGCGCTCGGCCTTCTGCTGATGGGCATGAGCCTCATCTTCATCCTGATCATCCATCTCATTGGCCGCAAGGGGGCGAAGGCTCGTGGCTAGCACGCGCATCCATATCGACGAGGCGAGACTCGGGCGTGTCCAAAGGCAGGACCGCATCGCCACGGGCGTGCTGACGGCGATCGTCGCCATCGTCATGCTCATCGTCGTCTCCATGGTGGCCTACATCCTGTTCGAGGGCATCTCGA
>CAJLRE010000088.1 GCA_905208975.1 uncultured Collinsella sp. | reverse complement strand
TGCTTGGTGGCGGCGCAGGTGAGCTCGCCGTGCTTAACGCCGCGCAGGCCCAGCAGTCGGTCGGCTAGTTCGTAGACGCGCTCGCCGCGACCCTTGAGCGCCAGAATCTCCAGACAGTTGTGGTGATCCAGATGCACGTGCATCGTCGATACGATTTCGTCGGTGTAGTCGTGCTGCACCTCATCCAGGCGGCGTGTCAGGTCGCCTGTGTGATGGTCGTAGATCATGGTGAGCGACCCGATAACGTGCTCATCGGGCGTGCGCATCTGCTCTTTGGCGATCGAGGCGCGAATCAAATCGCGGACTGCCTCGGAGCGGTTGGCCACGTCGCCGCGGCGCGCGATCTGTTCGTCAAAACGGCGCAGCAGGTCGTCAGGCGCGGTGACCGAAAAACGGACCAGCTCGGAGCCGGAGCCACTACAGCGGCAGCCCGCGTCGCCGTCCGCCCCGTGCGGATGCTCGTGCTCGTACCCGCAGCCGTGCTCGTGTTCGGCCACGTTACACCAGCTTCACGGAGCCGACGGAGTTGTGGTCGGCCTCGATGGCCTCTTCGTAGCCCTCGAGTGCGTCGTGGGCCTCGTGCAGCGCGGTCATGGCTGCCTCGAGCTTGGCGCCGATGCGCTCCATGTCAAAATTCTCGGTCGCATGCAGCAGCTGATGGCTCCACTCGTGAGCGAGCTCGATGGTGTCGTCGACCTGCTTGACGCTCATGGCAAGCTGGCTCATGTTCATTCCAACATCATGCATGGGAAATCTCCTTGTGTAGGCGGTAATCCGGCGGTTCAGATTTTACTACGCCCGCTCTGCGCGCCACTGCATAAGAAAACGGGTGCGAGTCCGTCTGACCCGCACCCGTTCACTGGGGGCTGTTTGTATCTACCATACTATCCGTGGTCGCATACCTTGCGTTTGGCACTCCGGCGAGCGGTGCGAAACCGCTCATGGACGGCAGATGGGTAACAAGCGTATTACAGATGTTTCTCCAGCAGCGCCTGCAGCCTCGCCTTGGGTAGGGCGCCAACCGAGCGGTCGACCTCCTCGCCGTTCTTAAAGACGATCAGCGTGGGGATGCTCATGACGCCAAACTTCATGGCCAGGTCCTGGTTGTCGTCGACGTTGCACTTGGCCACAGCCAACTTGCCGGCCAGCTCGTCGGCAACCTCGTCTACGATGGGCGAGAGCGAGCGGCAGGGGCCGCACCACGGGGCCCAAAAATCAACCAGTACGGGCAGGCTATCGTTGATGACAGCGCCGAAGTTCTCGGGGGTAATCTGCTTAATGTCAGCCATGGTGACCTCCATAATACGACGCGGCTCGGCCGCGTAAAACTCAGTACGACCGTGCTTATACCCAGCGGCCCGCAAAGCAACCACTCGCGGGCGGCTCTTTTATATAATGGTGGGCACGCAAACGATTGGAGAGCGCATGCCCACGTCACAAAGCCAGAAAAAAGAAGCCATCGCTCAGGCGACCGAGCAGGAGCTCGCGTCGCTTGCAGATCGCGGTGTGCGTATCGCGGGCAACGCGTGCTCGCCGATTGTGCTGGTCAAAGGCGATTTGGATGAAGCCGAGTGCTCGGGCGGCGAGCTGGCCGCCGGCGCGGATGGCGCCGCGTTGCGCAAGGCGCTCGGTGCCATCGGATATGCCCCCGAGGATTTTTGTGTGCTGGCAAGCGTCGCCGGCGCGGGCGACGGAGCGGTCGCGGCGGGCGAGGCCCTGACGTGCGACCTGTTCCGCGAGGCGCTGGAGACCTTGGACCCCGAGGCGGTGCTGCTGCTGGACAACAGTGCGGCCGATGTCATGCGCGAGACCTATGCCGATATGCTTGTGGCAATTGATGACTTTGACACCGCCATGCTCAAGCCCGGCCTGGTCGCCCATGTGCAGGGGCGCCGCGTGCTGGCGCTCGACGGTTTTGAGGCGGCGCTCACCGACAAGGCCGCCAAGCAGCGCATGTGGGCCTACATTAAGCAGCTGACCCCGGCGGCTGCACCGCTGTAGCGAGGTTGGCGGCAGCCCCTACATCACAGCGCGCAGCTCAAACCGATCGCCGTTAATGCGGAACTGGCAGTTGCCGTTCATGCGCTCCACGGCGAGTTTAATGCTCTTGGTGCCAAAGCCGTGACCGGCGTGCTGAGCCACGGGCGTGCCGTCGACCATGTGCGGCGCCCGTCCAAATGTGTTGGAAACCAGCAATAGAAGCTGACCGTCTTCGTAGCGAAGGTCCAGGTCGACAAACCGCTTGCCTTCGGGGGCGGCGCTCGCCGCGGCGATGGCATTGTCCAGGGCGTTCGATACCACACTGAATAGATCGACATCGCCCACGTGGACGGTTTCGGGCACGGCGGCGTGCAGGTCGGCGGTGATACCGTGCGCGTTGATGTCCGCGGAAAGCGACGAGAGCGCAATGTTGACCGTTTCGTTGGCGCAGTAGCGGCGCACGGCGGTGCGGTCGTTGGTCTCGCAGAGCGCGTCGATGCGCTCGAGTGCCTCATCGGTGTGACCCTCTTCGATCAGGGCCGCTAGACCGCGCAGGTAGTGGCGCATGTCGTATCACATTGAGACCAAGTCAAGAAGAATCGCTTCGGTCGAATCGCGTCTTTTGGGTGAGTTCTCAACGTCCGCTGCCGCTGGTTTCCACCGTATGCCGAAAACACCCGGACGATGCCGTGCAGATCGCTTCGCTCTGCTATAGTCTCCCAAATTCACGTTTTCTATTGGGATGGTGGTTAATATGGGCGACATACTCGAATCGTTCCTGCGCGTGGCGATGGTGGTGTTCATCGTCGGTCCGCTCACTGCATGGGTCGCCCGTCGCGGCGCGCGCGAGCGCAGTGAGGCGACGGACAGCCTCGATCGCTTCACGGTGCGCATGCCCGCTGCCATTCGCACGATCATCGCCTGCTGCGCCGTCGCGTTCGAACTGCTCATGCTGGGTGTCTACGTCTGGCAGGGCGTCTCGTTGGGCGAGTGGGACCACGAACTTGTGTGGTTCGGTCACGCCATGGCGCTCGCGGGCATGGCCATCTGGGCCCTGCTGAGCATCCCGCGCATCGACGTGGACGGTGAGCGAATTCTCTCGCGTAACGCCTTCGGCATCCGCAAGGAGACGACGTTTGGCAACATCACCCGTGCAACGCTTCACACGCAGATGATGAGGATCGACCTGTTCGAGGGCGACCGGAAGTTCTGCTCGATAAGCCTCGAGGGGGTGTGCTCGCTCAACCTCCTCGCCCGTCTGGAGGAAGAGGGCATCGAGGTCTCGGACGCCGTCGACGGTCCCATGACCAAGGCGGGCCTGTGTTGGTCTGCCATCAAGCCGTTGACGATTGTTTTCAACGGCATGGCCCTCGTCTTCTCGCTCGTGATCGCCTTCATGGCGGTCTTCACCGACGAGGGTGCGCGCCTGCTCGTGCTCATCCCGTTCCTGTTCCTGTTCATAGGGGGGTTCCTGCCCCTGCTCATGCTCGGCATGCCGGCCCGCGGCATCCTCGAGATCGGCAGGCAGGAGCGCGAACTCGGCTTCTCCTTCGCCGAGGAGATGGCAAGCCGAGGTGCCACGGGCACTTCGCTTGTCGACGATGATTGGTTCATCGAGATCAGCAATGCCCGCGTCGTGGCGTTCCGTCGCGATTACCTCAAGAAGGTCACGGCGCACGAGAACAGCGAGAGCGGCGACCGTTGCACGGTGACCACGAAAGGCGGTCGCAAAATCAAGGTGTATGCAGCGGGCAGCACGCTCGAGGACCTGCGCTCGTGGTTCAAACAGGGTGCCAAGGCCAGAAGCACGCTCGACCGTGCAGAGGACGCGCTCGAGACGACGTCTGATTGGGTTGTCTGACCTGTATCGTCTTTTCGGACACGCATGCTAGAGGCCCAATCCTTTAGAATGCATTCATCGACGACCGAGAGGACGGTATGCTATGTCCAACCCAGCCGCCAAGTACACCGACGAGTTCAGGCGCGAGACCGCCGACTACATCATCTCGACGGGCAGGCCGATAACGGAATGCTGCGCAGAACTGGGCCTGAATTCCAAGACCGTGAACAAGTGGGTGCAGAACCGCCGGCGCGAGCTTGCCGGCGGGCCCGACCCCAAGGCCGAGGACCGCGAGCTTCGCGAGGCGAAAAGGCGCATACGCGAGCTCGAGATGGAGAACGCCTTCTTGAAAAAAGCCGCGGCCTTCTTCGCCAAAAGCCAGGCGTAGCCGCATGATACCGGATGATGTTGGCGGAGAAGGCCGAATTCCCGGTGAAAATGATGGCCCGCGTGCTCGGCGTGAGCCGATCGGGCTTCTACTCGTGGCTCTCCAACGGCTGCCCGCGAGAAAACTGGTCGGCCGAGCGCGAGGCGGTCCGGCGCGTGTGGCTGGAGTCGGACCGCAGGTTCGGCTTCCGGTTCGTGAAATGCTTCCTGCCCGGCGAGTTCTCCGGATTGACCCTGTACAGGGTGCGCAAGCTGATGCACGAGCTGGGAATACGCGGCTGCACGCCCAACGCCAGGAAGCGCACCACCATCCCCGACCCGAAGGCCAGGCCCCGGCCCGACCTGGTGAGCCGCGACTTCACCAGTCCCGTTCCAACCTACAAGCTCGTGGGCGACATCACCTACCTGCGCACCGGCGAGGGATGGCTGTACCTGTCGACGGTCATCGACCTCAACACCCGCATGGTGGTGGGCTGGTCGCTCTCCGAGCGCATGACCGCCGACATCGTGGTTTCGGCGCTGGCGTCGGCCAAATCGCGCGGCTACGTGGCCGGCAACGCGATATTCCACGCCGACCGCGGCGCCCAGTACACCAGCAGGCTTCTGGCCGAATGGGCGCGCGACAACGACGTGCGGCTGTCCTGCAGCCGCACCGGCAACTGCCACGACAACGCGGTGGCCGAGTCGTTCCTCGCCACGCTGAAGAACGAGATGTACTACAGGCGCAGCTTCCCGACCAGGGATTCCGCCAAGCACGCGGTGGTCGAGTTCATCGAGGCGTACTACAACCGCCGAAGGCCCCGCTCGACGATCGGCTACAAGGTGCCGGCCGAGGCCATGGCGGCCTTCTTCGAGAGAACCGAGCCCAAGCCCGAGGCCATGCCTATGGCCGCTTGATTCCTCGAGCTTGCGTGTCCGAAATCTTGACACAGGTCAGAAGGCCTCGATGCCAGCGCTGCGCCGATATGGGGCAGCGGCCCCCCCGTTGGCCGCCATGGCCCTGACTTCCGAGCGTATGCTGGCGCCGCTCGTCTTAAGACGTCGACCTCCATCCGGAGCCTGCGGTTCTCGCGCTCGGGCTCCAGGATCCGGTTCTACTCGGGCGTGCGGTTGTCGGCGGCGCGCGGCGAGCCGGTCTCGTTTATCGACTTGACCCGCCTCTCCACGGTGCTCTTGTCGAGGTCGCACTCGTCCATGGCCTCGCGCCTGGGCTTTCCGGCGTTGTGGAGATCGACTATCTTCCTCTTGAACTCGTCGGTGAAATGCCTCGGTCTGGGGCCGGTCGAGGCCGAGCCCCCGGTCCGGCTGGGGTAGCATGTCGCTGCGGACCACTGTCTTTCCTCTCGTTGAATATCTAGGCGCTGACGATTCTAGGCGATGGCCCTCTCTTGCTTCTTACACCTCGATTGTGCTCGCTACCCCCAGCGGGTCCGGATCGAGCGATCCGGACCCGCTTTTGGGGTTTGCCGGAAACCCGGTGGTCAAAAAAGGCCAAATATGAGTACTGTTACCAGTTTAGTGGCAGCCAAATGGCCTCCAAAATCGGTGCCAGCGGTAGCGCACAGAGATGTGGTGTAAGAGGCGGGGCATGCCCCGCCTCTGCCCTTTCTTGAAAGGGAGGGGACACCGCCTAGAATTCGTCGTTGGAGTAATGAA
>CAJLRE010000087.1 GCA_905208975.1 uncultured Collinsella sp. | reverse complement strand
GTTTTGCATGGTATAGCCTTTCTTGCAGATGGCTACTGCATGGTTTCGGGGGCTACAAGGTCGAGCATCTCGTGCAATTTGTCGCGCGTGACGCCCAGGGTTTCGGCCTGCGTAGCGGCCTGCGCAAGCAACTCTTCGATATGGCAAAGCTGGTTTTCGCGCAAGAGTTCCTGGTTGCCCTCGGCGACAAAGCAGCCCTTGCCCTGCACGGTACAGATAAAGCCAAGTTGTTCCAGGTCGGCATAGGCGCGCTTGGTGGTGATGACACTCACACCGAGGTCGCTCGCGAGCGCGCGGATGCTGGGGAGTTTGGCTCCTGCAGCGAGTGCGCCCGAAAGGATCTGAGCTTTGACCTGCGAGGAGATCTGCTCATAGATGGGCTTGTCGCTCGAATTGGATAGGATGATGTCCACAGCGGCTCCTTAGCTGTTGGGCTACACGTGTATATAACCGGTAAGCACAGTATATATACACTATGTACAGTTACGCAAGAGACAAATTCGGATTGGGCCGGCTACCCAGGCCCCAACTGATGAATTTGTCCTGATAGGTGCCCTATGGCGGGATTTCGCGGCTACAATGGTGCGGTTACAACGACGTAATGCACTCAATGCAAGAAAGGATCCGCATGGCAAGCCTGTCGGATGAAATCTCGTCGCGCCGCACATTCGCGATCATCAGCCACCCGGACGCCGGTAAGACCACGCTTACCGAGAAGCTGCTGCTCTATACCGGCAGCATCCAGACTGCCGGCTCGGTCAAGGGCAAGAGCTCGGCCAAGCATGCCGTTTCGGACTGGATGGACATCGAGAAAGAGCGCGGTATTTCCGTTACCTCCTCGGTGCTGCAGTTCACCTACAACGGCGCCTGCGTCAACATTCTCGATACCCCCGGCCACCAGGACTTTTCGGAGGATACCTACCGTACCCTTATGGCCGCCGACGCCGCGGTCATGGTTATCGACGGCGCCAAGGGCGTCGAGGCCCAGACCAAAAAGCTCTTTAAGGTCTGTACGCTGCGCCATATTCCCATCTTCACCTTTGTGAACAAGCTCGACCACGAGGCTCGCGACCCCTTTGAGCTCATGGAAGAGATCGAGAACGTCCTGGGTATCAATACGTATCCCATGAACTGGCCGATCGGCAGCGGCCGCAACTTCCGCGGCGTGTTCGACCGCCAGACCCGTCGCGTTATCGCGTTTGAGGGCGACGGCCACGCCAACGCCACCAAGAAGGTCGCCGAGGTCGAGGCCGAGCTGGGCGATCCCGCCATGGACGAGCTCATTGGCGAGGAGAACCATAAGAACCTGATGGACGACATCGAGTTGCTCGATGGCGCCGGTGACGAGCTCGACCTGGATGCCGTGGCCTGCGGCAAGCTGAGCCCGGCGTTCTTTGGCTCGGCGCTCACCAACTTTGGCGTGGAGCCCTTCCTCAAGGAGTTCCTGCGCCTGGCCCCGACGCCGCGTGCCTATACCGATACGCTCGCCAGCGAGCCGGTCGCGCCCGCCGAGAACGACTTTAGCGGCTTTGTCTTTAAGATCCAGGCCAACATGGACAAGAACCACCGCGACCGCATTGCCTTTGTGCGCATTTGCTCGGGCAAGTTCGAGCGCGGCATGGATGCCTTCCATATGCAGGGCAACCGCAAGCTCAAGCTGGCCACGGGCACCTCGATGATGGCCGACGACCGCGCCATTGTGGACGAGGCGTACGCCGGCGATATCGTGGGTCTGTTCGACCCCGGCATCTTTAGCATCGGCGACACCGTGTGCTCCGGCAAGCGCCACGTGCAGTATCCGCAGATCCCGACGTTTGCCCCCGAGATGTTTGCTCGCATTACGCAGGTCGACACGCTCAAGCGCAAGCAGTTTGTGAAGGGCATGGAGGAGCTTGCCCAGGAGGGTGCCATCCAAATCTTCCGCGAGCTGGGTGCCGGCATGGAGAGCGTCATCGTGGGCGTGGTCGGCGTGCTGCAGTTTGAGGTGCTCGAGCGCCGCCTCAAGGCCGAGTACCGTGTTGAGGTTCGTCGCCAGCCGCTGCCCTATACGGACATTCGCTGGATCCAAAACGACCCCGACACCATCGATATCCCGGGCCTTTCGCTTACGCGCGACACGCTGCGCGTCGAGGACATGCGCGGCGGTAAGCTGCTGCTGTTCACGAGTCCGTGGAACGTGGATTGGGCAACCGACCACAACCCCGACCTGATCCTGTCGGAGTTTGGCAACGTAGCGTTTTAATGCATCGGCGCGGTGGCCCTGTGGGGCTGCCGCGCCGTTTGCTTGCCTGATGCCGTGTGAGCGGCTATTATACCCATCGTCGTCTCAAGACCGTGACGTCCGAGCAGTTCGGGTCCGATATCCTGCTCGTTAAACCTAAAACCAAAGGAGTACATAATGATCAAGAAGGTCATGGAGGACTACAAGGTCCTGTTGCGGAGCATTCCCGCGGCAACGGTTTCGCTGTTTTTCGTGAGCGTCATCATGATGAACCTGCTGGCCAACAAAGAGCTCATCAGCCTGCCGTATCTGGCACTCGATTGCGGCTTTGTGGTGAGCTGGGTTTCGTTTTTGTGCCAGGACATGATCTGCAAGCGCTTTGGCGCCAAGGCATCCATCAAAATCTCTATCCTCGCGCTGCTGGTCAACCTGGCCGTGAGTCTGTGCTTTTGGGCATGCTCGCTCACGCCCGGCATGTGGGGCGCCTACTACGACACGGGTATGATCGAGGTCAACACCGCCCTTAACGCCACCATCGGCGGCACCTGGTACGTGGTGCTGGGCTCTTCGCTGGCAATGCTCGTTTCTGCCGTGGTTAACTCCACACTCAACCAGTCGCTCGGTCGTATGCTCAAAAAGAATAACTTTGCGAGCTTTGCCTTCCGCTCTTATGTGTCCACGGGTGTTGGCCAGTTTATCGACAACTTGGTCTTTGCCATTGTGGTGAGCCACACGTTCTTTGGTTGGACCTGGGTGCAGGTCCTTATGTGCTCGCTGACCGGCGCTGTTGCCGAGCTGCTGTGCGAGGTCTTCCTGAGCCCCGTGGGCTACAAGGTCGTGCGTGGCTGGGAGCGTGAGAATGTGGGCGCCGAGTACCTCGAGCGCCACGCAACCGCCTAAGGAGCAAGTATGCGGGTTTTGATCACGGGCGCTTCGGGCGGTATCGGAGCCGCGTGCGTGCAGCGCTTTTTGGACGAGGGCCACGAGGTCGTGGGCTTTGACCTGCTGCCGACGGCGGTCGAGCACGAGCGCTACCGCCATCTGATCGTTGATGTCCGCGAACCGGACTCGTTTCCAGACGACCTTGAACCCCAGGTAATCGTAAACGTTGCCGGTACGCAGGATTCGGCCGACGACATTGCCGCCAACCTGTGTGGCACCATCAACGTGACCGAGCACTACGCCTTTGTGGGGGAGGGGCTTGCCGCCAAGCCGGCGCCGGCCATTACATCCGTGGTCAATGTGGGGTCGGCGAGCGGGCATACGGGATCGGAGTTTCCCGCCTATGCCGCCAGCAAGGGCGGCGTTATCGCCTACACCAAGAACCTTGCAAACCGTCTGGCGCCGCAGGCTATCGCCAACAGTGTGGACCCGGGTGGCGTCATCACGCCGCTCAACCGTTGCGTGATGGAGGACGAGCACCTGTGGAGCCAGATTATGGAGCTCACGCCGCTTAAGCGCTGGGCCACCGCCCAAGAGATCGCCGAGTGGATCTACTTTGTGGGCGTGACCAACCGGTTTATGACCGGGCAGAGCCTGCTGATCGATGGCGGCGAGGCCGGCCGCACACAATTTATTTGGCCCGAATAGGAAACGCGCCCGATGGGAAGCCGTCGGGCGCGTTTTTGATGTATCGATTTTTAGCCGAGGCAAGTCCAGTTGACGGGGGTCGAGCCGTGCTGTTCGAGTAGCCGATCAGCTGCCGAGAAGGGACGCGACCCCATAAAAGCGGGGAGTTCTGCCGTGGCGCGGTTTGCCGAAAGCGGCGAGGGGTGAGTGGACGCAAGGCAGAACTTGCTGGTTTTTCTGCCCGCGCTGGTCGCGGCGAGCTTGCCCTCGACCATCTGCTGGGCAAAGCGGCCCCATGCCAAAAAGACGACCGGTTGGGGCAGCAGGCAGCAGCGTTCGATAACATAGTCGGTGAGCGTGCTCCAGCCCAGTTTGGCGTGCGAGTTGGCGGCATGCTCGCGCACGGTGAGCGTGGTGTTGAGGAGCAGGACGCCCTGTTGTGCCCATGGGGTTAGGTCTCCCGTGGCAGGAAAGGGGCAGTCCAGATCGGCTTTGAGTTCCTTATAGATGTTGCGCAGGCTCGGCGGCAACTTGGTTTGCGTCGCGGGGACCGAGAACGATAACCCCATGGCCTGGTTGGGTCCGTGATAGGGATCTTGACCCAAGATGACAACCTTGACCTGGTCGGCCGGCGTGTAGGCGAGGGCATTGAGGATGTCGTCTTGTGCCGGGTAGATGGTCTGCTCGGCACGCAGAAGGGCGATGCGCTCGAGCAGCTGGTTCGTAGTGTCACGTACCGGCTGCGGCGCATCGCCCAACCAAGTTGCTATGTTGCGGTCGCGAGTTGCAGCGTTCATGGAACTCCTTTAGGGCAGATGCTTTGTCGGCATCTATTGTAAAGGCGTCAGAGACCTTTATGCCGCGGCTGTATGAGGAGTGGGGTCTACGAGACGTGCTCGGGCGCTGCCGCCATATGAGCATGCCCATGTGCGCGGAGGCGCGGAAGCTCGACAGTTGCCACCATGACGCCGGTGAGGATGAGGGCAGCGCCAAGGAAGGCGATGGGGCTCAGGACCTCGCCGACCAGGAAAAACGAGAAGACGGCGGAGCAGACCGGCTCGAGCGAGAAGGCGAAGCCAGTGGTTTCGGCGGGTACGTGGGGCTGCACGAGCGTCTGGGTGATAAAGCCGTAGGCAGAGCAGATGAGTGCGAGCGCAACGATAACGACGATCTCGCTCGGCGTGCTGGGAAGCGTGAAGCCGCCAAAGGTAAATGCGGCGATACCCGAGAACAAGCCGCCGAAGCCCAGCTGCCAAACGCCCAGAGCCAGCGGATCGACTTCTTCGACAAAGCGCTTGGCGATGATAATGTGGCCGGCATAGATAAAGGCCGAGAGCAGCATGATGATCGCGCCGGGATTCAGGCTGGTAAAGTCGGCGCCCGAGAGCAGCAACATGCCGCAGGTGACGATGGCGGTGCCGATGAGCACCTTGCGCTCGGGGGCGCGACGCAGCAGGGCCGCGTTGGCAAACGGCACGATCACGACCGTCAGGCTCTGCAAAAAGCCGGCGGTGGAGGCGGAGGTGAGGCTGGAGCCCAGGCACATGCAGGTGATCTCGGTTGCCATGATGGCGCCGATGATGGCGGCGCGGACCATCAGGTCACGGTTGATGCGCACCGCGTGCTTGTGGAAGAGCAGCAGGCAGGCCGCAAAGGCGATGATGCAGCGCAGCGCGACGATGCTCGTGGCATTCATGCTGTCCATGCCGATCTTCATGAGGGGGTACGAAAAGCCCCATGCGACGGGAACGGAAAATGAGAGCGCGATTGCTTTTTTGCGATCCATGGGACTCCTTTTGTTACAGAACGGTTTCGCAAAAAGGATTCTGCTCCCAGATATGGATGTAGTAAAGCGAATGTATCTTCAGTATGATTAAGAAGTACTAATGTTGGAAGAAAAAGCCCTGGCAAAACGTTTTACGGCTACATCGATGTGGAGGCACGATGGCATCGCGGTATCAGATTGTATGTATGGTGGTCGATTGCGGCAGCCTGAAACGTGCCGCCGACGAGCTGGGCTATACGCAAAGCGCGGTGAGCCAGGCCGTCAAGGCGCTCGAGCGCGAGCTGGGCACCACGATTATCGAGCG
>CAJLRE010000086.1 GCA_905208975.1 uncultured Collinsella sp. | reverse complement strand
CCGTTTCGAAGAAAGGAAACAACACTCACCTATGGCAGCTAAAAAATCATCTCCCTTGAAGATCATCCCGCTCGGCGGCCTTGATGGCATCGGCAAGAACATGACGGTCTTCGAGTGCGGCGACGACATGGTGCTCGTCGATGCTGGCCTCATGTTCCCCGATGACTCGCAGCCCGGTATCGATCTGGTACTTCCGGATTACACCTACGTTCTGGAGAACGAGGAAAAGCTCCGCGGCATCGTCGTCACCCACGGCCACGAGGACCACACCGGTTCGCTTCCGTACCTGCTGCAGGACCTCAACAACAAGGTGCCCATCTTTTCGAGCAAGCTGACGCTCGGCTTTATCGAGGGCAAGCTCTCCGAGTTCCGCATTCGTGCACCCAAGTTCCGCGAGGTCAAGGGCGGCAGCCACGTCAATTTGGGTGGCATCTCGCTCGACTTCTTCTCGATGACGCACTCCATCCCGGGCGCTCTAGGCGTGTTCATCCGCACCAACCAGGGCACCGTTATGCACACCGGCGACTTTAAGCTCGACCAGACGCCCATCGACGGTGTCACGCCCGACTATGCCGCTATCAGCCGTTTTGCCAAGCAGGGCATCGACCTGCTGCTTTCCGACTCCACCAATGCCACGGTTCCCGGCTTTACCAAGTCCGAGGCCGAGGTTGGTCCCAACCTGTTGCACGCCATCAAGAACGCCCCGGGTCGCGTGTTCGTTGCGTCATTCTCGAGCCACATCCATCGTCTGCAGCAGATCTGCGACGCCGCCCGCAAGTGCGGCCGTAAGGTCGTCGTGACCGGTCGTTCCATGCTCACCAACACCCGCGTGGCACGCGAGCTGGGCTACCTCAACATCGATGATGCCGATATCATCGATGCCTTCGATATCGATAACCTGCCTGACGACAAGATCGTCGTCATGTGCACTGGTTCGCAGGGCGAGCCGCTGTCGGCCCTGTCCCGCATGGCCAATGGCGAGCACAAGACGCTCTCCATTCACGAGGGCGATACCGTTATCCTCTCGGCAACTCCCGTTCCTGGCAACGAGAAGGCCGTCCAGCAGGTCGTCAACAGCCTGGCCAAGCTCGGCTGCGACGTGTGGGATAAGAACCGCGCTCTCGTCCACGTCTCGGGTCACGGTAGCCAGGAGGAGCTCAAGCTCCTGATGGCCATGGCCAAGCCCACGTACTTTATGCCGGTTCACGGTGAGGCCGTGCATCTTCGCGCCCATGCCCAGCTGGCCCGCAAGATGGGCATCAAGGACGATCATATCTTTATCCTCGATAACGGCGACACGCTCGAGATGCGCGGTGGTATCGTCAAGCGCGGCACGCCCGTCGAGTCCGGCGTCGTCTACGTCGACGGTCTGCGCATCGGCGATACCGACCCCATCGTCCTGCGCGATCGCCAGAAGCTCGCCAACGACGGTATGGTTACGGCTGTCGCCATCGTCTCGCTCAAGCACAAGAAGATCGAGGCCATCGAGTTCTCGGGCCGCGGCGTTTCGTTTGCCATCGACGACCAGTTCTCCGAGGATGCCTCCGCGTCCATCATGAAGACGATCGAGAAGGGCAAGTTCAGCTTTACCAGCAGCGGTTCCGACGCCATTCGCAAGGCCGTGCGCGACTCGCTCTCCAACTTTATCTGGAGCCGTACGCGCACTCGCCCGATGATCATCCCGGTCGTCATGGAGGTTTAGTTTGGCGCGCGGATCTGCACAAAACGCCAAAGGCAATAAGGCCAACAACCAACCGGCATCTGCTAAGGGTGCCGGTTCCCATCTTCGTGCCAATAAGGGCCATGAGGCAGACTTCGACGATTTTGAGCCCTTGGTCGAGCCTTCGGCCAATCGCGATATCGCCGGTGTGGTCATCGCCGTTTTGGCGATCGCGTCCTTCATTGCCGTGATCTCTCCGGCAACAGCGCCCGTGACGGCTGCGGTTGCCGGTTTCTACCACCTGGGCTTTGGTCTGGGCGCCTACGTGCTGCCGATCGTCATCTTGCTGTTTGCCGCCACGCTCTTTTTGGGTGAGGACTCGCCGCTCAACGTGCGCTCTGTTGCGGGCGGCGCCTTGGTCTTTATCGCCGTCGTCTCCATTCTTTCGCTGATGGTGCCGGGCACGAGCGATTCGTGCGACCTTATGTTTACGCCGCAGAACCTTTCCGTGTCGGGCGGCTACATTGGCGCCTTTATCGCAAGTGCCTTGCAAAACGCCCTGGGTAAACCTATCGCCATGGTTGTCTTGCTGGGGCTTGTCGTCGTTGGTTTGGTCATTATCGGCTTTTCGGTGGGTGGCGTTTTGCGCTCCGCACGCGATCGCGCTGCCGATTTTGCCGAGCGTCGACGTGCCGATGTCAATGCGAGCCCGTGGGGCGATGAAGAGGCCCTGTCTGTTCCCGGCGTCGCTCGTCCGCACCTGAGCATTCTGCGCCAGAAGGGGACTGACGCCGCGGTGACCACGGTCATGGGTGGCGATGTCGACCCGGTTTTGGATGACGACGAGGACGATGACCCATTTGTCGACGTATCCGAGTCGGTTGAAGCCGAGCGCGCCAAGACCACGCTGCTGCCGCGCCGCCATGCCAAGAAGGGCAAGGCTGCGCCCAAGCTCAACACAAGCGAGCCCGACCCGTCTTGGTCCGATAGCGAGATTGAGCTCACCGAGGGTGACGACGAGGACGACGAGGCTCCGCTCGAGACCGCCAAGACAACCTTGCTGCCGCGTCGCCACGCCAAGCGCGGTCAGGTCACTGGACAGCTTTCGATGGAGGACGATCCGGACAAGGTTGACGAGTCCGAGCCGCCGTTTGCCGTGAACCCTGTTTCGGCCGCACCTCAGATTCCCGACTTCTTAAAGCATCCCAAGGTTGCCGATGCGCCTGCCACGAGTGCTGTCGAATCGGCTGCGGCTCGTGATGGGGGAGCGGACGGCGGCGCCGCAGATAACGAGGGCGAAGAAGAGGACGGCCTCAAGCTTCCGCCGCTCGAAATCCTACATGCCAACCCGCAGTCGGCTTCTGCCGCGTCTTCGGATAAGGAGCTGGAGCAGACCGCTGAGTCACTGCAATCCACCTTGCTTGAGTTTGGCCGCAGTGCCCGCGTGGTCGGCTGGATCGCCGGCCCCACGGTGACGACCTTTAAGCTGCAACCTGGCGAGGGCGAGCGCGTGAGCAAGATTTCGAGCCTCGAGGACGATATTGCGCTTTCGCTCGCCGCCCAGTCGGTTCGTATCTTTGCCCCGATCCCCGGCACCTCTCTCGTTGGTATCGAGATTCCCAACCGCAAGCGCCAGAACGTCAATCTGGGCGACGTGCTGCCCTATGTGAAGGGCGGTCCGCTCGAGCTCGCCATCGGCCGCGACGCCGAGGGCACGCCGGTTGTCGCCGACCTCGCCAAGATGCCTCACCTGTTGATTGCCGGTACGACCGGTTCTGGTAAGTCGGTGATGATCAACTCCATCATCACGACCTTGCTCATGCGCGCCCTTCCCGAGGACGTTCGCCTGATCATGGTCGACCCCAAGCGCGTCGAGCTTGCGGGCTATAACGGTCTGCCGCATCTCTATGTGCCCGTGGTGACCGAGCCCAAGCAGGCCGCGAGCGCTCTGCAATGGGCTGTGTCCGAGATGGAGCGTCGCCTGAAGGTCTTCGAGCGTCTCAACGTGCGTAAGATCTCGACCTACAACGAAAAGCAGGCTGCTGGCGAGTTTGAGCATTACGACAATCCGCCGCAAAAGATGCCCTACCTGGTCATTATCATTGACGAGCTCTCTGACCTGATGATGGTCGCCGGTAAGGATGTCGAGGCCTCGATCGTGCGTATTGCACAGCTGGGCCGCGCCGCCGGTATTCACCTTATCGTTGCCACGCAGCGCCCCAGCTCCAACGTGGTGACGGGCCTTATCAAGGCCAACATCACCAACCGCATCGCCTTTAACGTCGCCACGGGCATCGACTCGCGCGTCATCATCGACCAGATGGGTGCCGAGAAGCTCACCGGTTTGGGCGACATGCTGTTCTCCAAGGTCGACTGGGGCAAGCCCCGCCGTATCCAGGGCTGCTTTGTCTCGGACGACGAAATCAACGAGATTGTCGAGTTCGTCAAGTCGCAGAGCGAGCCCGACTACCACGAGGAGATTCTGTCCGCCGTGGCGCCCGCTTCCATGTCCATGGCTGGTGGCGGCGGCATTGTCCGCACCGGAGTCGCCGAGCCGCAAGACGATGATCCGCTCATTTGGGAAGCCGCCCATATTGTGGTGGAATCGCAGCTGGGCTCCACATCTGGCCTGCAACGCCGCCTGAAGGTTGGCTATGCGCGTGCCGGGCGTATTATGGACATGCTGGAAGAAAAGGGTGTCGTCGGCCCGCCCGACGGTTCCAAGCCGCGCGAGGTCCTGTTGGACGAGGAGGGGCTTGCCGCGCTGGAATCTGTCGACGCCGAGATGGCACGTGAAGATCGTGAGTTTGGAGGATTCTGATGGCTGCACGCTTTGGTGACATGCTGCTCGAGCAGCGTCGCCGAATGGGCCTTTCCATTCAGCAGGTCGCCAACACCATCAAAATCAGGCCGCAGATCATCGAGTTTTTCGAGACCGGTAACTTTGCTTCGATGCCGCCGCGCGGCTATGCGCAGGGCATGATTTCGAGCTATGCTCGTTTTTTGGGCCTCAATCCGCGCGAGGTCGTCAATGCCTACTTTGACGAACTGATGGCATACGAACGCGAGACGTCGCAGCAGGGCGGTCGTTTCCAGGACGCCGCCGGCTACGTCAATTCGCGTTCCTCTGTCGATAACGGGCGCTTTCTGATGGTTCAGGGCGGTCGTTCGACTCGCTATGGACAGCGTCCTCAGCAGGCCGGTTATATTACCGAGACGGGTTCGGGCGAGGAGATTCGCTCGCAGCGTGACCGGTTCCGCAGTACGCCGATGCCCGAGGACCGTGCGCTTCCCGCTGCCCGCGGCGTGGCGCGTGACCCTCGTGCCGGCTACGGCGACGGCGGCTATTCCGATCGCGGTCACCGTGGTATCTCCACCGGACGCTCTCGCAGTGGCTATGCGGACGCCGATACCACGCAGGTGACGCCGCGTCTTCGCTCTCAACCACAGCCGTATGGCCAGCGCTCTTCGGCTCCGCGTGCGGGCCAGCGTGGCTATCAAGGCCGCGGTGAACTTGCGCCCCGCTCGGGTCAGCGCAGCCTTCAGGGCCAGGGTGGCTATTGCGGCCGTTCCGATAGCAATCGTGGCCGTATGCCTCAGGGAGGCGGCCGCAGCAGTTCCAGTCGTGGACGCGGCGGTTCCCGTGCTCCTCAAAACAACGGGCTCGATCCGCGTATCGTCTACGCCGGTATCGGTGCCGTGGCGTTGCTGCTGATCGTGCTCATCGTGGTACTTCTGCGCGGCTGCGCATCTTCGACGCCCGAGACCACGCCCGAGACGCCCGCTGTTACCAAGACGACGACCAAGAAGTCTTCTAAGAAGACCGAAACGGTCGACGAGGACGAAGACACCGATGAGCCGACTGACGAGTCGACTGATTCGGACGCCGCCAAGACGACGGCTAAAAAGGAAGAAAACGAGGTAACGAAGGTCAAGGTCTCCGTTGCCAAGGGAAAGACCGCCTGGATTGAGGTCAAGGTCGATGGCAAGTCGGTCTATGGCGCCCAGGCGACTGGCCCCTTTGAGCAGGAGTACACGCCTGAGTCCTCGATCGAGATCACCACGTCCAAGCCTTCCGATGTCACCGTTACCAAGAACGGCGAAAAGGTCCGTTACGATACCAAGACCTCGGGCGTGGCGCGTGTGACGATCACCGTTCCCAAGAAGGAGACGACTGGTTCCGAGAATGGTGAAAGTTCTGATGGTACCGACACCACCGATGGTACCGACACCACCGA
>CAJLRE010000085.1 GCA_905208975.1 uncultured Collinsella sp. | reverse complement strand
GAAGCTCCGTCGTCGATTGCCTTATTTAATTCTGCCTGAAGGCCGCTTGTCCGGTCGTGGGCCTCATCGTATTTGGCTTGGGCTGCATCGACGTTCGCTTGTAGGTAAAGAAGAGGTCCCCTTGAGTCGTCGGCTTCCTTCAGCATCCTGTCGCGGAGCGATTGCAAATCGGTAATCACATGCTCGATAGTCTCTAATATCTCAGGACCTGCGGCGTCTTTTGCGGCCTCGAGGTTTTTGAGCGCTTCCTGCATGGCTGCATACGCTTTTTCCTTTGCGGCGGCCGCATCTTCCGTCTGCAGGGCGCCCGAATTGCCGTTGGCGGTGCTCGTCTGCGAAACGGCCGCACCGGTGGGGGCGCTGGTTTCTGCCGCGATCGCCGTTACGGGGGGGGGCGATTCCCGCGACAAGCGCCGCGGAAAGGGCGATGCCCACGGTTGCTCGTCTTGCTCTTCTTGCGAGAATGTCGTTCATCTCGGCACCTCATTTCAAGGGTCGGCGACTAACTTGGTAGCACTAATGTAAGTATATCAAGCGATTGGCCCGCCACTGGCTGGGTGTGCGCGTATGCTCCTCTGAAAACTGAATCCCGTTAGAAATGACGAGTTGTTTACGCTTCTTTTGGGGTGGCGGTACTATCATGGTTCGAATTGAGTGTGAATGATGATAGGGAGCGCCTATACATGATTGAGCTGCTCAGGCGTTTTGGTGGTAAGTTTCGCCGGTATATGGTGATTGGCCCTGCGTGCAAGCTGATCGAAGTGATCTTTGACCTGCTTACGCCGCTGGTGATTGCCCAGATGATCGATAAAGGCATTGGCTCGCACGACGTGAGCGCCGTCATCCGCTGCGGTATGGTGCTTGCCGCCATGGCCGTGATCGGCATCTCGTTTACGCTTGTCTGCCAAAAGATGGCGGCGCTTACCTCGCAGGGCATGGGCACCGATATCCGTGGTGCGCTCTACGAGCACATCAACAAGCTGAGCTATGCCGAACTCGACCGCTTCGGCACGCCGTCGCTTATCACCCGCATCACCAACGACGTCAACCAGGTGCAGCTCGCTGTGGCGCTGGGCGTGCGCATGCTCATCCGCTGGCCCTTCCTGGCGGTGGGCTCCATGGTCGCGGCCCTTGCCATCGACCTTAAGCTCGGCATTATCTTTTTGATTTGCACGCCCGCCATCGGCCTGGTGTTTTGGTTTGTCATGGCGCGCTGTATCCCGTACTACAAGCAACTGCAGGCAAAGCTTGACCGCATCGCGCTTATCTGCCGCGAGGGCCTTTCGGGCGCCCGCGTGGTTCGCGCCTTCGTGCGCGAGGACCATGAGCGCGAGCGCTTTGCCCAGGCAGCCGACGACCAGGCCAATACTGCCATCGCGGTGGGCAAGCTCTCGTCGATTCTCAACCCCGTCACGTTTCTTGTGATGAACCTGGGCGTGTGCGCCATCCTGTGGGTGGGCGGTATCCAGGTCAACGTGGGCGAGCTCACGCAGGGCCAGGTCATGGCGTTTGTGAACTACATGACGCAGACGCTCACCTCCATCGTGTACGTCGCCAACCTGGTTGTGGTCTTTACCAAGGCGAGCGCCAGCGCGTCGCGCATCAACGAGGTGCTCAATTGCATGCCGAGCATCACCGACGAGGACAACGAGACGGTCGCACTGCCCGAGCCGGGCAATGTCGCTCCCGTTCCTGCGCTGAGCTTTGACCATGCGAGCTTCTCGTTTGGCGCCGGCGCGGCCAATGCTGTCAACGATGTGACGCTGGAGCTCCCGCTGGGCAAGACGCTCGGTATTATCGGCGGCACGGGTAGCGGCAAGTCCACGCTCGTTTCGCTTATTCTGCGCCTCTACGATGCGAGCACCGGCAGCGTGAGCGTGATGGGTGCCGACGTGCGCACCTGGCCGCTCGACCAGCTGCGCCACGTGGTCGCGACCGTACCGCAGCGCGCGTCGCTGGTGAGCGGCACGATCCGCAGCAACCTGACCTGGCGTGACGAGTCGGCAACCGACGAGGAGCTCTGGGCGGCGCTCGACATGGCGCAGGCGAGCGAGTTCGTGCGCAACAAACCGCAGGGGCTCGATGCCCCGGTCGAGGCGGGCGGCAAGAACTTTAGCGGTGGCCAGCGCCAGCGCCTGACCATCGCGCGCGCCTTGGTGGGTTCGCCTCGGATATTGATCATGGACGATTCTGCCTCGGCGCTCGACTTTAAGACCGACGCGGCGCTTCGCCATGCCATTCGCGAGCGCAGCGTGCGCGGTGCCGCCGAGGGCGGGCTGCCGCTGACCACGGTGATTGTGAGCCAGCGCGTCTCGACCGTGCGCGATGCCGACATGATCTGCGTGCTCGACCACGGATCGGTTGCGGGCCTGGGCACGCATGACGAGCTGTATGCAAGCTGCCAGCTCTATCGCGAGATTTGCCAGTCGCAGCTGCGCCGCGAGGAGCTCGAGGGCCAGCAGGGGAGCACGGTGCCCGCGTCCGCCCCGACTGCCCCTGCGCCTACTTGCTCAAAGGAGGGTTGCTAGATGAACCCGTATACTTCTTCCGGTTCGGTCGCCACGATGACCGCTAATGTGTCCGGCAACGATAACCTCAACGACCTGGGCGACGGCCCGCGCCAACCCGGTGATCCCGAGCGCTATCCCGTGGGCGCGGTGACGCGCCGCCTGCTGGGCTATGTTCGCCCGCACCGTATTTCGTTTACGGCGTCGTTTGTGAGCGCCGCCATCTCGGTGATTCTGCAGCTCTACACGCCCATCCTCATTGGTGAGGGCATCGACCTCATCGTTGCCACCGGGCAGGTGGACTTCGATGCGCTGCTGCCGCTCGTTACCAAACTCGCGATTGTCGTGATGGGTGCTGCGGCCTTCCAGTGGCTGCAGGGCTACTGCGTCAACCGCCTGTCCTACGAGACGGTGCGCGACATGCGCGTGGAAGCGAGCGACAAGCTCAGCCGCATGCCGCTCAGCTTTATCGACAGCCACGCCCACGGCGACCTTATGAGCCGCGTGGTCAACGACGTCGATCAGGTGGGCGACGGTCTGCTGCAGGGCTTCACGCAGCTCTTCACCGGTGTTATTACCATCGTGGGCACGCTTGCGTTTATGCTCTCCATTAACCTGACCATGACGCTTGTGGTGGTGCTCGTCACGCCGCTCTCCATCTTTGCCGCCGGTGCTATTGCCAAGCTCTCCAACAAGAGCTTTACGGCTCAGCAGCGTATTCAAGGGCAGCTTGGCGGTCATATCGAGGAATACGTGGGCGAGCAGAAGCTTGTCGACGCCTTTGCCTATGGCCCCAACGCCCAGCAGCGCTTCGATGCCCTCAACGCTGAGCTCTACACCGCGGGCGAGCGCGCGCAGTTTATGGGTTCGCTCTCCAACCCCGGCACGCGCTTTATCAATAACATCATCTATGCCGTGGTCGCTGTGATCGGCTGCGCGGGCGTGATCGCGGGCGTGCCTGCGGCGCTCACGGTGGGCGGCGTGCAGATCTTCCTGTCCTACGCCAACCAGTACACTAAGCCGTTCAACGAGGTCACCAACGTCATTACGCAAATCCAGACGGCGTATGCCTCGGCGCGTCGTATGTTTGCGCTGCTCGACGCCAGCGAGCAAGAGCCCGATGCGCCAGATGCCGTGGAGCTTGCCGCCCCGCAGGGCGAGGTGGCCTTTGAGCATGTGGACTTTAGCTATGTGCCCGACCGCAAGCTGCTGCAGGATATCTGCATCGAGGCCAAGCCCGGCATGCGCTTTGCCCTGGTCGGTCCCACGGGCTGCGGTAAGACGACGCTCATCAACCTGCTGCTGCGGTTCTACGATATCGACGCCGGTCGCATCGCGGTCGATGGCCGTTCCTCGCGTGACTACACGCGCGCAAGCCTGCGCCGTGCCTTTGGCATGGTGCTGCAGGATACGTGGCTGTTCGAGGGCACGGTGGCGGACAACATCGCCTACGGTTGTCCCGATGCCACACGCGAACAGGTTATCGAGGCGGCCAAGCGCGCGCATGCGCACAAGTTTATCGTGCAGCTGCCAGGCGGCTACGACACGGTGATTGGCGAGGACGGCGGCACGTTTAGCCAGGGTCAAAAACAGCTGCTGTGCATCGCGCGCGTCATGCTTACCGACCCGGCGATCTTGCTGCTGGACGAGGCAACGTCGAGCATCGATACCCGCACCGAGCTGCAGGTGCAGGCAGCATTCGACGAGCTCATGGCTGGCCGCACAAGCTTTGTGGTGGCGCACCGCCTGAGCACCATCCGCAACGCCGACTGCATTCTGGTGATGCGCGACGGCGAGATTATCGAGCGCGGCACGCACGACGAGTTGCTAGCGGCAGGCGGCTTCTACGCCGAGCTCTACCGCAGCCAGTTTGCCCAGTAGGGGCTGCCGATTAGCGGCAGATGGTTTACATCTGCGTCGTTAGTACTAAGATATGCTTTTAACAAATTGCATTAATGGCTCGAGTTTCGGGGGAAACGAGGCAACGTGACTATGACATGCTCTATGGTGGTTAACAGCAAGAGCGGTAATACCAGGATGGTTTCGGGGGCGATCAAGCGCGCCCTGCAGGCTGCAGGCGTCGAGTTTATCCATGCCGCCGCGCTGAGCGATGATGCAGATCCGGAGCAGGTCGCGCACGAGGCAGAGGGTGCCTGCGCTGCCGATACGGTGCTTGTCGGTTTTTGGTGCGACAAGGGTGCCTGCACGCCCTCGGTGGCGGCGTTGCTCTCCGCCTTGCACGGCAAGCGCGTGTTCCTGTTTGGCACCTGCGGCTTTGGGGCCGACCAGAGCTATTACCAGCAGATTGTCGACCGCGTAACTTCCAATCTGGCCGAGGATGCCGAGCTTGCGGGCTGGGCGATGTGCCAGGGCAAGATGGGTCCCGCGGTTAAGCAGCGCTACGAGGCCATGCTCGAGCAAGATCCCGAAAACGCCCGATTTAAGATGCTGCTCGACAACTGGGTTGCCGCAAAGGATCACCCCACCAAGGAGGACCTGGACAACATGACCGCAGCCGCCAAGAAGGCCGTGCTGGGCGAGTAGGCGTGTCGCCTCGCGCTCGAGATAATACAAACGTGAAAGCCTCGAGATTCTCGAGGCTTTTTTCGTGACACGAGGGCGCCCCTTTATTGATGGAAGGCCTAATAAGCTGATTGTTCTATGCCCGGATGTGTGCGGAGTGGGATGGGATTTCCGGATGGGTGGGGTTGCGGAAGCTGCGTCCCGGAATTTGCCTTTGGAATGGGATGCGGTTTCCCGTTGAGGGGCTCTGTGGAAACCGCATCCCAGTTTTCGGCCGAGAAATGGGATGCCGTTTCCGGTTGAGGGTCTTGGCGGAAAGTGCGATCCGGAATTTGCGATCGGAGTGGGATGTGGTTTCCCAACGGGGCCACAAGCGGAAACCGCATCCCATTTCGCAAGCGAATTCTGGGACACGGTTCTCAGAGGATTATGGGCTGCGAACTACATGGGGCTGTCATAAAACTCCGGCAAAGGGGGGTCGGAAATAAATGACACTTCCAGTAGTTTGTTTTAATGTGGGGGGGGGGTACCATTATTTTAGTTTCGCAAAAAACGAACCTTCTATGGGGAAGTTGCGTAGGGGGTTAGTCGTAAGTATTGGATAAAACAGACTAATTTGGGGATAAATGACCACTTACGCCAAAATAGGTAGCATTTGGCGACAAAACATTGAAAAATTTGTAGCATATCGCTATGTTTTTATTACGAAAAGATTCCAAATTGGCTTATTTCGGACTCACTTTTCAATCGCCTTGCGGTTCCTGTTGAAACTTGCTGACCTTTGGATGGGTCGAATAAGGCCTCGATGGGGATGAATTATCACTTTGACGGCGCGTAGACTCAAACGATTTATTGCACTTTTGAGTAGCTTGGCGATTGCGCTCGTCATGGCTCTTGCCGTCGTTTCTTTTGTCCCTCGTGCATTTGGATACACGCCCTATACAGTGCTTTCGGGTTCTATGGAGCCCGAGCTACCCGTTGGCTCCATGGTGTTTGTTCACCAAGTTGATCCAACGGATATTGCCGTGGGCGACAATGCAACCTTTTACCGATCGGACGGCGCCGTGGTGACGCACCAGGTGTACGAGATCGACCCTGCGGCGCAGATGATCGGCACGCAGGGAATCGCAAACAAAAATGCAGATGGAAGCATCATGCACGACGCCGAGCAGACGCCTTTTTCACGCGTGATCGGTGTCGTTTCTTTTTGTGTCCCTTACCTGGGCTTCGTTGACGCATATTGCACGACGATGC
>CAJLRE010000084.1 GCA_905208975.1 uncultured Collinsella sp. | reverse complement strand
GGCAGCGACAGCAGCATGACGCCCCAAGCATAGACCGAGATCATGATGCCTGCCTGGGCCTCGGTGAGCGAGAACGATGCGGCAATATCAGTCAGAAGGCCAATGGGCATGAATTCCGACGTGTTGAATACGAACGCGCAACAGGCGAGCCCGATAAGCGGGAGCCACTGCCTGAGCGTGATGCCGTCTTGCCTTGCCTGAGTCATACAAAGAACCTCTCCGATTCGTTTTGAGCGGGGGCGATTATATAGCAACGGCCCCGCATCCGTCAGCAACAGATGCGAGGCCGAAATCAACTCGATGCGCAGAGGTTACGCCGTCAATAGATAGCTAAGCCAACCCCAGCAATATGCCTGCCGAATGCACGACAAACGCCACGATCCAGGCAACCGTCACTTGGAACGCGAACACGGCCACGGCGTAGCGCGCGCCCAGCTCGCTCTTGACGGCGCCGATGGCCGCCACGCAGGGCGGGTACAGCAGTGTAAAGACCAGGAACACATAGGCGGTGAACGGCGAGAACATAGTCGACAGTGCGGCGGGCGAGGTTGCGCCCAGAAGCACCGTGAGGGTCGAGATGACACTCTCCTTGGCGATTAGTCCGGTGACGAGCGCCGTCGACGCACGCCAGTCGCCAAAGCCGAGCGGCGCCAGCACCGGCGCGATGATGCTGCCGAGACCCGCAAGCAGGCTTTGCGACTGATCGGCGACCACATTAAAGCGGATGTCGAACGTCTGAAGGAACCAAATGACCACCGTAGCGGCAAAGATAATGGTGAAGGCCTTGGTGATGAAGTCCTTGGCCTTATCCCATGCCAGCATCACCGTCGTCTTAACGCTCGGCAGGCGGTAATTGGGGAGCTCCATGATAAACGGCACCGGGTCGCCCTTAAATGCCGTGCGGTTGAGCACCAAAGCCGCTATGCATCCGACCGCAATGCCAATCAGATAGAGCGAGACCATGGCGGGAACTGTCGCCTGCGGGAAAAACGCCCCGCACAGCAGACCGTAGACCGGCAATTTGGCCGAGCAGCTCATGAACGGCGTGAGCATGACGGTCATCTTGCGGTCGTGCTCGGACGGCAGCGTGCGGGTCGACATAATGGCCGGCACGGTGCAGCCAAAACCGACGAGCATGGGCACGAAGCTGCGGCCCGACAAGCCAAAGCGGCGCAGAACCTTATCCATGACAAAGGCCACGCGCGCCATGTAGCCCGAGTCTTCCAGAATGGAGAGGAACAAGAAGAGCACGACGATGATCGGCAGGAAGGTCAGCACGCTACCCACGCCCGTGAGCACGCCGTCGACCGCGAGTGAACGCACCACGTCGTTGGTGCCAAACGCCTTGAGGCCCGCGTCGGCCGAAGCAATGATGGCAGCAATGCCGTCCTCCATGAGGCCCTGCAACGCCGCGCCGATCACGCCGAACGTCAGCCAAAAGACGAGGCCCATGATCACCAGGAACGCCGGAATGGCCGTGTAGCGACCCGTCAGGATGCGATCGATCTTGACGGAGCGCACGTGCTCGCGGCTCTCGTGGGGCTTCACCACGCAGCGTCCGCACACGTCGCCGATAAAGGTAAAGCGCATGTCGGCCAACGCGGACAGGCGGTCGGTGCCCGCCTCGCCCTCCATCTGGGTAATGATGTGCTCGATGGCGTCGAGTTCGTTGCGGTCCAGGTGAAGCGCCTTTGTCACCAGCTCGTCGCCCTCGACCAGCTTGGTCGCTGCAAAACGCACCGGGATATGCGCCGTCGCGGCGTGGTCCTCGATAAGGTTGGCAATACCGTGGATGCAGCGATGCAGTGCACCGCCGTCCGGACCGTCGGGCGCGCAAAAGTCCAGGCGGCCGGGACGCTCGCGGAACCGCGCCACGTGCAGAGCGTGCTCCACCAGCTCGCCGATGCCCTCGTTGCGGGCAGCGCTAATGGGGACAACGGGCACGCCCAGCAGGCTCTCGAGCAGGTTGACGTCCACGGCGCCGCCGTTGGCCGTCACCTCGTCCATCATGTTGAGCGCGATGACCATGGGGCGGTCGAGCTCCATAAGCTGCAGCGTCAGGTACAGGTTACGCTCGATGTTGGTGGCGTCGATGATATCGATGATGGCGTCGGGGTTTTCATCCAAGATGAATTGGCGGCTGACGATCTCTTCGCCCGTGTACGGCGACAGCGAATAGATGCCGGGCAGGTCGGTAACGCCCGCCTCGGGATGGTTACGGATAGTACCGTCCTTGCGGTCGACCGTCACGCCGGGAAAGTTACCGACGTGCTGGTTGGAGCCCGTCAGCTGGTTGAACAACGTAGTCTTGCCGCAGTTTTGGTTGCCGGCAAGGGCGAAATGCAGCGGCGCACCCTCGGGCACGGCCGTTTTTGCCGCACGGGGCGAATACGTCCCCTCGCCGAGTGCCGGGTGCTCCGTCGTGCCGATTGCGGCGTTAGCGCGCGGACCCGTATCGGTGTCGTGAACACCCACGAGCTCGATGCGAGCGGCATCGTCCTTGCGCAGCGTCAACTCGTAGCCACGCAGGCGAATCTCGAGCGGGTCGCCCATGGGGGCGTACTTCATCATGGTGACTTCGGTGCCCGGCGTTAGGCCCATGTCCAAAATATGCTGTCGGAGTGCCTGATCGTCAGATGTCACCGATGCGACAACGGCGTCCTTTCCAATCTCGAGCGTATCGAGCTTCACGCGCTCATCCTTTCGTTAGACGCGGCTAACCGTTTACCGGGGCTAACCAACTCGTAACGACAAATGATAGCGCTCTGAACTATTTTATAAAGTCAAATACCGATGTTTACCTGCGCAAACTTTATGCCGTGCGCCCCGAAAGCTCTTTGCGCATACCGCTCAGCGAGATCGAAACGGAACCCGACCGCGCGGTAGCGATGAGTCGATCACCCTCGACCGACCCCGTGCATGTAAAGGGCACTTTGCCCATCAAGACGTGGGAGATAGTACCCGAGAGCTCAAAAAAATCGCCCTCAGCGCGGGCGCTCGAGAGAGCGATATTGAGACCCCTGACGTTTAGTACTGCCCTGAGCGCGCCGTTCGCCCCGTGTGAAAACGTCACCTCGCCGCGTTTACTCCCCACCGGCGTCTGGGCCGAAACCGCATACGTACCCTCAAGCATGGTTCCTCCTCTGAGCAGGCTTTTTGAAATGGGTAAATAGTCTACTTTTACATATGACGCTCCAGGAAGCGGAAGGCCAGGCGGATCCAGGGACGGACGGAAACCTGCTTGTCCTCGTTGTCGACCGCGGTGTTGGCGTTGCCGAGTGAAAGGCCGTGACCGCCCTGGTCAAAGACGTGCATCTCGCAAGCGACGCCCTCCTCGGCCATGCGCTGCGCAAAGGGATAGACCTGCGCGATCGGCGCCGTCTTGTCGTCGGACACGCCCCACACAAAGGTCGGCGGCATCTGACGCGAAACATGCGTGGTAGGGCAGATATCGGCCAAGT
The DNA here is from genome assembly GCA_905208975.1 of uncultured Collinsella sp. GTDB lineage: Bacteria > Actinomycetota > Coriobacteriia > Coriobacteriales > Coriobacteriaceae > Collinsella. Next base: position 2,960 of record CAJLRE010000084.1, on the reverse strand, counting down.
GCTCGTCGGTCGCCTCGCCGCCCGTCACCATCGACAGATAGTCGTTGAGCAAATCGCGCCCCGTCTTACCGCCCGTCTTGGGCACACGCAAGTCAATGCGCGGATCGCGCGTCTGCATGTCGCGCACATAGGCAAAGTCGAGCAGCGGATAGCCCAGCACCACGGCATCGGGACGGATGTCGTCCGGACGCGCCCCGGCAAGTGCCGCGAAGGGGCCGGTCTTCCACTGCGTTGCCAGCGAGGCACAGATCATGCCGCCCGCAGAAAAGCCCACGACGCACACGCGCTTGGGATCGACATGCCACTCGTCGGCATTCGCACGCACCGTGGCGACCATCTTGGCAAGATCTGCCTGGGGGTGCGGAAAGCTCACGTCACCCGTAGAACTCGTGACATAGTTGAGCACAAAGGCCTGGTAGCCGTGATCCAAAAACGCAAACGCCACGGGATCCTGCTCATGCGGAGCGATATGCGTAAACGCACCTCCGCCGCAGATAATCACGGCAGGACGGCGGCCATTCGGTTTATCGGGCAGCGGCTCGGCACCCAAATACGTAAACGTCGCCGGATATTCCTCGGTCGGCTCCTCGCCCCACAGCGCATGGTTCTCGACAATCATATGTGCTCCCTTCGCGCGATTCGTGCGCACTCATTTTCGCCTTCAAGCGTACCCCAGTTGGACCCACGGTGCAGAAACGCTCCCGCAATAAGATTCCCATCAACTGATATATCACATAATCCCAGCTCAGGACCATCGTTGAGCAGCGTAGAATAGGGGCGTTGACCAAGCCGCGAAACACATATGAAACGTTTCCGGCAAACCAAACGCGCGATATGCGCCTATTTAAGTTGGAGGCAACTATGGGTCTGCTCGATTCGCTTAAGTCCACCTTCACCTCGACCGGCGAGGCGTCCATTCCGCCCGCAGCAAGCTTCGCCACCCGCGAAGGCGTCATCTACGCCCCCGTCAACGGCGTGCTCGTCAACCTGGACGAAGTTCCCGACGAGACAATCGCCTCGGGCATGCTTGGCCAGGGCTATGGCATCGAGCCCATTACCGGCACCATCTATGCGCCCGCCAACGGCCGCATCGGCGCCACCACCGTCACCAACCACTCCATCGGCATGATCACCGAGGACGGTCTTCGCGTGTTCATCCATGTCGGCCTGGGCACCGTGGAAATGAATGGCAAGGGTTTTGCCCGCTTTGTCGAGATGGGCGATGTGGTCAAGGCGGGCCAGCCGCTCATCAGCTTCGACCGCGACGCCATTAAGGCCGCTGGTCACGAGGATATCGTGACCGTCATCGTCTCCGAGCTCGATCGCCTTAAGAGCATCGACCATGTCGGCGAGTCCGGAACGCTTATCGGCGGCAACCCGCTTGTCAAGCTGGGCGACCCGCTGCTGGTGGCCAAGACCAAGTAGCCAGGTCCCGCGCTACACAGCCAAAAGACACCACGAAAAGCGCCCGCGACCATTTGGCCGTGGGCGCTTTTCGTTTGAAAACCATCCCGTCAATGCCTTGTCTGTATAGCCCAAATGAGCCGAGCTGCTAGAATATCGAACTGTATGGATAACTATCATTCAACCGTTATGGGAGGATACGTGAACCGCACCAAAATCGCGCAGCTCTATACGCACGCCGAGTCGCTCGGTGGCCAGACCGTCACCGTCGCCGGCTGGGTCAAGTCCGTCCGCGACATGAAAAACTTTGGCTTTGTTACGCTCAACGACGGCAGTTGCTTCCGCGACCTGCAGGTCGTCATGAACCGCGAGGCGCTCGACAACTACGACGAGATCGCCCATCAGAACGTCTCGGCCGCACTCATTTGCACCGGCACCGTCAAGCTGACGCCCGATGCGCCCCAGCCTTTCGAGCTTTCTGCCACTTCCATCGAGGTCGAGGGCGTCAGCGCCCCGGATTACCCGCTGCAGAAGAAGCGCGCGACCGTCGAGTTCCTGCGCACCCAGCAGCACCTGCGCCCGCGCACCAACCTGTTCCGCGCCGTGTTCCGCATCCGCTCTGTCGCGGCTGCAGCCATCCACCGCTTCTTCCAGGAGCAGGGCTTTGTCTACGTCAACACCCCCATCATCACCACGAGTGACTGCGAGGGCGCCGGCGAGATGTTCCGCGTGACCACGCTCGACCCCAAAAATCCGCCCCTCACCGAGTCCGGCGAGGTCGACTGGAGCCAGGACTTCTTTGGCAAGCATGCGAGCCTCACCGTGTCCGGCCAGCTCAATGCCGAGAACTTTGCCATGGCCTTTGGCGACGTGTATACCTTTGGCCCCACCTTCCGCGCCGAAAACTCCAACACCACGCGCCACGCCGCCGAGTTTTGGATGATCGAGCCCGAGATGGCCTTTGCCGATCTGAACGACTACATGGATAACGCCGAGGCCATGCTCAAGTACGTCCTCAAGGACGTTATGGCCACCTGCCCCGATGAGCTCAACATGCTCAACAAGTTTGTGGACAAGGGCCTGATCGAGCGCCTGGACCACGTGGCAAACTCTGACTTTGCCCGCGTTACCTACACCGAGGCCATCGAGATCCTGGAGCAGGTCGTCGCCGCCGGTCACAAGTTTGACTACCCCGTGAGCTGGGGCATCGACCTGCAGACCGAGCACGAGCGCTTCCTGACCGAGGAGCACTTTAAGCGCCCGACCTTCGTGACCGACTACCCGGCCGAGATCAAGGCCTTCTACATGCGCATGAACGAGGACGGCAAGACCGTCGCCGCCGCCGACTGCCTGGTTCCCGGTATCGGCGAGATTATCGGCGGCTCCCAGCGCGAGGAGCGCCTGGATCTGCTCGAGGCCCGCATCAAGGACCTGGGCATGAATCCCGAGCAGTACAAGTACTACCTTGACCTGCGCCGCTACGGTTCCTGCAAGCACGCCGGCTACGGTCTGGGCTTCGAGCGCTTGGTCATGTATCTGACCGGCGTGGGCAACAT
>CAJLRE010000083.1 GCA_905208975.1 uncultured Collinsella sp. | reverse complement strand
TAACACCTACTATATGACACATAGTATATGATGTCAACAGTTGTCGTATAGGGAGCCCGGTCTGTCTGTCCCCGGTATAGCGACGAGTGTCGGTTGACGCATCGCGCGAAACACCAACCAGTGCTCCTTTGATGCAACTCTCATTCGACCACATTTCTGAGCAGCTACCTTCCCGCACCAAAGCGTGCCTGATCCTGGGATAGTCGTTGGGGACGTTCTTGAATGAATAGTCGTTTAAGAACGTCCCCAACGACTACTTCTATACAGCAAAAAGGGGTGCTGACCATTTCGGTCAGCACCCCTTTAAGTTGCGGTGAAATAGGGACTGAATACGGGCTCCAGAGGCCAAAACAGTCCTTATTCCACCGCAACTTCATGGGGGTGTGTGACAATGCCCGTCGGAAAACATCTGCTGTCTTCGGGGGTCTATCTATGCTGTACGAGTTTTGTGCCGAGAACTTTGAGCGGGTGCCGGCGGCCATTAAGGCCGGTGCGAGTCGTATTGAGCTGTGCGACAACCTTGCCGTTGGCGGCACCACACCTTCCGCCGGCGTTATCAGCGCTACGGTCAGCTACGCTCACGAGCACGATGCGCGCGTGATGTGCATGATTCGTCCGCGCGGCGGGGACTTTCATTACAACCAGGACGAGCTGCGCATGATGGAGATGGATCTGGGCCTTGCCGTAAGCGCCGGCGTCGATGGTCTGGTCTTTGGCTGTTGCAAGCCTTGTGCTGGCGGATGGGCGCTCGACGAACTCACGCTCGGTGCCTTGGTGATGGCTGCGGGGTGTGCGGCCGAGGAGTGCAAGCGCGAGTCCCTTGACATCACCTTCCACATGGCGTTTGACCAGCTCTCGCCCGAGGCTCAGCTCGATGCGATTGATACACTTGCCGACTGCGGCGTTACGCGCATCCTCACGCATGGCGGCGCTGCCGGTACGTCGATCGAGGGCAACTTCGAAAACCTGGTCCGCTTGATCGAGTACGCGGGCGACCGCCTGACCATCCTTCCTGGCGGCGGCATTACCACGGCCAACCGCGATGCCGTGGCGGCAGCACTTGGCGTCTCCGAGCTGCATGGCACCAAGATCGTGCCGCTGGAGGTGTAACCTGTGGCACTGGTATTTGACGTTCAGCAGGCGAGCGGTAAGCCCGACGATAATCGTCGCCCTGGCACCGCGTGCCCCTTTTGTGATACGGAGGGGCTCGCCAGCGTCATCCAGCGCGATGGTGACTGCATCTGGCTCGAGAATAAGTTCAAGACCTTGCGGGCCACCCGTCAGACCGTATTGATCGAGTCTGCCAATCACGACGCCGACCTGGCGACCTATGAACCGGATGAGCTGCATCATGTGATGCGGTTTGCCCTGGGCTGTTGGCAGCAGATGCTCGATTCCCAACAGTACCGCAGTGTGCTCCTGTACAAGAACAAAGGCCCGCTTTCGGGCGGCAGCCTCGTCCATCCACACATGCAGATTGTGGGCTTGGAGCAGGAAGACGGCTATGCTTCGCTGGCTTCCGCCAATTTCGAAGGCATCAATGTTTGGCAACAGGGGAGAATCTCGGTCAACATCTCAACCGAACCGATTATGGGATTCTTTGAGGTTAACGTCTCGGCTCCACAGGGAATCGCCGCCAGCGACGACGCCCGCGACCAAGCCGAAGCGGACCTGTTTGCCGATGCGATTCAGGTGGCCCTGCACTATATCCTGCACGAGCACCACGGCGGCCGCGCGGAGTCGTACAACTTGTTCTTCTACCACATGGACGGCCGGACCATTGCCAAGGTGTTGCCGCGTTGGGTGGTTTCGCCCTACTTTGTCGGTTATCGTTTGGCCCAGGTCAATGCCGAGACCACGCTCGATATCGATGCAGAGCGCCTGCGTGCGCATCTGGAAACGCTCGTATAGCAAGACTATCACCCGCGTAATGCGGACAGTCTAGCGTCCCATGGCGTCGCGGCCGGCCTCGACGCGCTTGCGCTGGGCGGCGCGCTCCTCGCCGGTCAGTCGCTCAAAGAGATGTCCGATAACCGAGGCGAGCACCTGCTGAAACAGCGTTCCGCACATGACGGGAAACACGACCTCGCCGGGAAAATACTGCGTGGCGATGACGGCGCCCGAAGAGATATTGCGCATGCCGCAGGTAAAGCACATGGTGGTCGTCTCGCTATACGGCAGGTGCAACGCGCGGGCGACCAGAATGCCGACGACAAAGCCGCTGATGGCGAAGGTCAAAATAAAGAGGGCGACTTCCAGGCGCACCGCATTCATGTGTAGCACGTACTCGCTCATGGCGGTGGAGTTGGAGGCGATGACACCCATCATCATAAACTTGCAGGCGGGCGAAAGCGCGGGGGAGAGTTTCTCGTGTCCCCATCCGCGCGTGAACTCGTTGATCACGATGCCGAGCACGGCGGGGATGGCGATCATAAAGGCCATGTTCTGCATCATGCCCGTAACATCGATTGCAACGGTGGCACCCAGCAGGAGCTTAAGCGTGAGCGGAATCGTGACGGGCGAGATGACCGAGGACGTCAGGATGATGGTGAGCGCGAGCGGGCCGTTGCCGCCGAACATGCTGATCCACATAAAGGCGGTGACTGCCACGGGTACGCTGTACTCGAGCACGATGCCGCAGACAAGGTTTGGGTTGGAACCAAAGAACAGTGAGCCCATGGCATACGCCGCGATGGGGATGAGCACGGCCGAGACAAATAACGCCAAAATCAAATGTAGGGGACGGCGGAACACCTCGGCCACCTGGTGAAAGGTGTTGCTGAGCGCACCCTGAAACGTCATAAAGGCAAACAAGGCGGGAACGATGGGCTTGAGCACGCCGATCTGCTGGGGAAAGAGCACGCCGAGCGTCACGCAAATCGGAACGATGACCTGCATGTGCCCCGCGAGAAACTTGCCCAGTCCAACCCATTTCTTCATATGCTCTTGTGACTCCCTTTGCTCGTGAATCCGTTTTGAATGGATATGCTAGACGCTCGCATGCGTCCGTGCGTTAGAAACGCTCGATTATTTCGAGGGTATTACCGCCCTCGTTTACCGAAACCGCGGCGTACTGCGGCGATTTGCGTCCGCGCTGCACGGTATAATAAATTCGTTCAACAGATCTGCCTGCCGAAGCGGGCATACACAGAGGACTCATCGCTATGAACCGTGAGAGGTATCGCGGCGACCTGCCCCTATCGGGGGTGGGCGCCTATGTCATCGCTTAAGACGACGCATCGCTGGGCGGTCGCTCAGCAAAATCCCGAACTCGAAAAGGAGCTTTCGGCTGGCCTGGGAATACCCGGGCTGGTGGCGCGCATTATGGTTGCGCACGGCATTACATCCATCGAAGAAGGCCAGCTGTTTTTGACGCCTTCGCTCGATCGCGACTGGGCTGACCCACTCATTATCCCGGGCATGTCGGTCGTTGCCGACCGCGTCGAGCGTGCTATTCGCAACCACGAGCACATCGCGGTCTTTGGCGATTTTGACGTTGACGGTATTACGTCGACCTGCCTGTTAACCGAGGCACTGCGCACGTTTGGCGCCGATGTCACGCCGTTTATTCCGCATCGCTTTGACGAGGGCTACGGTCTCTCGCGCGCGGCGCTCGACCGCGTTAACGAGCTCGCTCGCCCCCAGTTGATCGTGACCGTCGATAACGGCATTGCCGCCAAGGAAGAGGTTTCCTATCTGGAGAGCCTGGGAATCGATCTGGTGGTTACGGACCATCACGAGCCCTCCGACCAGGTGCCGCAGGGCGTGCCCCTGACCGACCCCAAGCTCGAGGATGAGGGACCCTCGCGTGAACTTGCCGGTGCTGGTGTGGCGCTCAAGCTGGTGCAAGTCCTGGGTGAGCGCTTGGGCAAGCCGTCGTATTGGCGTTCGCTAATCGAGGTCGCGGCGCTGGGCACCGTGTCCGACATGATGCCGCTCACGCCCGAGAACCGCGCGCTGGTTGCCGAGGGCATCCAGCAGATGCGCGTAACCGCTCGTCCCGGCTATATCGCGCTTGCCGCGCTCGCCAAGGCGGACCTTTCGAGCATTACGGCGGATGGCCTATCGTTCTCGCTCATTCCCCGCTTAAACGCTGCCGGTCGCATGGCCGATCCCAAGCTGGCGCTCGACCTGCTGCTTGCCCGCGATCCCATCGAAGCAAGCGCGCTGGCGGCTGAGCTCGAGGAAATCAACCGCCAGCGCCGTGAGATCGAGGCGGAGCTCACGCGCGATGCCATGGCAAAGGTCGAGAAGACCTATGACGGCGGACGCGCAATCGTCGTGGGTGGCGAGGGCTGGCACGAGGGCGTCAAGGGCATCGTGGCAAGCCGTCTGACCAACCGCTATCACGTGCCGGCGCTGCTGTTCTCGATCGAGGACGGTATCGCGCGCGGCTCTGGTCGCTCGGTGGGCAAAGTTAACCTGTTTGACGCCGTCGAGCGCTGTTCCGACCTGCTGATTCGTCGCGGCGGACATGCCGGTGCGGTGGGTGTGACCATCGAGGCATCCAAGCTCGATGAGTTCCGCTGCCGCCTTTCCGCCGTGCTATCGGAGCTTCCCGCCGAGGACTTTGAAGACACCGACGAGGTCGCCGCCACCGTCGACCTTTCCGAGCTGAATATCGAGACCATCGAGCAGATCTCCCGCCTTGAGCCGTTTGGCCAGGGCAACAAGACGCCGCTGCTGGCTGCCGAGGGCGTGACGATGTGCGACCGCGCCGTGGTGGGCAAAACCGGCGAGCACATGCGCTTTGTGGCGACCGATGGCGCCGCGAGTGTGCCGGCCATTATGTTCCGCGTGCCGCAAATCGATAAGCTCATCAACTGCGATAGCGCTGTCGACTTGGTGTTCGAGGCCGTTGCCGAGCATTGGCAGGGGCGTGTGAAGCCCAAGCTCATGATCAAGGATGTTCTGGTCCGCGATACCACGCTGCCCAGCGTCGACGATCCGGCATGCGAGCTTCGTCGTGGCGTGCAGCCGGCGGATTCCGGTCTGCGCCTGGAGTCGCGTAAGCGCGAGACGCTCGCCCAGCTTTCCTATACCGAGCTCACGCGCTCGCTTATCCATAGCTTTATCGGATCGAACCAGCCGCACCGCGCGCAGGTTGAGGCGCTCGACGCGCTCGCCGACCACCAGAGCGTCTTGGCCGTTATGGGAACGGGCCGCGGCAAGTCTCTCATCTTCCATGTACATGCTGCGCGCGAGGCTGTCCTTCGCGGACGTGCGAGCATCTTTGTCTATCCGCTGCGCGCGCTTGTTGCCGACCAAGCCTATCACCTCTCGTCGACGATGGCAGCGCTTGGCATTGGCGTTGGCGTGCTGACCGGCGAGACCGTGGAGGCCGCACGCGATGACGTGTTCGCCGGCCTAGCTTCGGGCCGCACCGGTATCGTGCTCACGACGCCCGAGTTCCTATCTATCCACCGTGACCGCTTCGCGCGTTCGGGCCGCATCGGCTTTGTCGTTATCGATGAGGCGCACCACGCCGGCCTTGCCAAGGGCGGCGACCGCAGCGCCTATCTCGACATGCCCGATATCCTCAAAGCCCTGGGCGACCCGGTTGTTATGGCTGCGACGGCCACCGCGACGGCTCCGGTCGTGGCGGAGCTTGCCCGCGTGCTGCCGATTACCCGTACGGTGGTCGACGAGACCGTGCGCGAGAACTTGCGGCTCGAGGACGACCGCGATCTTGCGAGCCGCGAAAACCGCCTGGTGTCCATCGTCGCGACGGGGGAGAAGACCGTCATCTACGTCAACTCGCGCGATCAGTCCGTGGCGCTTGCCAAGACGCTACGCAAACGCGTTCCCGACTGTGCGTCGCATATCGCCTTTTACAACGCGGGCCTTACGCGCACCGACCGCCATCGCGTTGAGGAGGCGTTTCGAGACGGCAGCCTCAGCTGCATCGTCTCGACCTCTGCCTTTGGCGAGGGCGTCAACCTTCCCGATATCCGCCATGTCGTGCTCTACCACATGCCGTTTGGCGCCATAGAGTTCAACCAGATGAGCGGGCGTGCCGGTCGTGACGGACAGCCCGCCGTGATCCACCTGCTCTATTCGTCGCGCGACGCCCGCATCAACGAGCGCCTGCTCGACTGCTACGCACCCGAGCGCGACGAACTCGTCACACTCTATCGCGCGCTGCAGACCATGTGGCGCTCCAACCGCGGCAAGACCGGGGATGATTCGTTCTGCGCAAGCGATATCGACATCGCGCAGATGTGCCTTGCCATCGATGCCCGCACCCCGGTCGACGAGCGTTCGGTGGCAAGCGGCCTGGGAATCTTCGAAGAGCTTGGTTTCTGCCGCGTTTCGGGGCTTGGCGACACGCGCCGCATCGTGATGGCCGAAAGCCCCGGCCGCGTGCAACTGAGCAGGTCAATTCGCTATTTGGAGGGCTTGCGGTCGCGCATGGAGTTCTCGGCTTTCCGGAGTTGGGCGCTCGATTCGTGCGCTTCTGATATGCTAGCCAAAGTTAACCGCCCGATCG
>CAJLRE010000082.1 GCA_905208975.1 uncultured Collinsella sp. | reverse complement strand
AACCGCCGTCAACGGACTGGCTCGGTGCGGAAGGCGTCGGAGCCGGAGCCGGAGCGGGCGTCGGGGGCTGCGGAGCGGGCGCGGGCGTGTTTCCGCCGTCGTTGGTCGTACCGCCACCCTTGTTGGTGTTCTCGGTCGTACCGGCGGTGTCGTTACTCACCGTGGCCTTTTCGGCGGTGCTGGCGTTTATACCAGCCTGCAGCGCGGCGTTGGCCTCGGCCTCGGCAGCAAGCTCGGCCTGCAGCTGTAAATCCAGGGAGTTCACGACGCTCTGGGCCTCAGCCTGCTGGGCATTGAGCTCGTCGACCTTCTTTTGCGTCGCGGCGACGTTCTTCTCCTGCTCGGCCTGCTTATCGGTGAGCTGCTGCTTAAGGTCCTTGACCTCCTGAATGGTTTGGGCCTGCTTGTCGGACACCTTGCCGTAGTAGAAGAGACGGTTGAGCATATCGCTCAGGTCATCGACGCCCGTCAAAACCTGAAGCAGGCTCAGACCGCCAGTTTTGTACTCGCCGGCGACATAGGTCGAGAGCTTGGCCTGGCCTTCGGCGATCTCCTGCTGCTTTTGCGTGATCTCGCCTGCAGTCTGATCAAGCTCCTGCGTCTGTGCGGAGAGTTCATCGTGAATTTGCTGGGTTTGCGTGCCGATCTGCTCGAGCTTGGTACGGGCAGCGGCAAGGTCGGATGCGGTATCGGCGTAGGCAGGAGCCGCGAGGCCCAAGCCCAAAACACAAGCGAGGGTTGCCGTAGCAGCGCAGCGTGCCATGTTTTTGTGCGTGTTTGCTGTGCGCATGTAGCTTCCTTTCCAGTAACTAAGGGTAACGGCTAGTCCACCGTCACCAGGCTAAAGAGCTCCACATCGTCATTAGACGGCGTGAGCTTCTCGCGCGGGTTGAGAAACGCAAGCTCAAGGATACAACCGTAACCGACAAGCTTTGCGCCCATATCTCGCACCAGTTTACCTGTTGCCTCGACGGTTCCGCCCGTCGCGACCAAGTCGTCCAGAATCAACACGGTATCTTTAGAGCTGATAGCGTCGGCATGGATCTCAATTGAATCGGTGCCGTACTCGAGCTCGTAGCTCTGGCTTACGGTCTCGCGCGGCAGCTTGCCCGGTTTACGTGCGGGAACAAAGCCGGCGCCAAGGGCTACGGCCACCGGTACACCAACCATAAAGCCGCGAGCCTCGGGACCCACGACCTTGGTGATTCCCATGCCGGCAAAGTGCTCGGCGAGGGTATCGGTCATGGCTTTGAGCGCCTCGGGATTGCCGAAGAGCGGCGTGATGTCTTTAAAGATGACTCCGGGCTCGGGATAGTCGGGGATGTCGACGATTTGAGATTCGAAGTCGTACATTACATGACCTTTCAATGGGTTGACGAAACTTCGGCAGCGGTTATTTGCCCGCGGTGGCGGTGCCGGATTGCGAAGGGGCGACGACCTTGAGCGGTTTTACGAGAGAATCCTCGTGCGAAGCCGGAGCGGCTGTCTCTTCGTTTTTGGCCTTGGTGGACTCGGAGCGAGTGATTTCCTCATCGAGTGCATCGATGTCGGCGTCCTCGACCACGGCGTTGAGCGACTCAAAAACGCGGTTCTTGAGCAGCGCAGTGTGCACACCTTCCGTCAGGTCGTGAAGCTTCTTAAACGCACGCTCGAGCTTGGCATCGCGCTCGTCATCGGAGGTATCCATGCCGAGCATGCTCACGAGCACCTGCTCAAACATCGAGGACTCGCGGTTGGCGGAAGACACGTACTGACGCAGGTTGCGCGGCTCGATATGGAAGCGTGACAGCTCGGAGCAGTAGCGGATGATCGGAAAATCGCGGCCATCGACAAGCTCGCGATTCTGCGGACTCTTGATGATGCGAATGAGGTCGTTCTCGGCGAGCGAGCGGATAAATGAAATCTCGACGCCCAACATATCGGGAATGGTCTCGATGGGATGCAGCTTTTGTTTGGTCTCCTTGGGCTCCGTCTTAAGCGGAACATCGGATAGCAAGCCCACCTCGTAGGCGAGCGTTGACAGGTCCGTGGCGTTTTCCAAGCGCTGCTTAATCACGTTGAGCGGCATGTAGCGAGTCTTCTGCAAGTGCAGAATAACCTCCAGGCGATCAACGTCCTCCTTGGAGTACTGACGGTATCCCTTAGGCGTACGATGAGGGGTAATGAGCCCCTCATCCTCTAGAAATCTTATTTTTGAGTTCGAAAGATCGGGGTATGCGCCTCGAAGTAGGTTGACGACTTGGCCGATACTCAGATAGTTGCGTTCGGCCATGCCCTACTCACCGGTTTCGATGCGCTCCGGCGTGCTCTCGTGGTAGATGAGCGTAAACGTACCGATCTGAACGGAAGAACCGTCGTGCAGCGGGGCTGCATTGACGATGGCACCGTCGACCCAGGTGCCATTGAGCGATCCCAAGTCCTCGATGCGAGCGCCGAGGCCCTCGCGAATAATGCGCGCGTGGCTGCGCGATACGGTCATGTCGTTGAGGAAGATGCCGTTCGCGGGATCGCGGCCGATGGTGGTCACGTCGTCCTCGAGCTCAAAAGCGGCACCAGTCTGCGGACCCTTGACGATGGACAGAACGGGGGCGGTGATGCGCACGTTGGCCATGAGGTCGGGAACGGTGACGTCGCTTGAAGGCACGCGGAATACGCAGGTAGCGTCAGCAGTCTTATCATTCTGAGGCATATTGTTAACCATGTTGTCCATGACAACCCCTAACTTATCGCGGACGTGCCGCAAATAATGAACCGTACGTAATCATACCCCAACGAATCAGTCTTCGATTTCAGGGTTCAGAAAGTCGATGTCCTCGTCCTCGGGATGCGCGAGAGCCTGTTTAATGGCCACTCCGCCCTTAATGGAATAGATGACAGCCGTGAGCATGGAGAAGATCACGCCGCCGTACACAAAGAAGATGCCGAGGGGCACCGAGCTTCCGTTGAGGCCCGGGAAGGCCGTAAGGGTTGAAGGTAAAAGATGCAGGCCGTCAATAACGGGGAACCCGAGCAGCATGAGCGAGAAGCCGGTCATGAGCAGTGCAGTGGCAATCTTTCCGGGAAAGACGACATCGATGGGGCGACGGTGATAATGACGCACGATAAGCGTGCCGATGCCCAGATAGATGTCGCGGCCAATAATGAGCACGCAGACCCAGATTGGCAGCTCTCCGCGAACCACCAGCCCAAGTACGCCGGTGAACAGCAGCGCACGGTCGCAGATGGGATCCATGACCTTGCCGAGCCACGAGACCGTCTTGGTCATGCGGGCGATCTGACCGTCCATCCAGTCGGTGGAGGCGGCAACGGCGTAGATAACGATGGCGATGACGCGGTTGTTATCCGTCACAAACAGGTACAGAAATACCAGGGTGAGGATCAGGCGCGTAACGGTGATGAAATTGGAGATCGTAAAGATCTTATTCGACGGGTAATCGGAAGTGCCGATAAGCTCCTTTTTGATCTTCTTTTTGATGCCCACAGGACTCCCCCGCTGGTTAACGACAAAACTTTCGATACTATACCCGTTCCGGCGATGTCTATCCAGCGTAAGCATAGAGAGTCCAGACATGAGGAAGGCGCTTTTGGGCGGCGGTGGATTTCACATTCGTGTACATCGGCCTCCAAACATGCCGAAAAATGTCGGTTTTGGAGGGTGATGTACACGTTTTGATTCGGTGATTACATCGATCGGGAAAGTTGTTGCCTTAAGCAAATTAATCATGATGTGCGGGTCGAGAAGGGTTGGCGCCAAAAGAACCCAACGGCCGTTATGGCTTCGTTAGAAACGCGCCCCACCATGGATGGTGAACCCGAAAGGTAAGGCGCGCGGGCACGGTGACTCGGCCCGCGCTCCCGGAAGAGAAAGGATAAACCCATGGGTTACATGCTCGAGACGCGCGGGCTCACCAAGCGCTTCGGCCGCGGCGACCAGGCGCAGGACGCCGTGGCCGACGTGAGCCTTCATATCCGCGAGGGCGAGGTGTACGGGCTGCTCGGTCCCAACGGCGCCGGCAAGTCGACAACGCTCAAGATGATCTGCGGGATGCTGCGGCCGACGGCCGGGGAGATCCTCTTTGCCGGGCACGCCTGGCGCCGCGAGGACCTCTACGCAATCGGCAGCCTCATCGAGGAGGCGCCGCTCTACCCCAACCTCACCGCGCGCGAGAACCTGCGCGTGCGCACCACGCTGCTGGGCCTTCCCGAGAGCCGCATAGATGAGGTGCTCGCCGCCGTGGACCTCGCGGACACCGGGAAGAAGCGCACCGGGCGCTTCTCGATGGACATGCGGCAGCGCCTGGGGCTCGCGCTGGCGCTGATCGCCCGGCCACGCCTGCTCGTGCTCGACGAGCCCACCAACGGCCTCGACCCCATCGGCATCGAGGAGCTGCGCGACCAGATCCGCGGCTTCGCGTCGGCGGGTACGACGGTGATCGTCTCGAGCCACATCCTCTCCGAGGTGCAGCAGATGGCGGACACCATCGGCATCATCTGCGGGGGGCGCCTCGCCTACGAGGATACGCTTCGTCCCGGGCAGGACCTCGAGGAACTCTTCATGAGCTTCTGCCGGGAAGGGCGACGAGCGCGCGGGGAGGTGGCGGCATGACGGGCGAGAAAGGCGGCCTGCTCGCGGCCCTGCGCGCCGAGGCCCTGAAGTCGCGCCACGCGGCACCGGTCCGCCTGGCCGTGCTCATGGCGCTGCCGATGCCGCTGCTCGGCGCGATGCCCTACCGGGGCGTGCAGATCTTCAGCGCGTGGAACTACTGGTACGCGCTCTTCCTGCCCGTGTGTCTCTCGCTCGTGGTGGCGTGCGTCGCGCGGGCGGACGCTCGCACGCGGATGCGGGGGCTTCTGGGCCTGGGCTTCCCGCTCGGGCGCGCCTGGTGGGCCAAGGCGCTCTGGTGCCTCGCGCTCTGCACGCTCTCGAACCTCGTGGTCTTCGGCATCTACCTCGCGGGATCGGCGTTCTCCTCGCAGGGCCTCACGGCCGCGGGCACGCTCACGATGCTCCTCTGCGCGCTCGTCAACACGGTGACCGCGGCGTGGATGATCCCCGCAGGGCTCTTCCTCACGGCGCGGCTCGGCATGCTCGCGGGCATCTTCTGCCCGCTCGCCGCGCAGCTCGTGGGTGGGTTCGCCTGGTCGCTGATGCCGCTGCCGCAGCTCTTTCCGCCGTCGGCGAGCATGGTCATCCCCACGAGCTTCATCCCCGTGCTGCCGAGCGGCGAGCCACTCGCGGCGGACATGGCGCTCGGCGGGGCGCTCACGGCGGACGGCATGCTCACGCTGGCGGGCCTTGCGGTCTGCGCGCTCGCGTTCGCCGCGCTCACGGCGGCGAGCGCGGCCTGGTTCGCGCGCTCCGAGGAGAGGTGATGGCCATGACACGACTCTCCGACCCGACGCCGCGCATGACTCTCCCGCGGGCCCTGCTCTCCGAGGCCCTGCGCCTGGCGCGCTCCCCGCTCTCGGCGGTGCACCTCGCCTGCGGCCTGGCAGCCGGTCTTGCCTGCGGCGAGTACTTCTCCGTAACCCGATGGGACCCGGCGCAGGGCGCGGACGCCTACGCCCAGTTCCTCGGCGCCCTCATGCCGCTCATGTCCGCCATCGTCTGCGGGCTCGCCGTGGACGAGGAGCGCGCTGCCGGGCGCCTCGCTAACCTCACGGCGGTCCCCTCGCGCGGGCGCGCCGTCGCGGCGAAGCTGCTCGCCCTTGCGGCGCTCGGCGCGGGCGCGCTGGCCGTGGCGCTCGGCGTGTTCGGGGCCGTGCTCGCCGTCGCCGGGCGCCTGCCGCTCGGGCCCGCTCCGCTTGCGGTCGCCTGGGCGGGCATCGTGCTGGGCAGCCTGCCCCTCTACGCGCTGGGGCTCGGCGTGGCCCTGCGCCTCGGCCGCAACGCCGTCATCGGCACCGGCGCGGCGGGGATGCTCCTCGCATTCTTCTCGGTGGGCGGACTTGCGCACGGTCTCATGACCGGCGAGCTCACCGGTGCCCTGGCGACGCCCCTGAGCTGGGTGCCGCTCGCCTGGCCCGCGCGCCTGGGGTCGCTCGGGGTTGAGGCCTTCATCGACGCCGCACGCGCGGCGGGCCCACTCCTCACGACTGCGCTCGCTGGCCTCGTGCTCACCCTGGCAGCCGACGCCGTCCTTCTCGCCTGGTTCTGCCGCTTCGAGGACGGGAGGGCAGATGCTTAGGAGGCCGCTCGCCTCCATGCTCGTCCTCCTCTCCGCAGCGCTCCTTCTGGGCGGGAATGCCCTGCTCGACGCTTCGGACGACAGGGGCAATGTCCGAGAGCTCCAGCTCATCTTCTTCGGGCGAGAGTCGGACGGCGAGGGCTGGGTCGAGATCGAGGCGCGCGGCGGCTCGGGCGTGCGCTACCACGCGTGCGACGCGGCCGAGGCGCCCGTGGCTGCGCGCAGAACTCTGGACCGCTGGGCGCGGCGTTAGTACAATTCCGACGAGAGTTTCAGGAGGTCAACATGGCGAGGATACTGGCAGT
>CAJLRE010000081.1 GCA_905208975.1 uncultured Collinsella sp. | reverse complement strand
CCATATTGAACACAAAGTATCGCTACTACGACGACCGCAAGAGGCAATGAGTGCTTCATGGGGATAGACAGCAGTGATGCAGTCATCAGAGCAATGCCGAGGGCCACGAGGGCCTCGCGATGTCTTCCCCTATCCGCCAAGATTCCGCCAATCGGAGTTGCGAGTACGCCGGGTATGAACGCTATCGCCACGGCGGCGCCATATAACGTTGACGATCCGCTGCAATCGAACAAGTAAAGCGGATACGCAAAGCACAGCGCCGACAGCATCGAATACGTGCACAGCTGCGCAACCAGAAGTTCCGCGAGCCTGATTGACCGCACTGTTTTTGATTTCAACGAGACGCCGACGTCTCTCAGCCCAGCCATAAGCCCACCCCCTATACATACCACTAGTATGTATTTAATGACTTGAAAAGGGCAGCCGTGGCTACCCTCACAAATCAATTACATACCGTTGGTATCTATATTACCACCCAGCGCGGTTCCATACGCCCCAAATCCGTGCCGTTGTCTGGAGCACTTCCTCGCCCAAATCGAGTCCCACCGCAGCGGCCATCTGCGCCAGACATTGTGCGCGAGCGAGCATTCGCTCCTTGGGCTCGAGCGGACGGAACAATGGCAGCAGCCAAAGATTCGCCAACAACGATACGGCCTCCGCCGCTTCGCGCGGGCATTCGCACGCAATGGAGCCGTCGGCGATGCCCTCCTCGATCACTGGCAAGAGACAGCCATCGGCCGACTCGTCAAATGAGCCCTGGTACTGCATCGCCAGTAGGCGCGAGCTTTTTACCGGATCTGCTGCAGGACGCATACGTGCCCATAGCTCAATTTGTGGAACAACGGACTCGGGAGCGTACAGTCGCTTGAGCTTTTGGGCTCCGGTCATATTGCCGACGCCAAGCATCGAGCGGCGGTGCTCAACAATCGGAGTCATCGCCCGATCAAACGCGGCGTTGAAAATCTCTTCTTTGCTCTTGAAGTGATGATAGACAGCGCCCTTGGTCATGCCGTCGAGACGGTCAACGATATCTTGAATACTCGTCCCCTCATAACCCTGTGCGCAGAATAGCTCCAGTGCCGCGTCGAGAATCTTCGCGACCGTCTCCTCGGGATATTTATTGCGACCCATAATCCGCCCATCCGCAACGCAAGTCTTGTGCCTCATTGCAGCATTTTAACGTTGCGGATGGCAGACGGTCGATTCTACACCGCGGCCGGGCCGTGTTCGCCGGTGCGAATGCGGATGACTTCTTCGACCGGCTCGACCCAAATCTTGCCGTCTCCAACGGCACCGGTGCGAGCAGCGTTGCAGATAATCTCGACAATGCCGTCGACATGCTCGTCGGCGCAGATAAGGGTGAACTGCACCTTAGGGATCGTGTTGACAAGCAACTCGTTGCCGCGTACGTATTCCTTCCAGCCATGCTGTGCGCCGCAGCCCTGCACCTGGTTGATGGTCATGCCGCGAACATCAGCAGCAAACAGCGCGTCTTTAAGAACCTCAAGCTTCTCCTGGCGCACGATAGCCGTAATTTTCTTCATAGTGAATTCCTCTCTTCAATAAAAGAAATGAATTGTCCTTCACATGGCACGGGTTTTCCAGGTGCCGCAAACCAACCTCAGAGATCAATAAGTTCAACTGACTGGTCTTAGCAGGTTTACCAAGTGCCGCAGATTGCCGTGAAAGAGGAGCGAAGCGTACTTAAGTACGTGAGCGACGATTGAACGGCAAGGTGCGGTGCTTGGGGAAGCTGCTAATCGAGTCCGGAGAAAGAAGGATATGCGCTCTCGCCGTGCTGACTCGCGTCCAGGCCCAGCGCCTCGTCGGCCTCGTCCACGCGCAGGCTGCCGTGGAACAGCGCCTTGACCACCGCGGCGATCACCAAGTCGAGCACCAGCACGATAACGACCGTCACCACAATGCCCAGGATCTGTGAGATGAGCAGCGACATGTCGCCCGTATAGAACAGGCCGCCCTTACCGGTCCACGAGAGTTCCGGCACGCAGAACAGGCCCGTGAGCACACCGCCCAAGATGCCGCCGATACCGTGGCAACCGAACGCATCGAGCGCGTCGTCGTAGCCGAACTTGGTCTTAAGATGGCTGATGGCCAGGTAGCACACGGGAGAGACGATCAGGCCCATGACCAGCGCTGCCCACGGCTCGACAAAGCCCGTACCCGGCGTGACCACCACAAGGCCCGCAACCAGACCGGTGCTGGCACCCACCAGCGTGGGGCGACCGGTGTGCACGCGCTCGACGGCAAGCCACGAGACCATGCCCGCCGCGCTGGCCGTCACGGTGTTGAGGATGGCGAGCGCCGCCACGGCGTCGGCCTTAAACTCGCTGCCGCCGTTAAAGCCAAACCAGCCAAACCAAAGCAGGCCGGCGCCCAGCGCCACAAACGGCACGTTATGCGGACGGTAGCTCATCATGCCAAAGCCGCGACGACGGCCGAGCATTAAGCAGAGAATCAGGCCCGTGAGACCGGACGAAATGTGTACCACGTCGCCGCCGGCAAAGTCGAGCGCGCCGATGATGTCGCCGATAAAGGAACCATCGCCGCCCCAAACCATGTGGGCGAGCGGCGCATAGACCACGAGCAGCCAAATGCCCAGGAAGGCCGTCATGGCACCAAACTTAACGCGGCCTGCCAGACTGCCCGTAACGATAGCGGCGGTGATCATGGCAAACGCCATCTGGAAGGCGATGTTGATGATCTGAGGGTAGACGGCACCATCCGCAGCATTGGCCTCGGCCGCCTGCAGCACCTGGTTGAGCACCGGCAGGCACAGCAGCTGGTCAAAGCCGCCAATAAACGGGTTAGAACCGTCGCCACCGTAGGCCAGCGACCAGCCGGCAACAATCCACAGCACACCAACCAGGCCAATGGCGCCAAAGCACATAAGCATGGTGTTGATGACATTTTTGCGCCTGGACAGGCCACCATAGAAAAACGCCAGACCCGGTGTCATTAAAAACACGAGCATGGTGCAGATGAGCATAAACGTTGTCGATCCCGTATCGTACATTCGCTCCCCCTTGGTCGCATGAACGTTGTCGGCGCTCATGATGCGGCCGAGGGCCAACTGGTGTAGACCAGATACGGCGTTGTTAAACGCTGCGTTGTCGAATGGAAACGGTGCCGCAATCTTGGAAACGGCACGGCAACGGGCGCGAAACGAACGGGAAACGTGCGAACGAGAAGGGCGCGCTTGGCTCCACTCTGGCTAGCGCCGGAACAGCTCGCGGGCTCGGTCGCGGAGGTCGGTAGCTCGGATGACGCCCTCGTAGCGATTGATGCGCAGACGCGGGAAGGCGTTAAAGAAGCGCAGGTCACGACGGCTGAGCGACACACTCGGCACCGGACGGCTCATGCGCTTGCCGGCAAGGCGACGACTGAGCGACGGACGCGGCATGCTCGGCGCGGCATCGGCAACGCGGCGGGCAGCGAGCGCCAGGCCGCGAGCACCATCCGAGATAAACGTCGGCATCGAAGCCTTCTCGCGCAGGGCATCGAGCGCGGCGTCACCCAGCTCGGCCAGCCACGCGTTAACGGCACGGCTACGGATGTGCGTCTGTGCCACCGAGTCAATCGTAGAATCGGGAATACGTTCGAGCATTGAGTCCGAGGCATCGGCAAGCGACTCATTGATGCGGTCGGCAAGGTCGGCCCGGACGCGCTCCAGCTGATCAGACAGACGCCGCCAGCTCGCCAACGAGCACACCGCGTCGACCATCATCGCGACCGCGACGATAAAGGCGGACAGCCGCACAATCAGCACCGGCAGATGGCCAAGCAGCCCCAGCAATGCCGGCTCCACTAAACGGCAAATGCACAGTGCACCCAGGCCAAACGCGCAGGCCCAGTACAGGCAGATGCGTCCGTGCAGGTTAAACGGCAGATGCGAGTAATCCCAAAACCGGGCACCCGTCGTTTTTTCCAACAGCACGCCCACGCTATATTCGATCACGCTGCATACGAGCGCGGCAGCGACAAACTGGCTCGAGGCGTCTGGGATTCCATGCAGCAGCAACCAGCACGCAATGCCGCCCGCACCGTAGATGGGACAACACGGCCCTAGCAAAAAGCCGCTGTTGGCAAAGCATCCGTGGTTGAGCATGGCGCAGACTGTCGACTCCCATACCCAGCCGCAAAAACCGTAGAAGGCAAACGAGAGTACCAGCGCCGAGAGCGGACAGGCGGCAAGCGTCGCGCCGTCAAATGCCATGCCGATCGCGGTTCCCACCGTCTACCCACTCCTCTTTTCGTTCGATTCTTTGCTCGAGCCGTCGCTCGGGCCCTCGTTCAAATCGTTCGCGCCGCCTTTGCGCGGCAGACGGCCGGCAATCGTCTCGCGCAGCGCGCACCATTTATCCGCCAGGCACACAATCCATGCCTCACGACACGTCGGCGGCACCGGTACCAGCGGAAACATATGCCGTACGATAATATTCCGCTCGCGCGGCGTCAGCTCAAAATCTTCCTCCGCACGCGCCAAGGCAAAAAACGGGTGACGAAAGCCATGCAGTCGATGGCTTGGGTCGGGATCGTGCCAGTCATAGAGAAAGTAATCGTGCAGCAGGGCCCCGCGCAGCAGCGATAAGCGGTCGACGGAGATACCGACGCGGCCCAGGCGCTCGGCAAAGGACAGACTTGCCCGCGCTACCGAGGTCACATGCGTATAGACCGTCACATCGCCATGTTGGATAAACTCATGCATCAGGTCCAAGCGGCCCGCCTGGGCAAGCTGACGGGCGGCATCGTCGACCTCGCGCGCGATTTTCTCGGCACGAACGGTATCGGACATGCGGCCTCCTTCCGGCGGCGCTCGGCGGCAAGCCGCGGCCTGCGCGCAATGAATAAAATCATCATCGAATTTACCAGTATGGCATCGGACAAAACGTTTTGCCCCACCAGTTGGCGAATTACCGCGCCGCCGTCACATATCAAACGCCAAAATGTGCGAGACTGTCTTGTGCAATTGTGCCGGCCGAGGGAGTGCCGGCGCACGATTCGCATGGAGTAACCCACAACGATGCTGCTTACGCAAACGACAACGCCCGAGGACGTCAAGGCTCTCGATCGCGCCGAGCTTCCGCTGCTCTGCGGCGAGATCCGCCACGCCATCCTCGAAAGCTCCGCCGCCGTCGGCGGGCACGTTGCCCCCAACCTGGGCGTCGTTGAGCTTACGGTTGCGCTCCATCGCGTGTTTAACTCCCCCATCGACAAGATTGTCTTTGATGTTTCGCACCAGACCTACGCCCACAAGGCGCTGACTGGGCGCGCGTACACTTATATCGACCCGGCACGCTACGGCGAGGCCTCTGGTTTTGCCAATCCTGACGAGTCCGAGCACGACCTGTTCGCCATGGGCCACACCTCCACGTCGGTGAGCCTGGGCTGCGGCTTGGCGCACGCTCGTGACCTGGCGGGCGATGCGTACAACGTCATCACCATCATTGGCGACGGTTCGCTTTCGGGCGGTCTGGCGTTTGAGGGCTTTAACAATGCCGCCGAGCTCGACAGCAACCTGATCATCATCGTCAACGATAACGACCAGTCCATCGCCGAAAACCACGGTGGCCTGTATCGCAATCTGGCCGAGCTACGCGCCAGCAACGGCACCTGTGAGCGCAACGTTTTCCGCGCGATGGGGCTCGACTACTGCTATCTGGACACCGGCAACGATGTGTTGGCCCTGGTCGACACGCTGCAGGAGCTGCGCGATATCGATCATCCCATCGTGCTGCACGTCTCCACCGCAAAGGGCAAGGGCTTTGAGCCAGCCCAGAGCGACCCCGAGCGCTGGCATCATGTGGGTCCGTTTGACATGGCGACTGGGCGCAAGCTCTGCCCGGGCCATCCGAGCGAGCCTGCGCCGCGCACCTATGCCGACATTACGGGCGAGGCGCTCAGCGCCGCCATCGAGCACGATCCGCAGGTCGTGGGCATCACGGCCGCCACGCCCTACATCATGGGCTTTACACCCGAGCTTCGCGCCGCCGCCGGCAAACAGTTCGTCGATGTGGGCATTGCCGAGGAGCACGCCGTGACCTTTGCCACCGCGCTTGCGCGCTCGGGTGCCAAGCCAGTCTTTGGTGTGTACGGCACGTTTTTGCAGCGCGCCTACGACGAGCTGTGGCACGACCTGTGCCTCAACGATGTCCCCGCAACCATCCTGGTGTTTGGCGCATCGATCTTTGGCACCACATCCGAGACGCATCTTTCGTTCTTTGATATTTCTATGCTGGGCGCTCTCCCCAATATGCGTTACCTGGCGCCTTCCTGCATGGAGGAATACCTATCCATGCTGAGCTGGTCGCTCGACCACCGCGAGCATCCCGTGGCGATTCGCGTGCCGGGCATTGGCTTGGTAAGCCGCCCCGATCTTGCGCCTGCCGAGGACGCCGATTACGGCGCCGTTCGTTACAACGTGGTGTGCCAGGGTCGCGACGTGGCCGTGCTCGCGCTTGGCGATTTCTTTGAGCTGGGCGAGCGCGTGGCAAACCGTCTGACTGCCGAGTACGGCATCGAGGCCACGCTCGTCAACCCGCGCTTTGCAACCGAGCTCGACCGCGAGTTCCTCGACAGCCTTGTCGCCGAGCATCGCGTTGTCGTCACCCTCGAGGACGGTATCTTGGACGGCGGCTGGGGCGAGCGCGT
>CAJLRE010000080.1 GCA_905208975.1 uncultured Collinsella sp. | reverse complement strand
AGCCGGAGAGCACTTAATGTGCTCTCCGTGCGAGCAGGACTGTAGAGCAGGAAACCTTGTATACGCCCGCCCGCTCCCGAGGGGCATCTCTCATGCAAAAACTTTTGTTGGGTAAAGTCCGAGGTCAATGGCGTTTTATACCGAGAAATTCAAAAATAGTTGAAAATTCATTACAAATTTGCGTTGACTTTAGGTAACTAAAGTTTCATACTCCTTTTCAACCACTGGGGGATGTGAACACGCACGGATCGTTCACATCATGATTGAAGAGGATTTTTTAGACATGTTCACGCATCAGCTAAACATTATCAGCGTAGTAATTATCTGATGCGGGTTAGCACATACAGCTAGCCCGTACGATAACGGGCGGCTGATGAAGATGAGGGCCGTCGAGCGCAACCGACGGCCCTCATTTTTTATGTCTAGGAAGTTCTTTTTAGAGGAGGAAATGTAATGAACGGAGTTTTGCTCATGGTTGTGGCCGCGGCGGTGCTCGCCTGCGGCTATCTGGGCTACGGTCGCTGGCTGGCCAACAAGTGGGGCGTTGACAAAGAGGCCCTCACGCCGGCCAAGCGCATGAAGGACGGCAAGAGCTTCTCGCCCGTCTCCGCCTTTACCGCGTTCTCGCACCAGTTCAGCTCGATCTGCGGTGCTGGCCCTGTCACGGGTACGATCGTCGCCATGGCCTTTGGCTGGCTGCCCGTCGTGCTCTGGGTCCTCGTCGGCGGCATCTTCTTTGGCGCCGTCCACGACTTTGGTGCTCTGTACGCTTCGATGAAGAACAACGGCAAGTCGCTCGCTCAGCTCATCGAGAAGTACATCGGCAAGACCGGCCGTCGCCTGTTCCTGCTGTTCTGCTGGCTGTTCTGCATCATCGTCATCGCCGCCTTCACCGACATGGTCTGCAAGACGTTCATGTTCACCCCGGCCGTTGACGCTTCTGGTGCTGCTACCGGTGCCATCGACTTCACCAAGTCCTATGCCGCCGGCTGCGCTGGTACCATCTCCATCCTGTTCACCTTCGTCGCTATCGCCTTTGGTTGGGCCCAGAAGAAGTTCAACCTCACCGGTGCTACCGAGTTCGTCACCGGCGTGGTCCTCATGGTTCTCATGTTTGCCGTCGGTATGCAGTTCCCGGTCTACCTGGATAAGTTCCAGTGGTTCGCCGTCGTCATGGTCTACCTGGTCTTCGCTGGCGCTATGCCCATCCAGATGCTCAAGACCCCGCGTGACTACCTCACTTCCATCATGATGATCGTTATGATCGTTTGCGCTGTCCTCGGTATCGTCGTCCTGGGTGTTAACGGCCAGGCCACCATCACCGCTCCGGCCTTTACCGGCTTCTCCAGCGCTTCTGGCATGATGTTCCCGGTCCTGTTTGTTTCCGTTGCCTGCGGTGCCCTCTCCGGCTTCCACAGCCTCGTTTCTTCTGGTACCTCCTCCAAGCAGGTCGAGAAGGAGCAGGACGCCGTCAAGGTCGGTTATGGCGCCATGATCGTCGAGTCCTTCGTCGGCATCCTTGCCATCATCGTCGCCGGCATCATGTTCTCCGATATGAACACCGCCGGCACCGGTGCCCTCAACGCCGGCGTCGCTTCCACCCCGTTCCAGATCTTCGCCGCTGGCATCTCCCGCGGTATGCAGGCCTTCGGTGTTGACGGCACGCTCGCTACCGTCTTCATGACCATGAACGTCTCCGCTCTGGCCCTGACCTCGCTCGATGCCGTCGCCCGCATCGCCCGCACCTCGTTCTCCGAGTTCTTTGCCCAGACCAACGACGCCCTGGCCATCGAGTCCAAGGCCGGCTACATGAAGGTTCTCGGCAACCCCTGGTTCGCCACGGTCGTCACCCTGCTTCCCGGTCTCGCCCTCGCCTTTGGCGGCTATGCCAACATCTGGCCGCTCTTTGGTGCTTCCAACCAGCTGCTCGGCGGCATGACCATGATCACCCTCGCCGTGTTCTGCAAGTGCACCGGCCGCAAGGGCTGGATGCTCTACGTGCCCGTCGCCTTCCTGCTCTGCTGCACCTTCACCTCGCTGGTCCAGAGCGCCATGGGCTGCATGACCGCTGTCCAGGCTTACGGCTTCTTCGGCACCATCCCGGCTACCGCCACCACGGCCGCCGTCTCCGTCGCCGCCACCAAGGGCTTGCAGCTCGTTTTCGCCGTCCTGCTGATGGTCCTGGGCCTCATCGTCGCCGTCAACTGCCTCAAGGAGTTCTTCGGCAAGGAGGCCGGCTCCATGCCCGACGAGGAGCCCGAGTGGTCCGAGATGGGCAAGGCCGAGTACGGTCGCGCCGCTGCCGCTGAAGCTCCTGCCGACGCCGAGGCCGCCAAGGCCTAGTCAGCTTGATGGACTAACCGTTCCATCCATATGACTCGGAAAGACCGGGTCCGCGACTTCGCGGGCTCGGTCTTTTTTTCATGCGAAAGCGGGTGACGCTCGAGTGTTCTCGCAGATGTTTTGCGTGAATAAGGGCGCGCGTTGTACCATATAAACGTATATGTGTACATATGAAAGGGGCCCCGTGGCCAAGACGGTATATTCCGATAATCAAAACAATGTCGATGCTTTGGCTGAGCGCCTGAGCAGCCAGACGTCGCTTTCTGCCGAGCGCGCCAAGCTGGTTGCCTACGACCTGCTCTGCCGCAAGGCGCTCAAGATCAAGTCGAGCGCGCTGGCGCAGATTTTCCGTTCCGTCGATAAGGAATGCGACACCAAGGCGATGCGCGACGAACTCATCGCGGCAAAGATCGTTACCAAGATCGAGGGTAGCGGCATTAACGGGCGCCCGGCGTTCTATACCATCAATGCCGAGATCCGCGATGCCCAGGAGCGGCCTGCCGAGTCCGTCGAAGATTTTGTCGTCGAGGATTTCGCTGACGTGCCTGCTGTGGAAGAAGTTGCTCCGCGTGAGCATGTCGATACCGATGAGTTGCTCGATGAGAACGTCGTGCGTGCCTTTACGGCCAAGGCAGGACGCGGCGGTTTTGGCGGGGGCGGCAAGCGCGATGCACAGCGCCGCGCCCAGCAGGAGCGCTTCCGTCGCGCCGTTGCTCGAAAGGGCGAGACGGATGCCGAGGCTGTTGAGACCGAGGTTGCTGCCGAGTCGCAGAGGCCCGCGAAGGAGCAAAAGCCCGTGGAGGCCCAGGAGCCCCAGCGTCGCCGTGGTGCCCACTTTAAGGCTGCGCAGCAGGATGTCGCGCATGAGGTTGAAGAGCCTTCCGAGGCTGCAGACGATGTTGAGGAGTCTGCCAAGAAGGCTCCGGGTTCATGCCGTCCCGGGCGTGGTTTTGCGAGGCGCGCGTATCCCGTAAGGCGTCAGGAGAAGGGCGAGCCGGCTTCGACCGCTCAGGCCGAGAAGGCCGAACAAACCGAGAAAACCGTTGAGCCGGCGGCTCGCGAGCAGCAACCTTCCGAGTCGCAGCCTGCGGCTGACACTGAGGTCAAAGCTCAACAGACCGCTGATAAGCAGGCTGGGGAGAGCGCCTCAGGCAAGCCCCGCCGTCGTCGTCACCGCGGCGGTCGTGGCTCAAATGCCGAGGCCGCGGCCGAGAAGACAGCGACACAAAACGGAGATGAGAAGGCCGAGACTCCGGTGGATCAGGTCAAGCGCCAGCCGGCGAAGGAGGCCAAGTCCGATCGTCCGCAAAAGCGCTCGTCTGCGCCCAAGCAGGAACGTAATACCCGGGCAGATTCCAAGCGTAAGCCTCATGCACAGGCTGAGCCTGCCGCGGCTGATAGTGCTACCCAGCAGCCCGAGTCGGCCGTCCACGGCGAGGTATCGGCGTTTGCCCTTGCCCGCGTTTTGGGCAGGCAGCTGCTCAAAGTTGTCCCTACGCCTACGGCGCTCTCTAAGATCAAGGAGCAGCAGACTCAAATTGTTAAGGTCGAGGGCAAGGACGGCAAAAAGGCGCCGCAGCGCACTCAGCACAACGAGATGTCCAACCGCAAGATTGCCGAGGAAATCGCAATCATCCAGGCTTGGATCGAGCAAAACCGAGGTGCCGATACGCCGGTTGCCTCGCGCCGCCAGCGTGCCTACCAGATTTTTAACGACGAGAAGGCTTTTGACGGCAAGCACGGTGAGCGCCTGATAAGGCGCATGACCGAAAAGGGCATCAGCATGCAGGCGATCAAGGTCGCCCCCAACCGCCCCGTGCACTTTACGGGTTTCTTTACGCTGGGCGCCGATAAGCCGTTCATTATGGTCGAGAACCTGGACACCTACGACGAGATCGTCAGGCTGCTGCGTGGCCGCAAGCACGCCAAGCTCTTTGGCATCAAGGTGGGCGGCGTGATTTTTGGCGGCGGATGCAAGGCGAGCGTCTCGCATGCCCTGGACGATTATCTGGCTGAGATCGGCTATCGCTTTAACTACGTCTACTACGTGGGCGATATCGACCGCGAGGGCGCGCGCATCGTCGAGCAGGCTCGCAATGCCAATGTGGTTGAGATTCGCCTGCATGCCGGTATGTACCGCGCCATGCTCGCCGAGCATAAGCGTCGCGTGAAGGCCGGCGGCGAGTGCGAGCCCGCGGCTGCCAACCAGGGCGTGCCGCAGAACTTGGCGGCGACGATCAAGGATCTGCCCATGGTCACGCGCGTGCAGTTCCGCAATGTGCTGCGCGAGGGCGGGCGCATTCCGCAGGAGATTCTGATGACCGCCGACTATCGGGATGGCGACTCGGGAAGCTTCGACCGCATGCTTAACAACTAAATTCCGCCGGCCCCGGGAGAGCGGGGACACCGGCTTAGGTTTCCTGCTCTACAGTCCTGCTCACGACGGAGGCCACATTAAGTGGCCTCCTGTTCGTGCGGAACTCGCGATAAACCTAAGCCGGTGTCCCCGCTCTCCCGGGGGCTGTCGTGGCTTGGCCGTTGCACGCGGCTCGCTTTTCGGAACGGGGCTGACGGACACGTTCCGAAATCTACCGCCGTCGCTGTACAGGGTGTCTATAAAGAGCCGTGGCCAAAAAACGGCAAATATGAGTACTGATACTCTTTTAGTAGCAGTAATTTCGACCACATTTAAGGTGATTTGACGTGTCGGTCGAGCAGATAAGCTGCCGTATCTCCTCAAGTGTTCATTAAAGGAAGACCTTGATGCGAATAAATCTCATTAAGATCTTCTTTTATTAACGAAAATAATGTAGCTACAACGGTAACAGTACTCATATTTGCCGTTTTTTGGCCACAGTCCTTCGGAGGGTCCTCGAAAATAGTCCCGAGCCGGCACTTTAGGAACGTCCCTAAGTGCCGACACCGCGTCTGCCTGCGGCGCCCGCGCGCCGCTGCGTCGCTCCGCACCCTTGCGGGTTCGGATTCCTCCGCTTGGCGGCGTTGGCTCGATTTGCTTGACGTGAGGGGCTCTTGGCTGGTGTGGGACGGAGGGATTCCGCGTCCGCCTGGTCGGCGGCCGCGCCCCGCTGCGTCGCTTCGCTCCTTGCGTGCTGCGCTGGAAAACGCTTCGCGTTTCCTCAGCTCCGCACCCTTGCGGGCTCGAATTCCTCCGCTTGCCCACAAGAAAGCGCCCTGGGCCGTTATGGGCTTAGGGCGCTCAGTTTTAATGGCTGGGACGGAGGGATTCGAACCCCCAACAGCCGGCACCAAAAACCGGAGTTCTACCGTTGAACTACGTCCCAATGTGTGGTGTTGCCCAAAAGCAACTCGTCTAGTTTACCTAATCTGCGAGGGCATCGCAAACGCCGTCGAGTAGGCGTACGGCGAGCGTCTGCGCGTCGCTGGCCGTGAAGGTGCCGTTGTAGCGCGTCATGCCCGTGAGCTCAATGCGAATGCGAGCCGGCTTCTGCTGCGCGGCGACATTGGCGGTGCGGATGCGCTGGGCCAGGTTGTGGCACTCGGCGAGGGCAATCGTGGCGCGTGGCGCGGCGTCGGCGGGCAGCTCGTCGCTTGCGATCTCGAGCACCAGGTCAACGTCGGTTGGGACCTCGGAGTCGCAGAGCATCATGCCGCTGTTGTCGGTCGTTGCCGTGGCGATGTTCCACATGCGCGAAGCAACGCTGCGTGCGATGGGGTCCTCACCGATAACGGCGATCTGGAAGCGCTCGAGCACGTTGGCGGCGCGAGCAAAACCGATGCGGGACTCGGCTTCGGTGACCGAGGGCTTGCCCTCCCACACATGGTGCAGGCGGTTGATGTAGGCGTAGGTGTCCTGGAAGGCCATGCCGTCGGCAAACAGGCCGACATTTTCCTGGAACTGCTGCAGGGCGGCCTCGGTATGCGGACCAAAGTAGCCGTCGTCTTCGCCACAGGCAAAGCCCAAAACGTTGAGAGCGCGCTGCAGGGCCTGCACATCGGCGCCATGGAAATTGGGCATGCGCAGATACAGAGTGCGGTCGCCCAGCTTATACGAGGCGTCGACCAGGGCGCTCCAACAGGGGATATCGACGGCATGACCGGCAGCAAGGCCGCTGTCGAGCCTGAAGGTGCTGACGGCCTGCTCGGTGGTGGTGCCAAAGCGCTTGTCGACAACCTCGGCGTCATCGATTGTATAGCCGAGCTGCAGAAGGCGGGACTGAACATCCTCGACGGCTGCTCCCTGCATGCCCGTGGTAATAGGTTCCATGAACGAACCCCTTTCGGCGTACCATTCGTACTATTTTGAGCGTGTGTCGGATAGACAACGCGAGACAATTTATAAACATGCACTCAATAGTGTAGCAACTTGTACCCAAAC
>CAJLRE010000079.1 GCA_905208975.1 uncultured Collinsella sp. | reverse complement strand
GCCGTTTGTTTCCAGACTGTGTATCTGCGCGTTGGGGAGCCCGTCTCGCGCGCATGCCATGTTGTCAATGGGTTACAGTATGAACGGCGGCTATGTTTCCGCCAACGCACGAGAGAGTCGTCAACAAGGAGGATGCACGACGATGCAGCGTGCCAAACAGATATCGGAGTCTATTGAGCTGGGCATCATCTTGGCGCTCGCCGGTGGCTTTATGGATGTGTATTCGTACATTGGGCGCGATCATGTTTTCGCTAACGCGCAGACGGGCAACATACTGCTGGTGGGCGTGAGCATCTCGGAGGGCAATTGGGCACTTGCGGGGCGTTACTTCTTCCCTGTGGTTTCGTTTGCTGTGGGCATTATGCTTGCCGACCTGGTTCACGAGCGGTTTGGCAGTGTGATTCACTGGCGCCAGGTGACGGTGTTTTTTGAAGCCGTTATCTTGCTGGGCGTGAGCTTTATCCCGGGCGGCGGTTACAACCTGCTCGCCAACTGCCTTACTTCGTTTGCCTGCGGTATGCAGGTCGAGAGTTTCCGCAAGATTCATGGACACGGCATCGCCACGACCATGTGTATCGGCAACCTCCGTAATGCCTTGCAAAACGTGGACGACTACATCATCACCCACAAGCGCGGCTTTTTGGAAAACGGCCTGCTGTACTTTGGCGTGATCTTTACCTTTGTGTTTGGCGCCGTGTTGGGCAACTGGTGTATTGAGCGCATGGGCCTGCACGCCATCGTCGTGGCGAGCGTGCTGCTGTTTGTCGCGTTTGCCATCATGTTCATCGACCGCGAGCGCGACTTGCGTTTTCGCTGGAAGGTTGCGGCCGAGGCTTGGAAAGAGGGCTGTCGAAAGTAGAGGAATGCGGCAAAGGGACAGCCCCTTTGCCGCAATATATTTTCATCTCTATGTAGTACAGCTTCAGGAGCCAGAAAAAAACTATCTAGCTCCTGAATGTTGTTACGAACTGCTTTTTGCAATTTATTCGAGATGCTCTTCAATCCGAGCCCTCAGAAGGGCAATGGCTGTGGGTATTCCAATTGCGGCGGCTAATTCGGCTTTATCCAAAACCTGTATGTTAAAGCACGATTGTTTATCACATTGAAGGACGTTAACTGAAGATAGCTTCACTTCCCGTTGACTGAATATATCGTAATCTCCAAATAGGAAGTTACCTTTTATTGTGTAATTCGGTATGTTCGTTACGCACTTCATCTCAAGTCTGTTTAGGCCATAATCGAACACCGCAACTTCCTTGTGTTCGATGATGAGCGCAACCCTGGGCATGTTACTAAAACCACCGTCGACGACAGTAAAGAGCTTTTCATTTGCATCGTCATAAACGGTGTATTTAAGACTCAATAGCTGTCCTAGTGGACCCGTGAACCCATGTCTTTTGATGTTGAGGTTGTCTCCCGCTGGGTTGACGAGAGCCAGAGCATGCGGATAAGGGTTACCTTCAATTGAGATTCGATATTCGTTTGTAGCCGTCTTGCTCGATTTAGGACCAGTAGCCATCACGCGTCATCGCCTCGATCGAATTGGAACCGTCTTCTGCTTCGTGCGGAGAATTACGCTGTACGTTGCAGTACATGCAGCTGCAATAACCGCATGGGCAATTTCTAACAAAATGAATGACACTATTTGCTGCATGCATATTAATTACTATAAAGTATCCTTTTATAAACGTATTGTCAAACATATATTGCTAAAACAGAAACAATTTATAGACTGAGTTGGTCGTATTCTTTGGGCAATTGCTCCTATAATCTAGCCTTCGCTGCAGTCGGGAGGGAAGGGCTGGGGCTCCGTTATTATGTTGAAACGCTTTAACACTTTTGACGTTCTCATGCATTTTTTGTTTCAAAAGCGTTAGGATGGAACTTGCAGCGCGGGGCGTAATGGGTGCCCCGCACACGATGGGAGGCTATCAATGGCTAATCGTTTCGTTCTCAATACCATTTCTTATCATGGTTCCGGCGCCATCAAGGAGATCCCCGGCGAGCTCCAGCGTCGCGGCTACAAGAAGATCTTCGTCTGCTCCGATCCCGACCTGGTCAAGTTTGGCGTTACCGCTAAGGTGACCGACGAGCTCGACGCCGCCGGCATCGCTTGGAGCCTCTACTCCGAGATTAAGCCCAACCCCACCATCCAGAACGTCAAGGACGGCGTCGAGGCCTTCAAGGCCGCCGAAGCTGACGCTATCGTGACCATCGGTGGCGGCTCCTCCATGGACACCGCTAAGGCCATTGGCATCATCATCAACAACCCCGAGTTTGCCGATGTCCGCAGCCTCGAGGGCGTTGCTCCCACTAAGAACCACGCCGTGTTCACCATCGCCGTGCCGACGACCGCCGGTACTGCTGCCGAGGTGACCATCAACTACGTCATCACCGACCCCGAGAAGGTCCGCAAGTTCGTGTGCGTCGACACCAACGACGCCCCTGAGGTCGCCGTCGTCGACCCCGACATGATGGCTTCCATGCCCGCCGGCCTGACCGCTTCTACCGGCATGGATGCTCTGACCCACGCCATCGAGGGCTACACCACCAAGGGTGCTTGGGAGCTCTCCGACATGTTCCACTTTGAGGCCATTAAGCTGATCAGCGAAAACCTGCGCGACTCCGTTGCCGAGGCCAAGTCTGGTCAGCCCGGCTCCGGCCGCGAGGGTATGGCTCTTGGCCAGTATGTCGCCGGCATGGGCTTCTCCAACGTCGGCCTGGGCATCGACCATGCCATGGCTCACACCCTGTCTGCCCACTACGACACTCCGCACGGCGTCGCTTGCGCCATGCTGCTGCCGATCGCCATGGAGTTCAACAAGCCGGTTTGCGCCGAGCGCCTGGCCAAGGTTGCCGTTGCCATGGGTGTTGACACCACGGGCATGAGCACCGACGAGGCTGCCGACGCCGCCATCGCCGCCGTCAAGCAACTCTCCGCCGACGTGAACATTCCGCATGTCTGCGAGGCCATGAAGGCCGACGAGATCGAGGTCCTGGCCAAGGACGCCATGGCTGACGCCTGCTTCCCGGGCAACCCGCGCGAGGCGACGCTCGACGACGTCATCGAGCTCTTCAAGAAGATCTGCCCGGCTGCCTAGCCCAGTTTGGTGGTCCTTCGCCCGTAGGCGTATGGTCTTTTGACTTGCTGCTGGCCCCGCCGTGCTACGCGCGGCGGGGCTTTTTGTGCCGCGCCGATGCCCCAAGATGGGCAAAACCAAGGCATGCTGCCCGCTGCGGATAGGTGGTGCACTTCTCAGCGTGCATTTTTGGGAGTATTCAGCAAGCTCTGAAAAATGCATAACGTTGTGAATGGGCCGCAGTGGCCCGCAGACGCCCATCGACAGCCCTTGTGGGCGGGCTATCGATGAGCGGAGGGGGCTGCCACCGCGTTTTTGGTTTGCGACGACCTGCAACACTGCTGTAACCGCGTCGCTTTGCCGTTTGCGATGGGGCTGACGGGGTCCACGGTGCTGAATACTCCGTATTTTGCACGGTCCAAGGTGGGGTACCCTGAGACGAAGCAAATAGATGCCTCATATTTATGCAGATACCGATAGGATTTATGCAAGATTGGGACTGTAAACCGAGCGCGTGCACAAAACCGGTGCGGGGACGTCTGGAGTCGGCTCGGTTTCTAGAGTATTGCACGTGCAGAAAGGTTAAAATCGGGGCTCGGTCTTAGTTTTACTTGGAAGGATGCATATGGCTTCTAATGTTGATGCTTCTCTAGAGGAGACGCTCTCCTATATTACTGACCAGTTGAAGACGCTGACTTCTATTGCTTCACCTACGGGCTATACCCGTGCGGCTACTGACTATCTAATGGAAACGTTGCGCGATATGGGCTTTGGCCCCGAGCGCTCCAATAAGGGCAACGTGTTGGTTGAGCTTGGTGGCGAGGGTGAGTCGCTCGTACTGGCGAGCCATGTCGATACCCTGGGCGCCATGGTACGCTCCATTAAGGACAATGGTCGCCTGCGCCCCACGACGCTCGGCGGGCACCAGTGGTCTACGGCCGATGGCGAGAACTGCACCGTTTACACGCGCGATGGCAATGTCTACACGGGCGTGGTCCTCAATACCGAGCCTTCGGCGCATGTGGCCGATGAGCCGGTCAAGACCATCGAGAAGAACATGGAAATCCTGCTCGACGAGAACGTTGACAGCAAGGACGATGTGCTCGAGCTGGGTATTCAGACCGGCGACATCATCGCTATGGATCCGCGTACCACGGTGACGGAGAGCGGCTACATCAAGAGCCGCTTCCTGGATGACAAGCTGTCGGCGTCGATTCTGCTGGGCCTGGCCCGCGCCGTTGCTGGCGGCGAGGTGACGCTTTCGCGCAAGGTGTCGCTGCTCTTTACCGTGTACGAGGAGGTTGGCCACGGCGGTGCCTTTGTGCCGGCCGACACGCGCGAGATGATCAGCGTTGACATGGGCTGCGTGGGCGACGACTTGGGCTGCACCGAGCGCATGGTATCGATTTGCGCCAAGGATTCGGGCGGCCCCTACAACTACGATCTGGTGACCACACTGTCCAATATTGCGCGCGAGCTGGAGCTCGATTACGCCATCGACGTGTACCCGCATTACGGTTCCGACGTCGAGGCCACGCTTTCGGCCGGCTATGACATTCGCCATGGCCTGATCGGCCCAGGCGTGTATGCGAGCCACAACTACGAGCGCAGCCACATCGACGGTGTGCGCAACACCTACGAGCTCGTCCGCGCCTACGTTCAGCGCTAGGGAAGTAGTTTGCGACTCGGCTGACCAATCGCTAAGG
The DNA here is from genome assembly GCA_905208975.1 of uncultured Collinsella sp. Taxonomy (GTDB): domain Bacteria; phylum Actinomycetota; class Coriobacteriia; order Coriobacteriales; family Coriobacteriaceae; genus Collinsella. The sequence continues at coordinate 1,968 of CAJLRE010000079.1, read as the reverse complement.
CCCGATTTCTCGGGCCTTTTTTCGCCTTAGGTCGTTTAGTATTATGATGTATGTAATATGTTAACTAAACGCGTAAATTACTTAACGAGGTGATGCGGCATATGAATACATCTGAGTACTTATCTATGGGTGATGCCGCCCGCCTGTTGGGCGTTACGAAAGCCCGCATATCGCAACTTGCCGCATCGGGAACGCTCGCGTGCGATATTGTGGGCGGACGGAAGATGGTTGAGTATGATTCTGCGCTCGCTTATCAAAAGGTCCGCAAACGTGGACGCCGTCCTGCGGCCGATGTGGGGCGCAAGTTTACGCTGATGTCGGCCGACCATGAGGTCGCGCATGTCTCATTTGATCCGACACGTGAGTTTCCCTTCGAAATCGCCGAGGTGCTCGATGCGCAGAGGATGCCGTTTGGCACGTGCTCGAGTTCTTCTCCTACGGTGAATAAACGGGAGCTCAACGTGTGGTGGAGCCATCGGTCGGTGCCTGACGTCCGCCCCGGACTCGTCTCGCGCTATCGTGAACTGGGAATTGCCAGTGGCATCGAGGTTCCGGTTCAGTGCCTGGGCCTATCGCTTTCGGATTGCTATTGGCTGCGGCCGGCCGATTGCGCCGAACTCAAATGGCAAAACATCAATTACTTTGAGAACGAATTTGAGCGATCGGCACCCGAAGAGCGTTCGGGTTGGCTGGAAGGCATCGGTCTTAAAAATCCTGATAACACGTCCGAGGGCGAGCTCCCTAAATCGTGGATGATTCGCAACGGTGTTCGCGTTCTGGTCAAGGGATGCGGCATGGACGACCAACGGCCCTTTAACGAGGCGGTTGCAACGGCTCTGCATCGTCGCTTGCTGTCGGAGGGCGAGTTTGTTCCTTATACGGTTGAGCGGATGTTCGATGGCCCTGCGTGCCTGTGCGAGGATTTTCTTGACGGCCGCGAGGAATACGTTCCGGCTGTTTACGTTAAGGGCGCACTTGGTGGCCAGCGGGGAAACTCGACATACGATCGATACTGTCGCTGCCTTGGCAAGCATGGTGCCGATGAGGCCGCTGTGAGAAGGTCTATGTCGCAGATGATTGTCTGCGATGCCCTTTTGGCCAACAGCGACCGCCATTGGCGAAACTTCGGCATCATCCGCAATGTCGACACCCTGGAGATAAAACCTGCTCCGCTGTTCGATAGCGGCAACTGTCTGTGGTACAACGTGCCAACTGCCGTGCTCGCAGCTGGGGAGTTTGGGTTTTCCGCTAAGCCGTTTGGGCCCGACCCTTCCGTCCAGCTGGCGCTTGCGGATTTGCTCGATTGGTTCGATTCATCGCGGCTCAACGGATTTGTTGATGAGGCGATCGAGATTCTTTCGCAGAGCGAATGGGCCACGGCGGAGGGTCGACTCGAGGCCATCCGCCGCGGCCTCGAGCGTCGCATAATCGAGGTTGGTGCCGCTGTTGAGGTACTTCGACACGTGCAGCGATAAACCCGCGGCTACTTAAGTGCGCCGGTCACGGTGCCGCCGCCCAGGACGATGTCGCCGCGGTATATAACGACAGCCTGGCCGGGGGCGATGGCGCGCTGCGGCTCGTCAAAGGTCAGCAACATTTGCCCGTCTTCGCCGCGCGTAAGGATCGCTGCCTGGTCTTTCTGTCGGTAGCGGTACTTGGCGCCCACGCGGATGCCGCCGGCATCCAGCTCGGCTTCCATGTGGTCGGCAGGGGCGCTCCAAATCCAGTCGTTGGCCGTGAGCGCCGTGGCCGTCAGGTCCTCGGCCTCGCCCAGATGCACGGTGTTGTTGACGGCGTCGACACCCGTTACGTACACGGGATGCGCCATCGCGACGCCCAGGCCTTTGCGCTGGCCGATGGTGTAGCGCAGCGCGCCGTTGTGGCGCCCGACCACGCTGCCGTCGCGCCACACAATGTCGCCCGGTGCAGCGGGATGTCCGCAGCGGCGCTCGATATAGCCCGCGTAGT
>CAJLRE010000078.1 GCA_905208975.1 uncultured Collinsella sp. | reverse complement strand
GATGCGGTTGCCGGGGCTCTGCATCAGATTGCCGCCTGCGCCGCGACGGGGGAGATGCCGTCGTTTATGCGTCAGGCAGATGCGGCGGGTTCGGGTATCGCGGACGTCTAGGGAGGCCATCATGAAGCTTCAACAGCTCAGGTATGTCGTCAAAGTTGCCGAATGCGGCAGCATCACCGAGGCCTCGCGCCGGCTCTTTGTGTCGCAGCCTTCGATTACCGCGTCGATTCGCGATCTCGAAAACGAGATGGGTGTGCACATCTTTGAGCGCACCAACAAGGGTGTCATTGTGTCCGAGGAGGGCGAGACCTTCTTGGGCTACGCGCGCCAGGTGCTCGACCAGGCGGATCTGCTCGAGGGCAAGTACAAGGGCGCATCCGAGCAGGTGCCGCACTTTAGTGTGAGCTGCCAGCACTATTCCTTTGCCGTTAATGCGTTTGTCGATGTGATCCGTGAGTTCGATGCTGCGCGCTATGACTTTACCCTGCGCGAGGAGCAGACTCACGAGATTATCGAGGACGTCGCGCATATGAAAAGCGAACTGGGCATCCTGTACTTATCCGAGCATAACCGCGAGGTTATCGAGCGCATGCTTGCCGCCAACGAGCTCGTATTCGAGGGGCTCTTCTGCGCCACGCCGCATGTCTTCGTGTGCGCAGACCATCCGCTGGCGGGCCGCTCGAGCGTGACGCTTGAGGACTTGGAAGACTACCCGTTCCTGTCCTACGAGCAGGGCAGCTATAACTCGTTTTACTATTCCGAGGAACTGACCTCGACTTTTGAGCGTCGCAAGAATATCCGCGTGCGCGACCGTGCGACGTTGTTCAACCTGGCCATGGGCCTCAACGGCTACACGGTATGCTCGGGCGTGATCAGTCACGAGCTCAACGGTCCCGGCATCATCTCGATTCCGCTCGATGTAGACGAGTACATGGAGATTGGCATCATCACGCGCAAAAATACGACGCTCACGCGCTATGGGCAGGCCTATATCGAAGCGATTCGTCAGCATATCTAGGGTGCTGTGCTCCGCACGGTTCAAGTCTCTTTATTGCAGTCCAGACTGATATAGGAAGCATCTATATCAAACTGTTATAAACGTATATTTTACGATAGCCATATGAGCGCTCATACTCTGTCCCAGTAAAGCAACCAATGCAAAGGGAGATATCTATGAGCACTTCGATTCAACCGAACGCGCCGTTTCGCGCCGATATCGTCGGCAGCTTTCTTCGTCCGCAGGCTGTAAAGGACGCCCGTGCCGCCTATGTCGCGGGTAAACTCGACGCTTCCGGCCTTAAGGCCGTCGAGGACGATGCCATTCGCGATTTGGTGGCCAAGCAGAAGGCCGCCGGCCTGCAGGTGATCACCGATGGCGAGTTCCGCCGCAGCTACTGGCACCTCGATTTTATGTGGGGCCTTAACGGTATTGAGCGCCGCACCTCACGCACGGGTTATATGTTCCATGACGAGGAGACGACGGCCGACACCGCCGTGGTTACCGGTTCCATTAGCGGCGAGAACCACCCGTTCGTCGAGCATTTTAAGTTCGTCAAGGCGCTTGAGGGGGAGGGCCAGGTCGCACGGCAAACCATTCCGGCGCCGATCCAGACGTTCTCCGAAGTCACGCTCGACCGCTGCGACGGCCAGCAGGAGAGCCTGCGCGCTGTCTATAAGACCGATGAGGAACTTGCCGACGCCATTGCAGCCGCTTATCGTACGGTGATCGCCGACTTGTATGCCGCGGGCTGCCGCAACATCCAATTTGATGACTGCACCTGGGGCATCTACTGCGATACCGATTTTGTCGCCAAAACCGGCATGAGCCCGGTCGACCTGCAAAAGGTGTCCGAGCTGGGCGTGGCGCTCAACAATGCCGCCATCGCGGGCAAGCCTGACGATTTGGTCATCAACACGCACGTGTGCCGCGGCAACTATCATTCCACCTATGCTTTTGAGGGCGGCTACGACCCCATCGCGCCGTACCTGTTTGCGCATGAGGACGTTGACGCGTTCTATCTGGAGTTCGACACGCCCCGCGCCGGTGGTTTTGAGCCGCTCAAGTACGTTGCTCCCGGCAAGAAGGTCGTGCTGGGCTTGGTGACCACCAAGGCGGCAGAGCTCGAGAACGAGGATGCTATCGTCGAGCGCATCCGCGAGGCGGCAAAGTACGTGCCGCTCGAGAACCTGTATCTGTCTCCGCAGTGTGGCTTTGCCAGCTGCGAGATTGGCAATAAGCTGACCGAGGACGAGCAGTGGGCAAAGATTGCGCTGGTCAGGCGTATTGCCGAGCGCGTTTGGAAATAGCGCTAGCGTTTGCAGGTGGCGGCGCGTGCGAGGTACTGCATATCGCGTACAATGGTTCGGATCGTATCGTTCGGGCAGGTTATCCGATATGCCTGATCGCCCTTCCATTCGAAAGGACTTCCATGTCCCAGTCTTCGACGCCCGCCGTCACCGATGCCATCTACGATGCATCGTCGCTCGGCCGCCCGCGCATGTTTGTGTTGGGTTTGCAACACATGTTTGCGATGTTCGGAGCCACGGTGCTCGTGCCCGTGCTCACCGGCCTTTCCGTTTCGGCGACGCTTCTGTTCGCCGGCATCGGCACGCTGCTGTTTCATTTTCTATCGCGCGGTAAGGTGCCCGCGTTCCTGGGCTCGTCGTTTGCCTTTATCGCGGGTTATGTCGCCATTGCACCCAACGGCGAGGCCGAGCTTTTGCCCTACGCTTGTCTGGGCGTTGCCTGCGCCGGCCTGCTCTATCCGGTGCTGGCAACGCTGTTCCGCGCCTTTGGCGCCAAGCGCGTCATGCGCTTCTTCCCGCCGGTGGTGACCGGTCCCATCGTCATTTCCATCGGCCTGATCTTGGCAAGCTCTGCTATCGCCAACTGCCAGACCAATTGGCTTGTTGCCGTTGTCGCTGTGGCCGTGATCGTCATCTGCAATATCTGGGGCCGTGGCATGGTCAAGATCGTGCCGATTCTGCTGGGCGTTGTGGTGAGCTATGCCGTTGCGGCCGCGCTGGGCGAGGTCGACTTCTCTGGCGTCGCAGCCGCCCCCTGGGTTGGCTTGCCCGTCGTGTGGGACAACACCGTGTTTGCGCTCTTTGGACCGCAGTTCGATAGCGGTCTTGCCACGACGGCCATCATCACCATCATGCCGCTGGCCTTTGCAACTATGATCGAGCATATCGGCGATATCTCCGCCATTGGCTCTACCTGCGAACGCAATTACATTGCCGATCCCGGTCTGCACCGTACCCTGCTCGGCGATGGCCTGGCGACCATCTTGGCATCGCTCTTTGGCGCCCCCGCCAATACGACGTATGGCGAGAATACCGGCGTGCTTGCCTTGACGCGTGTGTTCGACCCACGTGTGATTCGCATTGCCGCCTGCTGCGCCATTGTGCTTTCGTTCTGCCCCAAGTTTGCTGCGGTGATTGCCGCCATGCCGGCATGCGTTATCGGCGGTGTGTCGCTCGTGCTCTACGGCATGATCAGCGCCGTTGGTGTACGTAACCTCATCGAGAACCAGGTTGATTTCCAGAACAACCGCAACGTGCTGGTGGCGGCTCTGGTGCTCGTGCTTTCGCTCGGCATTGCCTACAGTACCGCCGGTGCCATCGTGCTGGAGCTGGGCGGCGTGACGATTTCGCTTTCGGGCCTTGCCGTGGGCTCGCTGGTGGGCATTGTGCTCAACGCCATCCTGCCCGGTAACGACTTTGAGTTCGATACTTCCGAGCTTGAGGAGACTGCTGAATAGCAGCTGCGTTCAGCCAAATTAAAAATGGCGTCCATGCGTATGTACGCGTGGATGCCATTTTTAATGCGTCAGTATCCAGTGGATGCCGCGTGCCATGCGCAGGTCAGTTTGGGTAAAGTGATTGCCGGGGTTGAGCTCCAGCGTTGTTGGAATGTCACGCTCGATAAACAGCTCTTCCATCGCGCGCGTATCGTCGAGTACGTGCCGCATCATGCGGTTGGGCGTCTTGGTTTCCTTTTTGCCGAGTGACAGATAGACGGCGTCGGGCGTAGCTGTCATCGTGCGCTCGCGCGCGTAGTCGATAAAGCCGGGGAACCACAGCGACCCCGATGCACTCGCCGCGCGCTCAAAGACATCTGTTTGCCAAAGTGCCCACAGTGCAAAAAGACCCGCCAACGAGTAGCCGGCAACGCCGCGCCAGGTGGGCGGTTGCGGGAGCGATGATTCGGCCTCTGGGATTATCTGCTTCAACAACTCGTCAAGAAAACCAGCGGCCTGTCCACCAAAGGGCTCGGCATCGCGCACGGTACCGTCGCATACCCAGGGGCTCAGCTCGCGATTCCAGTTGAGGCTGCCAATGCCGACAAGCGTGAAGGGCGGGCAGTTGAGCTCTCGGCAGCGTTCATAAACCTCCGTGCCGTCGCCCATGACCACGGGAAGATAGATGACTGGTGCGCTTTCGGCATGCTGTGCATGAACGGTTATCTGCTTTTGATGCGCTTCCATGACGGGCTTCTCTCGGCGTTGTGATATCGACGGCCCCCATTGTCGCACGCCGGCTCATGCAGGTTGGGCTAGACCAAAGACAATCTCGTGCATACCCTGCGGACGCATATGGAAAACGCCACCGCCGGAGGGGAGCTCGGCGGTGGCGTTGTTAAACGATGCTGGGACTCGGGGCCTTCGCGGGAGCTGCCATGTGCGCAGAGGCGTCTAAGAGCGCTTGCGGCTCGCCATGGTGCCTGCGGCGATAGCGGCTGTTCCCGCAAGGACGGTTGCCACGATGGCCGCACCCGAGGTGTCGCCGGTTGCCGCGAGCACGCCGGTAGTCTTGGCTTTCGTGATTGAAGCCGCAACGGCCTTGGTCGGCTTTGAGCACTCAGGCTTGGGGTTCTGCTTGGACTCCGCGGGCTTGCTTTCTGCGGGCTTGGTCTCGTCGGGCTTGGGGTCTTCCGGCTTGGCTACCTCGGGAGGTGCGATGACCATGCTCTTGGCGACAGCTTCGTTATAGGGGGAGTCGATCACAGCGTCGCCCGTGCCGATGGCTTGGCCTGCCTCGTAGATGCCGTCACGGAGCTTGCGATAGTCAATGACCTTGCCGCCTTCGGGCGTCTGGATGGCGGCGTTCTCAATCTTGATGGTGCCGATTGTCTTGCCGTCAGCGCTCATGGCACGGGCAAAGATTGCCGCTGTATCTCCTTCGGCCGTTACCTTGCTGCGGATGATCGAGATGACTGCGGGTGTGACGCCCTCGCTGGTCTGGGCGATGATGCCGATGTTCTCGCCTTGGGGCTCGGGGCTCGTCTCACCATCTTGGTTTTCGCTGTAGGGGATGGGGCCGTCGCCGTTCTCGACATAGCGGGCTATGGCCTTGACAACGGAGTCGCTGATGTAGATGTGGCCACCCTCCTCGTTGGGTCGATCGTTTCTGGTGGAGAATGCAGCCGAAACCTCGCCTTCCGCAAACGCGTCCACGGTGGAGCCGTTCTTGACGACGATATCGTCTTGGTAGGTGAAGAGGGCAATGGCGTCACCGTATCTGCCTTTACTTGCGCGGACTGTCACGTTTGCATGATCGAGTGTGATGCCCTTGTGGGCATAGACGCCATATTCAACACCGTTTGCGTTGAGGGAGGCGTTTGTGGCTGCGAGGCTGCCCTTGGCCTCGACGGCGGCGTCTTTCTCGGAGCTCGCCTTGACCTGGCTGCCGTCCGAGATATTGATGTTGCCGCCGCTCCAAATGGCCTCACCATCGGCTGAGCTTGCCTCGACTGTGCCGCCACCCTTGATGGTGAGGTTCTTGTCGGTTCCGATACCCTTGTCCTTGGTAGCCCTGGCGGTGACGGCCCCGCTGTCGTCAATCGTGATATTGCCGTTTGCCCTGATGCCATCCGATACGCCCGTGGCGTTGACGTTGCCCGAACCTTTGATAGCGAGATCGCCCTCGGCGTCGATGGCATCAAACCCAGCGCTCGTGGCGTTGACGGATCCGGCTCCGTCGATGTTGATATTACCCGTGGAGAGGATAGCGTCCTCAGTAGATGTCACGCTGAGCGTGCTGCCCGCGTCGCCTTGGATATTGAGCTCGGCGTTCTCATTCTTGCCATGAGAAGCCTTGATGCCTTCGATCCAGTCGGCAGTGACGATGTTGTTTCCCGAGTAATTCACGTTGAGCTTGCCTGCGGCCTGGATCTCGCCGCCGTTATAGTTGTTGAGCTTCAAGTCGTCGGCGCCGTCCCACGACCAGGTGCCGGTCTCGTCGCCCGCCGCAGTGCCGGCGTTGTATTTGGTTTCGCCGACCTTGACCCATTCCGCCGCGAGCGAGACGCTCGGCATGAGCAGCGAGCTCACCGTGAGCGCGCACACGGCGCCTACGACGATGCGGCGCGTCACGCGGCGCCAGCTGCCGTGCGCGAGTCCTATGCGACGGCGAACGTCGGGTTCGGCAACATGGGTTCCGGCGGTAGTGTCATTGCGTTTGGGGGTCGTGAACAAGGCTGCCATGGTTGCTCCCGTTCTCATAGGGCCTATACGGCTAGGTTCAGCGTATCTGCTGGATGTTGCCGGCGGTAGTGCCGTTTGGAGGGCAAAATGGCCAAAATGGGGGAGAAATAGGCCGCACGCCGGCGCAGGGACCGACGCTAAAAGAAAAGCGCGGGGCCGCATGGCGACTCCGCGCTTTATTGTTCAGCTTTTGCAGCCTTGCCCTTACGCTACGAAGAAGTAGACGGGGAAGGCAAGGGCTGCGATCCACCCGTCCTGTGCGAAAAAGTGTTTACGAGCGTTTGCGACTCGCCAGGGCGCCTGCGGCGATGGCGGCTGTTCCCGCAAGGGCGGCTGCCACGATGGCTGCGTTCGAGGTGTCGCCGGTTGCCGCGAGCTTGCCGACGGTCTTGGCTCCCTTGGCTGCAACTGCAACGGTCTTGGTTGTCTTCGTGCCCTCGGACTTGGAACCCTCGGGCTTGGTCTTGCCGTGCTTTTCCTCGGGCTTGGTCTCCTCGGGAGGCACGATGACCGTGCTCTTGGCGAC
>CAJLRE010000077.1 GCA_905208975.1 uncultured Collinsella sp. | reverse complement strand
GGCCAGCCCGTGGGAGGCCAGGGCGCCGCTGACCGGTGGACGGCACCGAGCCGTCGCAAGACTTGAAGAAGGGGGGAGGCCTCGCGGCCTCCCCCTTTTTTGTATCTCGGGCAATTTGTCTCACATAGTAGCTGTGTTTTATAACCCTCGTTTGTCGCATCTTCTGTGAACGGGCTACAATAACTTAGTCTGTGCGATATGGAGGTGAACATGGCTGAAGCTGGTATCGGCGTTGATATCGTCGAGATTTCCCGCATGAAATCAATTCTTGAAAAGACGCCGTCGTTTGCTCGGCGTGTGTTTACCGAAGAAGAGCGTGCGTATTGCGATGCATCATCGCGTCCCGCTGCTCACTATGCGAGCCGCTTTGCTTCGCGCGAGGCGGTGCTTAAAGCTCTCGGCACGGGTTTTAGTCAAGGCGTGGGTCGCAAGGATGTTTCGGTAACGCGTGATAAACTCGGCAAACCGAAGGCGCTGCTTTCGGGCCGTGCTCTCGAGATCGCTCAAGAACTGGGCGTTGTTGAGGTCGCTCTTTCCATTACGCTTACGGGAGACTTGGCCGTTGCGAATGCCATCGCGATTACCGAAGATGCTCGGCCTAAGCCAAAAGATGAAAAGGTGAGCACCAAGAAACGCGTTGCGCAGACATTTAAAGAGGCTCGCTCTGTATTAGATGAGCTCGAGCAGCTGCAGAATTCAGCATTGACGGAGCACCTGGGCGATGCTTCGCAAGATACGCTAGGAGCATAGATGAAACCGGTTTTGAGTACCGAAGAAGTCGTTCGTCTCGAGGATATCATCGAACGCGAAGGGACTTCGAAGGCCGAGCTTATGGAGCTAGCGGGTGAGTTTGCCGCTAACGAGGTCTTGAAGCTCAATCCCGATCGGGTTCTCGTTTTGGTCGGTTTTGGTAATAATGGCGGCGACGGTTGGGTTGCCGCCGATATCCTGAGCCATAAGGGTGTGGACGTGGATATCGTTTCTCCGGTTGAACCGGATGAGATTCCTGCTGCTCTGGCACGTCATGTTGCTCGTCGTACTGCCGGCCGCGATGTGCACGTTTGCGTCGGCCCCTCGCGTGATGAACTCGAGGTTTTGATCGATAAGGCCGATGTTGTTGTCGATGCCATTTTTGGTACCGGTTTCCACGGGAATCTGCGTGCGCCGTTCTCCATTTGGATTCCTACGGTCAATGAATGCGCCGATTGTGTCGTATCCATTGATGTCCCCTCGGGCCTGAATGCAGAGACGGGCGTTGTTGATGACGACTGCATTCGTGCCGAGCGCACGGTGACGATGATTGCGCCCAAGATTGGTCTGTATAGCGCTGATGGTCCTGAGTATGCTGGCGATTTGATCTGCGGCAATCTTTACGACCGTCTTGACGAGGTCATCGATGATGTCGACCACGCCGCCGAGATTGTCGAGCCCGGTGACTTAGTTGATTACTTTGCTCCGCTACCATCGAATATCGATAAGTATTCCCGTGGCTCCGTGCTTATTGTCGCCGGATCTGCGCAATATCCTGGTGCTGCCATTATGGCGGCCAAGTCTGCAGCTCGCGCGGGTGCTGGTTACGTGGCAGTCGCGGCTCCTGACGCCTGCGCCAATCTCATTCGCATGGCACTTCCTTCGATTCCGGTCTTTGCTATTCCGTCTGATTCCCGCGGCTCCTTTGGCGCCGCTGCGCGCATGACGGTGTGCGAGATCGCAAAGAAGTACAGCTGCGTGCTGTGCGGTCCCGGTATGACGACGTCTGCCGGCGCTATGCAGGTGGTTTCGGGCTTGCTCGAGCTTGATGTACCGCTAATTTTGGACGCCGATGCACTCAACTGCCTTGCTAAGATTGCCATTGACGGTATTGATAGTAACCCCGAGATGTATCGCCGCGAGCAGCCGTTGGTTATGACGCCGCACTATCGTGAGCTTTCGCGCCTGGTTGCCGGTGACGAGGTGAACGACCTTGGTACCGCGATTGCGGCCGCGCAGAAGGTTGTCTGGGCTGCAGGCTCCGACAATCTGGTGGTCATTGCCAAGGGGCCGACGACGGCTATCTGTGGCGTTGAGCGTGTGCTGCTGCCGCTCTCGGGTCCGGCTTCTCTGGCAACTGCCGGTTCGGGTGATGTTCTCGCGGGTATTTTGGCCGGCACGCTTGCCACCATGCGCGACGAGATGGATCGTTGGGAGTTGCTGTATTCGTACGCCGTCGCACTTCACAGCTACGCCGGTTTTGCCGCGGCGACGGAGTATGGTGAGAAGAGCGTCATCGCGACCGATCTTATCGACTTGATCGGTCCTGCCATGGAGCTGGCGGCAAAGGATGCGCTCGAAGATCTGGGAATCATGGACGAAGGGTCGGATGACTAATCATGAATAAAGCCGATTTGACGCGCTGGTCCTGGGTCGAGATCGACCGCGGGGCGCTCCGTCGCAACACGAGGGCCTATAAGAACTTGTTGAATCCGCGTCAGCGCCTGTGCTGCGTGGTCAAGGCCGATGCTTATGGTCATGGAGCTGTTGAGTGTGCCAAGATCATGTATTCGGCCGGTGCCGACATGTTTGCCGTGGCGACGGTTAACGAGGGCGTTGGGCTCCGTCAGGGCGGGATTACTAAGCCCGTCCTGATTCTAAGTGAGCCGCCTATCGAGGCTATTCCTGCATTGCTCGAATTCGATATCATGCCCTCGGTCTATACGTCCGATTTTGCTCTTGCGTATGGCGAATGCGCCGTCGCGGCGGGCAAGGTGGGCAAGTACCATCTTGCCATCGAGACGGGCATGAATCGTATCGGTGTTCACTACACACAGGTGCTCGACTTTGTACGCGGCATCAGTTTCCATCGCGGCATCCAGTGCGACGGCGTATTTACGCACTTTGCCACGGCCGATGAACCTTCGGGTTGGGACTACAAGCTGCAGTGCCAGCGTTTTACCGAGGCCGTTCAGGCCATTAAGGACGCAGGTTTTGAATGCGGTATCGTGCATTGTGCCAATACGCCGTCCTCGATGCTCGATTCTTCAATGCACTTTGACATGATTCGTGCCGGCATCGGTTTGTATGGTCTGCAGCCATGTGAGCTGAGTGGTCGCGTGATGCAGCTTGATCCCGTCATGAGCGTCCACGCGCGTGTGACGCGCGTGGCGCATCCTGCGATGGGCGAGGGCGTGGGCTACGGTTTTACCTACCGCGTACCGCGTACGCGCGTTCAGATCTGCACGCTGCCGATCGGTTATGCCGATGGCCTATCGCGTACGCTTTCCAATCGTATGGATGTGCTGTATCGCGGCGAGCGCGTGCATCAGGTTGGCAATATCTGCATGGACCAGTTTATGGTCGCCATTCAGTCCAACCCGGCACACGAGATTCCCGAGGCCGAATATGGTGACGAGATGATTATTGTCGGCCGCGATGGCGATGCCGAGATCACTATGGACGAGATGGCCCGACTGCGCGGCACGATTAACTACGAGGTCGCCTGCGGCTTTGGCATGCGCCTCGACAAGGTCTACGTGTAGGAGTCGCCATGGGCGTCATGCACATTCCCGGCCATACCCATCAGGCGCCACGTGAGGTCGCACTCGAGGAAATTGAGGCCGTTCTGGGCGATTGTCACCTCTGCCAGCTCTACCAGTCGCGCCATAACATCGTGTTTGGCGTGGGAAACCCCCACGCTCGCGTGATGTTTATTGGCGAGGCGCCGGGCCGCAATGAGGATTTGCAGGGCGAGCCCTTTGTGGGGGCGGCAGGCGAGGACCTCAACGGCATTTTGTCGCTGGCGGGGCTCAAACGCGAAGACGTCTACATTGCCAACGTGCTTAAGTGCCGCCCGCCGGGAAACCGCAATCCGCGTCCCGAGGAAGTGCTGGCTTGCTCGCCGTTTTTGCGTGAGCAGATTCGAAGCATCTGGCCCGATATTATTGTGACGCTCGGCAACCCCGCGACGCACTTTGTGCTCAAGACCGAGATTGGCATTACTAAGCTGCGCGGCAGGTTCCACCAGATGGGGCATTTTGTGGTAATGCCCACGTTCCATCCGGCAGCAGCGCTGCGCAATCCGGCGTGGCAGGAGCTGCTGGAGGAAGACTTTAAGATGCTGGGCGACTATCTGGAGCGACATCCCGCGCCAGAGGACGCCTCGGAATAATAAGGAGCATATATGTCCCTGGAGCGCCTGGGGGTAGGTACTTACAAAACGACTTGCGCTGCCGATACGGAGTACTTTGGCGAGCTAATTGCACCGTGCCTTGAGGACGGCGATGTGCTTATCCTGACCGGTGGCCTGGGAGTGGGCAAAACTCACTTTACCAAGGGCGTCTCGCGCGGGCTGGGCGATGGGCATATGGTTACGAGCCCTACGTTTGCGCTCATGGCCGTTCACGATCAAGGTCGTATTCCGCTGTTTCACTTTGATCTATACCGCCTGGAGCATGCCTACGAGCTCGAGGATACGGGCATTTTCGATGTGCTGGGCTATGAGGGTGCTTGCCTGCTGGAATGGGGCGAACAATTCCAAGACGAGCTGACGGATGAGTATCTTTCGGTGACGCTCAAGCGTGATGAGGGCGACAGCGATGTGCGAACGATAACGCTCGAGGCGCACGGTGACCGCGCAATGGAGCTTTCCCATTTGATTGATAAGGCTGTACAAGATGAGCTTGCATAACGACAACGCGCTGGTGGTGGCGCTCGATACCTCGACCGACATGCTTGCCTGCGCGGCAAGATGGATTGATGGGCAGACGGGCGAGACGAAGCTCGTGAGTGGCGATCACATGTGTCGCCGTCACGCCAACGTTGAGCTCGTGAATACCGTTGATGGCGTGCTGGCTCAAGCCGGTCTGGATCGCAGCGATGTTGGTTGCTACGTGGTCGGCCGCGGCCCGGGGTCGTTTACGGGCGTGCGCATCGGCATCTCCACTGCCAAGGGCCTCGCGCGTGGTGCCAATGTTCCGCTACTGGGCGTGTCGACGCTCGATGCTTGCGCTTGGACGGCGTGGAAGGCTGGCGTGCGCGGCAAGCTTGGTATCTTGGCCGATGCTATGCGCGGCGAGGTATATCCGGCGCTGTATATGCTGGTCGATGAGGGACCCGAGCGTCAATTTGAGCGCGAACACGTGGTCAAGGCCGCCGTGGCGCTCGATGAGTGGCGCCGAGCAGCGGACTGGGATCAGGTTCAGCTGACCGGTGACGGTCTCGTGCGCTATGGCAAGCTGCTGGGTGAGGACGAGACCGCCCGCTGCGTGGAGCGAGACCTGTGGTGGCCTTCGGGCGAGGGCTTGCTGCTCGCGCACGCTGCGGGTGACGGCGATCCGGCTCGCGTCCTGCCGATTTACACGCGCCTTTCGGATGCCGAGGAAAACGAGCGCAAGCGTCTTGGTCTTGCTGAGAGTGCACAGAGCGAAATTACGGGCGTTGCCGATGAGCTCGCCGGTCGTCATCTGCAGTTCCGTCCCATGGGCGCGGCGGATGCCGAGGGCGCGAGCGCGCTAGAGGCTGCCTGCTTTGAAGGTGCCGGACACGAGGCGTGGACGCCGGGCATGTTCCTGTCCGAACTGGGCGAGGACGTCGCTGCGCCGCGTAGTTGGTGGGTGGCACACGACGACGGCAAGCTGCTGGGCCTTGCCGGCGGTATGGTCGTGGACGGTGATGTGCAGATTCTGGATGTCGCCGTCGACCCGGCACATCGCCGTGAGGGCATTGCCCGCAAGCTGCTGTCGCATGTGAGCTATGATGCCCAGATGCTCGGCTGCACCACGGCTTCGCTCGAGGTCGAGGACGACAACAAGGGAGCGATCGCGCTTTATAACGCTCTGGGCTTTACCGAGGCAGGATGGCGCCGCGGCTATTATGGTGCCGGCAAGGACGCCATCGTCATGACGGCCCCACTTCCCCTCGTGCTTCCGGTCGATAACGCCTCGCCCGAGCCGACGGCGGCAGAGCAGCGCGTATGGCCGCTGCCTGCGCCTGGGCGCTCCGAGGGGGAGCGTGCCGAAATTGAGCGCCGCCGCCTAGTGCTCGCTATCGAGAGCTCCTGCGACGAGACGGCCGTGGCGATTATCGATGCGGATGGCAATATGCTGGCCAACCAGGTGTCGACACAGATTGATTTTCACGCCCGCTTTGGCGGCGTGGTGCCCGAGATCGCCTCGCGCAAACACGTTGAGGTGATTGTGAGTGTCGTGGATGCGGCGCTCGAGGATGCCGCAGCATCGCTTGGTCTTGAGGGCGGAGCCATCGCGCCGAGCGAACTCGCCGCTGTTGGCGTGACACAGGGTCCGGGCCTGGTGGGTGCTCTGGTAGTGGGCGTCGCCTTCGCCAAGGGCTTTGCCTATGCCGCCGGTAAACCGCTCGTGTGCGTCAACCATCTGGAGGGCCATCTGTTCGCCAATCTGCTGGCGCAGCCCGATCTCAGGCCGCCGTTTATCTTCACGCTCGTCTCGGGCGGTCATACCATGCTCGTGCACGTGAAGGCATGGGGCGACTACGAGGTGCTTGGTGAGACACTCGACGATGCTGTGGGCGAGGCCTTCGACAAGGTAGCCAAGGCGTTGGGTCTGGGCTATCCCGGTGGCCCCATCATCTCCAAGCTGGCCGAGACGGGCAACCCCAAGGCGATCGATTTTCCTCGCGCGCTTAACAGCAGGGGAGACTATCGTTTCTCGCTTTCGGGTCTTAAAACGGCCGTGACGCTCTACATCGAGCAGGAGACCAAGGCCGGGCGCACGATTCACCTGCCCGATCTGGCGGCTTCGTTTGAGGCAGCCGTCTTTGACGTTCAGTACAAGAAGGCCAAAAACGCCCTGCATGCCACCGGATGCAAGGAATACTGCATCGGCGGCGGCGTCTCGGCTAATCCGCATCTGCGCGAGATGATGATCAAGAAGCTTGGGCGTCAGGGGATCCGCGTGACGGTACCGCCGCTTTCGGCGTGCACCGATAACGCTGCCATGATCGCGGAGGTCGCCCGCCGTAAATTCGACCGAGGTGAAATCTCGCCGTTCGACGTCGACGCCGATCCAAACATGACGCTGTAGCCGCAAAGGTGCGATCCCCGGCGCTGCCCGGGCGCCAACGGCCGCATATGAACTTTCCTGCTCTACAGTCCTGCTCACGACGGAGGCCACATTAAGTGGCCTCCTGTT
>CAJLRE010000076.1 GCA_905208975.1 uncultured Collinsella sp. | reverse complement strand
GCTGCCTTGTCCGCTCAGCTAAGACATGAGGGCCTTAGGCCTTCTTGCGACGATAGATCACGTAGGCGCAGACACCGATGATGACGACGGCGCCAACGGCCATGGCGGCCATGTTGTTGCCCTCGGACTTCTCCTCGGTGACCTCTTCCTCTTCGGCCTCGGGCTCGGCCACGTCCTCATCGGAAAGGGCCTCGTCGGCGTAGGTGATGGACTCGACCAGGCAGTCGTTGTCAGCATCGTAGTCACTCGGGACGAACTCCTCGGAGAAATCGCTCTCCTGGAGGTAGTCGCGCATCTCCTCGAGCATGGCCTTGCACTTAACATAGGTGTTCTTGGTTGCAGCCTTGCCGGCCTTGTTGGCCAGGGCGGTGCGGGCTTCGGTGCCTTCTTCGGCCTGCATGGCCTCGTCGACGGTCAGGTTCTGCTCGATGAGTTCCTTCTGCAGGGCGTCGAGATAGGCGCGGACGCCGGTGGCGCAGTGGTCGCGGTTCTCATAGGCGAGCGTGTTGATGTCCATGAGGACGTAGTTGATGGAGTTCTTGGGCTCCTCGTTGTTCACGACGTCTTCCTCTTCGCAGTGATCGAAGGAGACATCCTGATCGCTGAAGTAGGGGCTGACCTCGGTGAGCAGTGCGGAATAGAGGGGGATAGCGACGGAGAACTCGGCGTTGGAGAGCATCTCCCACTGGATGGTCGCGATCTCGGGGTCCATGCCGTGACGGATCTGGAAGGTGTGGATTTCGGTGTTGCGGTTGGAGCCGATGGCATAGGCGCCGTCGGTGTTGGCGTTGAGGCCGGCGACATTCTCGCCGCGAGCGGCGAAGGAACGAATCATCTCAAAGGTGTTCCAGTCAGACTTGCCGGGCTGGAAGAACAGCGGCTGCATTTCGTGGATCAGGGCGCCGGTCGTCGCGCGAGCGTCTTCGCGCTCGTCCTTGACGATCTCGTAGTCGGTGCCCTCAGCAAGCGGAGCCATGAAGTAATTGCGGCCCTGGATATAGCGCGACCACTGGTGCATGCCGGCCTCGCCAATCTCCTCGCCGTAGGTCTTGGCGACGTCGAACTTGCCGTCGGTGTACTCGGCAAAGCCCTTCTCCTTAGGCATAGACTCGATGCCCTCGGAGTGGAGGCAGTTCTCGGTGTCGTCGAGGTCGACGTCATAGGTGAGGTTGCCGATGTTGGGGTTGAGCGAGGCGATATCGTCAGTGAGCCTCATGGCGATCCACTGATGGCCGGAAAGCGCTGCAAACAACCAGGTCTCGTTGTTGTCGGCAATGATGATCTGGTCGTTGGAGCAGACGCCCTGCTCGTCAATCAGGCTGCCGAGGAGCTCGACACCCTCGCGGGCCGTGGCACTCTCGCCCAGAATGACGCTGGCGTAGTTGTATTCGCCAATGCCAGTCTCCTCGGTGATGGGGTCGGCCTCTTCGGCCTTCTCGTTATAGGAGGTGCTCAACGTGGCAGAGCAGGAGACGCCCTTCTCGTTGATGCCTGCCTCGGAATATGCGTCGTAGCGATCTTCCCACTGCGAGGGGTTGTCGCGAACGAAGGTGTAGCGGTAGGTTGCGCCCTTGGACTTGTACTCAAAACCGGACTCGACCGAGGTGTACTCGTTGCCGTCCTTGTGTGCGGGCTCAATGCCAAAGTGCTTGATGTAGCGCGGACCGAAGTCCTCGGAACGGCCGTAGTACGTGTTGCCGTCGGCCGTGAGCTTGCTGCCCATGTAGATCTGGGTGCAGGCGAGCGCCGAAGTCGGCATGGCCATGATGGCCGCTGCTCCAAACGCAAGGCCGCAGCCGAGCTTCTTGAGCGTGTTGACAGGATGAGTAAACCTCATAATCCCTCCCAACTGTTGAAACCCCGCGAAACCGTACGGAGTTTCAGCTAATAAATACATCTACTAGCCTAAAGGAAGTGTAAAGAGTATTCATTCGACAACAGCTTTTACTCGATGAGCGTGAAGAAATATACGATGAACGGATAATAATACTCATTATATAGCTTTAGTTAAATAAAGGCACCCTGCATTTACTGTAGCTGAATAAAGCATTAGACGGCGCTCAAAAAGAAAACTCTCCCGCTGTTTAGGATTTGCATAAACAGCGGGAGAGTCGATAACTGGATGAATATCATACCAATGTGGATTTACTTCTTTCGGCGGTGAATCACGTTGATGGCGTAACCGACGAGCATGGCCAAGACGATGACAATAAAGCCGATCAGGGGATTGTCGTTCATGGGGTCCTCCTATTTTCCGAGCGGTGAGAATTCGTCGACGATGAGGTCGAGGCATTGCGGAAGCGCGCGGGCTCCAAAGACGCCCGAATTGCTGGAGATAATCTCGCCATCGAACTGCATGCCCAGCGACGGGGTGCAGGTGATCTTGGCTTCCTTGGTCTGGATGATCTTAAACTGCGGACGACCGAGCACCTTGCCGGCGGGGTCGAGCGCGGCGGTGATCACGGTCGGGAGCAGCTGCACGGTTTTTACGGGCTCGATGACCGCGATGTCGACCATGCCGTCGTTCATGCGGCAATCGGGGAACAGGTTGATGTCGTTTTGGATGACCGAGGTGTTGCCGGCCATGCAGCAGATGCCATCGAGCTCCTCGACAATGCCGTCATGCTCGATGGTAAAGTGCGCCACCGTGGGGTTGGGCGTGGCGAGCG
Source organism: uncultured Collinsella sp. (assembly GCA_905208975.1). Lineage (GTDB taxonomy): Bacteria > Actinomycetota > Coriobacteriia > Coriobacteriales > Coriobacteriaceae > Collinsella. The sequence continues at coordinate 4,549 of CAJLRE010000076.1, read as the reverse complement.
CGGAGAGGAAGTAGGCGATCTCGCCGATGTCGTTTTTGGTGGGGGCGGCCTTCATCATGATCTCGGCGTCGAAGCCCGAGCCGGCGATGATGATAAAGCCGTGGCGCTTCTCGTTGCCGTTCTCGTCGAGCCAAAAGAGCTCGCCCATGTCTACTTTGACCGTGCGACCGGCGCGGCAGGCCTTGGCAAGTGCCGCTGCCTCGGGGGCATTACCGATGTTATTGAAGAACAGGCAGGCCGTACCGGAGGGGAAGACGAGCGTGGGGACGCCGCATCCGCGCATTTGGTCGAGCACGTTGGAGACGGTGCCGTCGCCGCCCGAAATCACCACGCGATCAAACTCGCGCACGTCCGCCACGGCGTCCTCGGGTTCCATGCCATCGCCGATAAAACGCATCACGACCTCGTCGCCGCCCTGCGCGAGGGCGTGCGTGAACGCGTAGATTTCATCTGAGCTGGGGCCCGATGCCGGGTTGTGGATGATAAGGCAGCGCATACTTACGTTCCCGTTCTGTGACTAACCGAGTATAGTTGTAAGGCAATGCCGATATCCTACCCGTGTTTTTCGGGCCTAACCTTATTCGATGGGTTGATATGTACATTTCCACACATCAGGCTCTACTCGACTTTTGCCAGCGCGCCCGTGAGTTCGACGCGATTGCCGTCGATACCGAGTTTTTGCGCGAGCGCACGTTCCATCCGCGTCTGTGCCTGGTCCAGATTGCCACCCCTGCCGAGAGCGTAGCGGTCGACCCTCTGGTGATCGACGACCTGTCGCCGCTGGCCGAGCTTATGGCCGACGAGAGCGTGACCAAAGTCTTCCACGCCTGCTCGCAGGATATGGAGGTTATGCTCCATACCGTGGGCGTGCTGCCGCGTCCGATTTTTGACACGCAGGTGGCCGCCGCCTTTTTGGGCGAACGCCAGCAGATTTCCTACGGCGCGCTCGTGCAGACGTTTTGCGGCGTCTCGCTGCCCAAGACCGAGTCGCTGACCGACTGGTCGCGCCGCCCGCTGACCGATAAGCAGATTGAGTATGCGATCGATGACGTCAAGTACCTGATCGTTGCCTATACCGAGATGATGAGCCGCCTGCGCGAGCTGGGTCGCGTGGACTGGGTGCTCGACGAGCTGCGCCCGCTGACTGACGAGTCGCACTATCGCGCCGATCGCCACGAGGCGTTCCGCAAGGTCAAGCGCATCAACTCGTGCAGCCGCCACCAGCTGGGCATCGCGCGCGAGCTCGCCGCCTGGCGCGAGGACCGCGCCGAGCGCCGTAACATCCCGCGCAAGTGGGTCATGTCCGACGACACGCTGCTTGCGCTCGTTAAGCGCAATCCCGTGCGCGTTGAGGAGTTCCGCAGCATCCGCGGCACCGATCAGCTGGGGGAGCGCGACGTGGACGGTGCGCTCATGGCTATCAAGCGCGGCGCAAGCTGCCCGCACGATCGCCTGCCGCTCATGGTGCGCGGGCATCGCCAGATCTCTCCGGAGTTGGAGAGCGTGACGGACCTGATGTACGCGCTCATCCGCCTGGTTGCCGAACGCTCGGGCGTGGCGACCTCGGTCATTGCCTCGCGCGATGACCTGGCCGACTATATTGAGCATCCCGAGCAGAGCCCCCTGCGCGAAGGCTGGCGTTTTGAGCTTGTGGGTTCGCGCCTGGACGATCTGCTCTCGGGCAATATGGGGCTGACGGTGAAGGACGGCAAAATTGAATTGCTATAGGTATATAGTTACGCGGTTTTACCAAACCGCGTAACAGCTCGACGCTGCAAACGGCCGAGAGCGGCAATCTGACGTTCAATCGTCGCTCGCGTACCAAAGTACGCGACGCTTCTCTTTCACGTCACCTTGCTCGCTCTCGACCGTTTTCGCTGACATTGCCAAAACATCGATGTTGATTTGCTGGTCAGTCGAGTGGGTAGAATGCCTCCAACGTGTAACTCGATTCGGAGGAATTCGCATGCCCTATTACTATGGTTACGGCTTTGGCATCGACCCGCTGTACCTGCTGGTTGTTCTTGTCTGCACAGTGCTTGGCCTTGCCGCACAGAACTATATCAACTCGACGTACAAAACCTGGTCCAAGGTTCGCTCGGACGGCGACACGGGCGCCACGGTCGCTCGCCGCATGCTCGACGCCAACGGCTGCAACGCCGTGGGTATCAAGGGTGTCGCCGGCGAGCTCACCGACCATTACAACCCGCAGGACAATAACCTGTATCTCTCGGACGCCAACCGTTCGGGCGGGTCGGTCGCAAGCGTTGCCGTCGCCTGCCACGAGGCGGGCCATGCCGCCCAGCGCCAAAGCGGTTACGCCATGATGAAGGTTCGCACCGCCCTCGTGCCGGTCGTCAACTTTACCCAGAACACCTGGACCATCGTGTTGCTCTTGGGCCTGTTTATGAACATTGCCGGGCTCACGACCCTCGCGCTGATCTTCTTCTCGTTTAGCGTGCTGTTCCAACTGGTTACGCTGCCGGTCGAGATTGATGCCAGCCGCCGCGCCGTGGCGTACATCGAGCAGTCGGGCATGAGCTCCAAGCAGGTCAACGGTGCCAAGAAGGTGCTGACAGCGGCCGCGCTTACCTATGTGGCCGCAGCGCTCACTTCGATCATTCAGCTGCTCTATCTTATGGCTCGCTACAACAGAAACTCCAACCGATAACAAATTGGGTCGCTGGGCGCCGCGGGGATTCGTGTCCTCGCGGCGCTGTACTATGTGTTGGACTTGAATTTGCGCAGGGCCGAAGCCCTTGTGCACGATGACGAAAGGAGGCTGCGTGGCAGGCTGGAATCTAACCGGCAATGCCGTTTCCGCCGAGTTCGACGGCTCGGACGATCAGGAGCGCAAGGAGCTCAGCGTGAGCCAAGCGGTAGAGATCGCCGCCGGCGCGCTCGATGCCATTCCGCAGCTGAGTGTCCTGGGCGAGGTCACGGGTTTCCGTGGCCCCAACGCCCGAAGCGGCCACTGCTACTTCCAGATTAAAGACGACTCGGCCGCCGTCGACTGCATCATCTGGAAGGGCGCCTATCTCAAGCGTACCTTCGATCTGCGTGACGGCATGCAGGTGAGCTTTAAGGGCAGCTTCAACCTCTATAAGCCCACGGGTCGTATGAGCTTTGTCGCCCGCTCGTTCTCGCTGGCGGGGGAGGGTCTGCTGCGTCAACAAGTGGCGCAACTGGCCGAAAAGCTACGCCGCGAGGGCCTGATGGACGAAGCGCGCAAACGCCGCATCCCGGTGTTCTGCTCCCGCGTGGCGGTCGTCACCTCGCTTTCCGGTGCGGTAATCGACGACGTCAAGCGTACGCTGCGCCGACGCAACTCGCTCGTCGAGCTCGTCTGCGTGGGCGCAAAGGTGCAAGGCGAGGGTGCGCCGGCTGAGCTTATTGAAGGCTTGCGCCGCGCCGCTGCCATTACGCCGGCACCCGATTGCATCTTGCTGGTGCGCGGCGGTGGCTCCTTCGAGGATCTCATGACCTTTAACGACGAGGAGCTTGCCCGTGCGGTGGCAGCCTGTCCCGTGCCTGTGGTGACGGGCATTGGGCATGAGCCCGATACCTCGATCTGCGACATGGTGAGCGACCGTCGCGCCTCCACGCCAACGGCAGCGGCAGAATCGGTGGCGCCGGCTATGACGGAGTTGGCCGACGTGCTCGAGACGCGCCATCAGCGTCTGGGCGCCGCGATGGCATCGATGATTGGGTCGGCCCAGGTCGACCTGGAGATGCTCGATCAGCGCGGTCGCCGTGACTGGGATACCTATACGGCTCGCTTGGGTGATGCGCTCGATGCCGCTGCGTGTCGCCCGTGCCTCAACGACCCCACATTTATGGTCGAGCGTCGCGAATCGGAGCTTGCGCTGACTGCCGATCGCCTGTCGGGCGCCATAGTACGCTCGGTCGGGACATTCCGCTCCAACTTTGAGCGCTTGCCCGAGCGTCTGATTACAAGCACCTCGGGGCTCGATGGTAAGCGCCATGCGCTCACGCTTGCGAGTTCCCGCCTAGAGCATCAAGGGCGCACGATGCTCAGCAAGCCAGCGTCCGACCTGAGCCGTGCGGCAGCGTCGCTCGATGCCCTGTCGCCGCTCAAAGTGCTTGCTCGCGGCTATTCCATCGCGTACAGCGATGATGGTGTGGCTACGAGTGCCAAGACCTTTAAGCCTGGCGACGCCATTCGCGTGCGCATGGCAGACGGCAACGTGGCAGCAACGGTCGATACGGTCGAGTAGACCGCGTTTCGCAGTGATAGACCCTTAGGAAAGGAAACAGATATGGCAGAGAAGACCCCGGTCGAGCAGCTTACGTACAAGCAGGCCTCGCAGGAGCTGGAGCTCATCATCCGCAGCCTGGAGTCGGGCGATATGGAGCTTGAGGAGTCGCTCGAGAGCTACACCCGCGGCGTCGAGCTCCTCAAAAGCCTGCGCACCCGCCTGTCCGATGCCGAGCAGAAGGTCTCGGTGCTCCTTAAGGACGTCGACGGCAACGACGTGCTCGCCGACGGCGAAGCCGCCAACACCGACGACAGCCTCTCGTTCTAACC